>NZ_RJVA01000013.1:0-300000 GCF_003751385.1 Desulfosoma caldarium | reverse complement strand
GAAAAAGTCCACGGGAAAGTCGGGCATTCTCTGCCCGGTCATCTGCTCCCATTGGGCACGAAAACGGCTCAGGAACGCCAAAGCCTCCTCATGCATGGCGATGAGTGCCCCCAATTCCTTGAGTTTCACCAGTCCTTCACAGTGATCGGGATGGGGATGGGTGGCCAGAGCGACGTGAATGTCTTCGAGGCTGAATCCGTCCCGAACCATGCGAGCTTCCAGGTGATGCAACAGGTGAGCGTGCCCTGGATCGATGAGAATTCTTACGGAACCGTCAATCACGAAGCTGTTGCAGTTGTTTTCCGTATAACTTTCCCAAGGATAGATGTACAAGTTCTTCGGTACGGACATGCGGCGTTTACCCTCCGGTTTGCTTTCCCTGCAACGGATCCACGGTCCCTTGCAAAGACCCGATTCCATCCGTTTTGTCTAGACTCCGAACGCGTGCTCACGCCCTTGGCGGCCGGGCCATCGGCCGGATTGGGCATGCCATCGAAAGGCATCGCGAAGGCACGCGCGCAAGTTGCTGTAGAGCCCTCTTCGGCTGTTGATGAGATAAATCGTGTGGCCGATGTGAAACAGTTCGTGCACCAGCCGAGACACCTCCCGAACCCCCAAAGCCTCACCGAAATCGGCGAGCGCTTCCTGAAACAGGGCGGCGATCTTGTCGCGCATGCGCAATTCGGTGTCCACCAGAAACACGGCCACGTCCGGCTGCAGGTCCTTCAATCGATTCAAGAAAGCCTTTACAGCTGGCATTTCCACACCTCGCGGCGGAGACGACTTCACTTCCACCACCACCAGGCGCTGATTCACCAGAGCGATCACATCGTAGTCCCCGCCATGCCGCGTGCGATCCAGCCGCACGTTGAACAGAGCGGGCGCCAAGAATTCCCTTTGAAAAATCTGCCACACGTACCATTCCAGCGTGGGCCCGAAACTAGGCACTGAAGATCGAACCCATTGCCAGCGCCAGTGAGCGTCCACGCGAACAAGGCCCATCTGTTGCAGTTCCTTCAGGTAACGGCGCACGGTGGGTAGCGAACAATAGCGCGTGAGGGGTTCCAGCGATCCTTTCGGCGACGTGCGAATGAGATCCCGAAGAAACAACCGAAAGGAATAACGGCGCATCAGGTCATAAAACCGGTCCACCGCCTCTTGGGGCGCCTCCGAAGGAACCATCACCTGGGTCGTGTCCCCGTGCGCCACCACGGGAAGCCCTCTCTGGCTCAAAGCCCTTTCCACAGGGTGCACCCATCCGGCCTGGCACGCTTTGAGGGCCCAGAGTTCGTGTTGCAACCGATCCAGTCGCTCGGAGAGCTCGCGAATGGCTTCCCATTCCTTGTCCCCCATTACGACGCCACCTCGGTGAGACACACATCCACAGGCTTGTCAAAATGGACGCGAATCTCGTAGAAGCCTTCCATGTTAGAAGTCTCCACGAAGTATCCCAACCGTTGAAAGATGCCAAAGACTCTTTCGTTGCCTGGTCGAATGTAGGCCCGAAACTGACGGATACCGCTTTTAATGGCAATTTCCGAAAGGTATTGAATCATGAATGAGGCAATGCCCCGCCGACCGTAGTCGGGGTGCACCGCAAAATCCACTTCCGCCCCCGGGGACTCCTCGTCTGCGATGAACCGACCGACCGCGACAATCCTCTGTTCCTCCATGTGGCCCACCACGCCCACCAAGGTCATTTCCTTGTCGTAGTCAATGTTCACCAGACGATGAATGTCCACCTGAGGATAGACTTTCATGGTGGAAAGAAACCGAATATAGGCTTCGTCCTTGGGTAGAGAATAAAAGAACTCCCGAAGCATCCGTTCGTCCGTCGGCTTAGCCGGCCGGAAAAAGACTTTCGTGGTCTCGTCAAACACCTGCGTGATTTCCAATTCTTCGGGATAAATCGCTTTGGCGGCTCGAATGGCGAATTGTTCTCTCTTGAGCAGTTGAATGCTGTAGGCATGGCGCGTCAATTCTTCGCGAAAATCCGGATGCGCAATCCCGATGAGAGCCAAAGCCCTCTCTCGAAGGCTCTTGCCCTGAAGCTGAGCGATGCCGTATTCGGTCACCACAAACTGCACTCCTCCACGAGTGATCACCACGCCACCGCCTGGAGTAAGCGTGGGGACGATGCGAGAACGGCCATCTTGCGTCAAGGATGTCAGCACTGTGATGGTCTTGCCTCCCCTGGAATTTCGAGCACCTCTCAGAAAATCCACGGACCCGCCCACGCCGCTGTAGATCCGATAGCCCATGGAATCCGAACACACCTGGCCGGTCAGATCGATTTCCAAGGCGGAATTGACGGACACCATTCTGTCGTTTTGGGAAATGACCAGGTAGTTGTTGGTATATTCCGCGGGATGCAGGGCCACCATGGGATTGTTGTGGACGAAATTAAACAGAGCCCGTGTGCCGATGCAAAAGCTGGCGACGATCTTTCCCGGGTGCAGCGTCTTTTTGGCGTTGGTAATGACTCCTTTTTCCACCAGATGCAGGTAGGCATCGGTGAGCATGTCCGTATGCACGCCGAGGTCTTTCTTGTCTTCCAGGGCATAAAGGACGGCGCTGGGAATAGAACCCACGCCGACGCGGATGGTGGACCCGTCTTCGATGAGCTTGGCCGCTTGGACGCCGATGGCCGAAGCCTCGGGAGTGATGGGCGATGGATGCATTTCCAACAACGGCTCATCCCATGGAATCAGCACGTCGATCTCATCCACGTGAATAAATGAATCACCCAAAGTGCGAGGCATGTGGCTGTTGACTTGCGCGATGACCGTCTTGGCGCTCTCTGCAGCTGCCTTGACAATATCCACCGATATGCCCAGCGAACAGAAACCGTGCTCGTCCGGCGGGGAAACCTGAATGAGGGCTACATCAATGGGAAGCGCTCCACTGCGAAACAGCCCGGGGACATCGCCCAGATTGATGGGCGTGTAGTCAGCGCGCCCTTCGGCCACCGCCTTGCGGGATGCGGCCGCCACAAAGAATGATTTCAGGCGGCACTTGCCATGGTAGTTTTCTTCCAAGAACGTGTGGGTTCCCAAGCTGAGGATGTGAAGAATTTCCATGTCTGCCAGGTTGGGCAGATTTTCCTCCAGAGCTCGAACCAAGTGCTGAGGTTCTCCGCAGGCCGACCCAATGAAAATTCTCTGGCCTCTTTTCACGGCTCGAAAGGCTCGGCGCGCGTCTTTCACTTTCTTTGGCCATCGTTCCCGCCAGGCATCGGTGGCCTTTGGGGCTGATTCCGCCAAATGGTTCTGGGTGTCGTTCATGGGCTTTATTTCCTCACATCAACCGACAATGTGCGCCGCATGCGACGCTGCAGATAAAGAAAAGCGGCCACAACCATCATCGCTGTACACAAAACCTGTCCCATGGTCCAGTGCCCCCACAGAAAGCCCAGGTTTTCATCGGGTTCTCGAAAAAACTCCAAGACAAACCGAATGGCTCCGTAGAAAAACAGAAACGCCATGACAAGCGTTCCGTTTTCGCGAGGGCGGCGAGACATCCACCACAGAATGGCAAAAAGCAGTGCCCCTTCCCCCAAAGCCTCATAGATCTGGGAGGGATGCCGAGGCACGGGGCCGCCGTCGGGAAAGATCATAGCCCAGGGCACAGTGCTGGGCCTTCCGTATAATTCTCCGTTGATGAAATTGCCCAGGCGCCCCAACCCCAGGCCGATGGGAGCCGTTACGGCCACACAGTCCCCCACACCCCAAAAAGGAAGTCCGGTTCGCCGGCAATAAATCCATCCGGCAAGAACGCTGCCGATAAAACCGCCGTGAAAGGACATGCCGCCGTGCCATGTCGCGATGATTTCTATGGGATGATTCAGGTAAAAGGACCAGTTGTCATACTGGTAAAAAATGAGAAAGCCCAGTCGGGCTCCAACCACCAACCCCACGGCCAGGTAAACGATTAGGTCCTGCATCCGTTCGGACGTCAGGCCGATTGCCTTGGCCTTAGGAAGCCTTGGCGCTAGATAGTACGTGGTCAAGAACCCCAGCACGTACATCAAACCGTACCAGCGTACCCGAATGGGCCCGATGGCAATGATTTCCGGTCGAATCTGCGGATAGTCGATCATGATGCGCCGTTCCTTCTTTCAGCCTCATATAAACACACGGGCGCTGCAAGCGTCAACGTCACGTGGCCTTTTCAGGGGCTTTGAGTATTCCTTGTCGGTTTCCTAAAAAGACTAAACGGCGACGTCTTCACTTGACCGATCGAACTCTATGGACCATCCGAAACGGCTCCCATGACATTATCGATTGGAACGACGACGAAATCGCCGTGGAATTCGAACGCGTCATGGCTAAAGGGTCCGCTCCAAATGTGTCCCGCAGTGGCCGTGACCCCGCCTGGCGTCCTCAGTACAGCAATAGTAGGTTCTCTTGTGTGGCCCACCGTCCTTTTCGTTCCGGGGACTTGCCACCTAGGAGGGCGAGCCTTTTTCCCTCTCGTCTTATACAGCTTTGGTGAATCACGCTCGCTGAAGCACTGAGGAACGAAGCGCATGGGGGCGAAACCTGATCCAACTGCAACCGCTCTGTCACTCCCCAATGAAGTCTGCATTTACAGGTGAGCGGATCAGGGCATCGCCGACGTGCGTTCAGTACGGGAATCACGCATGGCGATCCTTCACTGCTTAGAGAAAGAACGGGGCGAGGAATGGCGGGTATTTCATGCCGAATGGGAAGACATAAGAAAGGAGATGGCGGTGTGGCTTAACCTCGAGCGAGGCGTGATGCTGCTCGGTGTTGAGGATGATGACCGGATTGCGGCCCTGACCAGTTCCTTGGTGGACGCCCCCATGCGGGTGCCGAACGTCGCACGGCAAAACCTTCAGCCGGCCATCATCCACGTCTGCACCTCTATGGCTATGGAAAACGGCAAGATTAATAGTGTGTTGGAATTCCCTGCAGACAATCCAGGCAACCCCTACAAGGCACGACGTGGGAACGCCTGGGTCACCTACATACGCGTGGGCAGGAGGTCTCGAGAGGCAACGCACGACGAGAAGGGACAGCTCTACCAGGCAGCTCGTCGTGCGCGTTACGAGATCAAACCGTTTCCGAACACCGAAATCAATGGAGTTGCAGCGGAGAAGATGAAAGAGGGTGTGGTTCGAGTGGCTTGCAACAAGCTCCTGAAAGAGATCCTCCGTGGGTACGGCTATATCGAGCATTTTGGGATGGGAGTGCCCGGGCCGATGATCCAGTCCATGTGGAAACTCAATGGAAACGAACCCGATCTTGTCGAGGAGGACCGGTTTATCGTGCCGTTACGGAAGGAAGCGAGTTCATGATCAGATAACTTGACCCGGCCTTTTTTTGCAGGAACGGGCTACCGGTCCAAGTTGGCGCGCGTTGACACTCATGGACCGCTATGGCATAGAGTCAACGCTGTTGAAGCTTTTTTTTCAAGGGTTGAAGAAGATAAGGCTTTTTCTGGTGGGTGAGCGGGTTGGGCGCAGGCCCGGCGGGACGAAATACTGTGGATTGGCGCGGCAACCAGGCACACGAGGACGTCAAAGAAAAGTTCGGGTTTTGGGTGGACGGGGCCGAACAATGGGCCGAGCCGTGGATGGCCGTTGTGGATCCGGCGTCGGAAGAGCCGATGGCCACAGTGCCCGTGTGCGATGCTGCCTGGGTGGATCGAGCCGTTCTGGGAGCATCCAAAGCCCAGAAGCTCTGGAAAGAGACGGCGCCGCAGCATCGGCGCGATGTGCTGCGATCCCTCGCCGAACGGGTTCGAACCCACCGGGAATCTCTGACACATCTTCTTGGTCGAGAAACCGGCAAGCCAAAGCAGGCGGCCGTGGCGGAAGTGGACAACACAGCCCACCTGATCGATTATTTCGCCGAAGAAGGCTACCGCCTTTCAGGACTTATCCCTCTCCTAGGGGATCCTCAAAGACACACCTTGGTTGTGCGAGAACCCCTGGGCGTGGTGGGCGCCATCACGCCATTTAACTACCCCTTGAGCACCCTGGCTTGCAAAGCGGCCTCGGCCTTGGCCGTGGGTTGTGCCGTGGTGGCCAAGCCCGATGAGCACACACCCCTGTCCACCCTGGCCTTAGCAAGGATTTTCACCGAGGCCGGCCTTCCTTCGGGCCTGCTGCAAGTGGTGACCGGACCCGGGCCCGTCACCGGAGCTGCTCTGGTGGATCATCCCAACGTTCGGGGCATTTCCTTTACCGGCAGTACGGAGGTGGGCAAGGAGATTCAACGGCGGGCGGCCAGCAGTGTCAAACGACTCATTCTGGAACTGGGCGGCTCGTGCCCTGCCATCGTATGCCACGACGCGGACTGGCGCACGCACCTGCCTCACATGGTGGCGCAAGCCTACAAAAACTCAGGCCAGTATTGCTACCGCATCACCCGTTTCTATGTGGCTCGAAACGTGTGGAAGCCTTTTTTTGATGAATTCATGGCACGGGTGATGGAACTTCGCGTCGGACATCCCTTAAACCCCCAAACCGTGCTGGGGCCGCTCAACCATCAGGGCATTCTCCGGCGCGTGCGCGAACAGGTGTGGAGGCTGCAGCAGGCAGGGGCCACCGTCTTTCAGGCGCCATTGCCGAAAGAACTGCATCGAGGGTTTTATTTTCCGCCAACCGTTATCACAAACATTGAACCTCAGACACCCGAGCTCCACGAAGAAATCTTCGGTCCCGTGACTTTTCTCATCCCTTTTGACGATGAAGCCCAGGCGATTGTCGAAGCCAATCGGTCTCCCTATGGCCTGGCGGCTTATGTGTTCACCCAAAACCTGGCCAAAGGACTGCGCTTGGCTCACAGGCTGGAAGCCGGCAGTGTATGGATCAACGGCGTACACCAGGCCCTGCCGGAAGCCCCCTTTGGCGGCATGAAGGAAAGTGGGCTGGGACGCGAAAAATCGCGCTTCGGTGTGGAAGCCTTTACCGAATTGAAAACCCTCTACCTGGCCTATGCCTAGAAAGGCGGACCATGGTTCCCATCGTCTGTATCGTCGGAGCTTCCAACGTTGGAAAAACCACCTTTCTGGAAAAGCTCATTCCCGCACTGACACGGCGTGGTTACCGTGTGGGCACGGTCAAGCACGATGTGCACGGCTTTGACATGGATCGGGAAGGCAAGGACACCTGGCGGCACGCTCAAGCTGGGGCTCAAACCATCGCCATTTCCTCCCCCGAGCGCGTCGCCTCCATTCGCACCGTCCCTCACGAACTTCCCCTGGAAGACGTGGTTTCCCGCTATTTCTGGGACGAGGATCTGGTGCTCGCTGAAGGGTTCAAACGCTCCATGTTTCCAAAGATCGAAGTCTTTCGGTCGGCCATCGAGCCGCAGCCTTTGTGTTCCCCTTCCGACAATCTCATCGCCCTGGTCACGGACGCGCCCGTGGACACGGAAGTGCCTCGGTTTGGCTTTGACCAGGTGGAAGGTGTCGCCGATTTCCTGGAATCGCGCTACCTTAAGAACCGAAAGCGCCCTCGCGTACTGGTGCAACTGGACGGGAAAAAACTGCCCATGAAAGATTTCGTCCAGGACTTTATCGCCGGAGGTCTGGTGGGCATGGTGAGCCAGCTTCGGGGTTGGAGGCGTCCGAAGCAGCTTCGCGTCACCATTACTTTGGGAGACAATGCGTGATTGCCGGAGCCGTCTTGGCGGGCGGAGAAAGCCGCCGATTTGGACGCAACAAGGCCTTGGAGGTTTTTCAGGGGGTTCGCCTCATTGATCGGGCCATCGCCAACCTGGCGACCTTCTGCGATCCGGTCATGGTGGTGGCCAATGATCTTATTCCCTACGCGGACCTGGACGTGCCTCTGGTGCGCGATGTGGTGCCTCGTTTCGGACCCCTGGCCGGCATTTTCACCGCTTTGTACTTTTCTCCTCATCCCTGGGTTTTCGTGCGGGCCACGGACA
This sequence comes from Desulfosoma caldarium, assembly GCF_003751385.1. Taxonomy (NCBI): domain Bacteria; kingdom Pseudomonadati; phylum Thermodesulfobacteriota; class Syntrophobacteria; order Syntrophobacterales; family Syntrophobacteraceae; genus Desulfosoma; species Desulfosoma caldarium. The sequence continues at coordinate 292,081 of NZ_RJVA01000013.1, read as the reverse complement.
TGCCCTTTCTGGACCTCTCATTGGCCCAGGCCATGGTTGCCTTGACCCACACGCCCCAGGCGGAGGTGATCGTGCTCAAAAAGGGAGAAAACTTCGAACCCCTCATGGCCCTCTACCATGTGCGCTGTCTTGCGCATATTCGGCGATGCTTGGAAACAGATCGACGACAAGTTATTAGTTTTTACCGAAGCGTGCGGGTTCATGCCGTGGAAGAATCGCAATGGCGCCTTTATGACCCCGAAGGCATGAGTCTTTGGAACATTAATACGCCCGAGGATTGGCAACGCACGCTGGAACTCAAAAACCCGCCTGAATCAGCGCATTCCGGCGGGAAGTCCTTCAAGACATGACGCCCCCACGTGAAGCCATAGCGCTCAAGGATGCGGCTTCTTTGGCCGTTCGATTCATTCGGCCGGCTTCGGTCGAATGGGTGCCCCTGCCGCAAGCCCTTCATCGCATTCTAGCTCAGGATCTCATCGCCCCTTTTCCCCTACCCGGTGAAGCACGATCGCGCATGGACGGCTATGCCGTAAGAGCTGATGACACCAAAGGGGCCACGGCAAAACAGCCCCGAACCCTGCGGTGCCTCGAGCCCACCCTGTCCGCGGGCACAAACCCTTCCGTGATCGTAGAACCCGGAACCGCGTATCGCATTCTCACCGGCGCCGTGCTGCCTCGAGGGGCCGATGCCGTGGTGCCCGACGAGGACGTGCAAAGGGTGGAAAAAACGCTGCGTATCTTGAGGGAAACAAGCCCAGGCCGGTGGGTGAGTCCTCAGGGAGAACGGATCCCCCGCGGCGTCATCGCCGTTCCATCCGGGCATCGCCTGACACCGGCTCGGCTCGCCGCCGCGGCCGCTTTAGGCTGCAGCATAGTTCCCGTGGCCGCTCGGTGTCGGGTCGCCTTAGCCAGCACCGGCGACGAAATCCAAGATCCCGGAACCCCTCTCAGGTCGGCTATGTCCTACGCGGACACGCGATACCTTTTGGCCGCCTTGGTGCTCAGCGCCGGTGCCGTCCCTGTGCACATGGGATGCATTCCGGACGACGCCGCGCGCATCGCCGCCGCTCTCGACAAGCCGGCAGGGGATGTGGTCATCACCACCGGAGGCACCGGAGGAGGGAACAAAGACTTGATCTTTCACGTGTGGAACGATCTTGGCGTTGTTCCCGTTTTTCAAGGGGTTGCCATGAAACCCGGAGGCAGCGTGGCATTGGGGCATCGAAAAGGCGTGCTCTATTGGGCTTTGCCTGGATCCCCCTGGGCCGCCCAGGTGATTTTTCACGAACTTATCTTGCCCATGCTGCACCGTTGCTATGGGATGAAAGAACCCTGGTTTCCTCCAATGTGGGCTAGGCTCAGCCGCTCCATCACAGGAAAAGGGCGCGAGGTTCGAGCGGTTCCGGGGCGCCTAGTATCCCGCCGCGACGGCCTGTGGTTTGATCCGCATCCCCATGAATCCTCCTCGACCCTGCCGGCTATGGTCACAAGCAATTCCTACATTTTAGTGCCTGCACAAGGCGGCCTTGAGACGGAAACTTTGGTCTGTGCACGGCGCCTCATGGGCACTTTTTTGGACTCGAACATCCAGGATCCTTTCCAAACCCCACAGAACCACGCCTTAGAATGACCCTTGTGCGCCGGTTGTGGCTCTGATCGGCGTGGGCGCCTTCGCCAGCCCGTGAAAACCTCCGCCGTCGTGACCCTCCCCTCAGTCTCGCAGCGCCCTCCTTGCAACCTATAGGAGTGCCGCAGGGCGCGATAAAGGTGCGCCATATGCTGCTCCCACAAAAAGGCTTTTCGGAAAAGCTTTCCTGCTCCGCCTTTATCGTTGCCCTTGCCACGATGGCGCAGACGTTTCGCCCGGTATTAAATCGGGCCGTTCGCCCCCAAACGTGCTTTTCGGGTGGCTTGGTTCGAAATCCAAAACCTTGGGTGCACATACCTCTATTCAAGAACGGTTAGAACGTGTATGATTCGGGCTCAATTTCTCAAGCACTGAGGGGATACCGTCCATGCTCAAAGGCACCTATGTGGAAAAGCAGTACTACAAGCTCCTTCAGACCTTTCTCGTTCCCATTCTTGTGCGGTGCAAGCTTCGACCCAACCAGGTCTCTGTTTTGGGATTTGGCTTAAGCGTAGCTGCAGGGCTGGCTTTTCTCATGCAGCCCTTTTGGGGCGGAATTCTCGTTTTGCTGGCCGGGCTGGTGGATACCCTGGACGGTAGCCTGGCGCGCAGCACCAGGCAAGCTTGCAAGAGCGGCGCCTTTTTGGATTCTGTTCTAGATCGCTATTCAGAATTTTTTATTTATCTGGGCATCTGGGGTTATTTCTGGCGCAAAGGCGCCTTAGAGCCCGTGCTTTCCCTGCTCACGCTCTGCATTCTGTTCGGGTCTCTAATGGTGAGCTACACACGGGCGCGCGCCGAAGGCCTTGGACAAAAATGCCTGGTCGGCTTGCTACAGCGCGGGGAGCGCGTCATTCTGCTCAGCATCGGCGGGATCGCTAACCCGGCCTTTAACAAACTCGCCCGCATCCCTTTCAGCTCTTCCGCCGAAGACGCTTTTCTAATAGTCGTGCTTTTTATTTTAGCCGTCGGCACAAACCTGACCGCCCTATGGCGCTTCTGGCACGTCTTCAAGGCTTTGTGCCAGGAATCAGCGCCAAATTCCGCAACCGACATCAAGCCCTAGCCGGCGAGCCGCCCTAGGCGACGCTTTCCGACTACGGCCAACGGCCACATCCGAGCCATCGCCGTGCCCGAAAGCGCGTGCTAAAGCACCGGTTCAGGAAGTTTGCGCAAAACGACGCGATCATCTTCCCGATAGATTTCAAACGAATCCCCAATGGAAAACCCCAGTTGATCGATGAGGAGGGCCTTATTCAGCGTAATGCTTCCGCTCTGTCCAATGGTGCGATGGTTCGTGGTCTTAATGACCACGGATGGCGTCTGAACTTCCGGCTGCTTGGGACGTCGCCGAACCATGGGCTTGGTGATGACTTCGGGTTCCGGTCGTTCCTGAAACTTTTCTCGAACGCGGGGCTGTGTCACAGGTCGCGTGTGGCGGTTCGGCGCAGGCTCCGCAGCACGGCTCTTACCAAAACCCATCTGCGGAATTTCGCCCAATTCCATCAGGCCCTTGAGATACAAGTCTTGAACCTCGCTTTTCATTCGAAGTCCAAAGAGCTTCTGCACCGCCTCCAAGGAGCGGCCGTTTCGAATCTCATTGACGATCAGTTTTGGATCAATGTTCTTGTACTCGACATCCATAGCACGTTCCTTTCTGTTAAACATCCTTGGTTCCTTTTCCTCACATGGACAGTTTTGGGACAAACCTATACGTCGCTCTTCATAGCCGCATCGCCTAAACAGACTTCAACCGTATTCGAGGGGATAGAATAGGGCGGGCACACCCCCATGTCATGATGCGCTCTGCCCTTATGCGGCGCCTTTGATGTCAGAAACCTTCCCCGGGAAAGGATTCGCTGAAAATATGTTGTCAGCTCACAAATGTCGGGAATTTTTCGAGATGCGACGACAGTGCCTAGACGACAGTGTCTTCCTAACAGACTCTCATCGAAGAATCAACCTTCTTGCGCATGGAATTTTTCAATCATACATCGACTGAAAAACCGCGAGGCCATTCCGTCCGAGCCGCGCAGCGGGCGATCTTATAGGGGAAGCCCTCTCCAAGGTCAATAACAAAAACTAATGTCAAGCTACTGTGCGCCCAATTTTTTTTACTGCACAAGAAAAGGGCTTCTCAGAACAGAGGACGTGGTTTCATCCGCTTTTTTTCACAAACCCCGCAGGATTCGTGAAAGATCCCGCGTCAGCTCCGCCACTTGCTCCGCATGCCGCTCGCTCAGTGTGCCGCAGCCGCAGCTCGGCGTCACCAAGCTTTGCCGCAACACCGATGCCTCCGACAGCTCCGATCCGCACAGGGTCCGAACGTTGTCTCTCCACTGCTCGGCCAGAGATTCCGCCGAAACCGTGTCGATGAGCGCCTCTTCCGAGGTGGGCACCATGCCCCAGGCCACGATGCCGCCCTGGTTTAGGAATTTAAGGCATTGTTGGCGATACAGAACAAAACGGTCGAAAAATTGATAGGCATCCATATTAATAATGTCCAGAGGGCACTCAAACATGAGGCCCCAGTCCGTGTTGGCACACACATGAACGCCCACCAAAGCTCCGGCCTGCCGCAATGGCTCCGCCACCTGCGTGATTAAGCTCTTGATGTCGTCCGCCGAGACGGTCAACATGGCCGATGTGCCAAAACCCGCCAACGCCGGTTCATCCAGGAAAAGGATCACGGGCTTACCGCACCGACGTAGCTGGTGCACCTGCCATAAGGCCTTCATGGCCAAATGCTTGACCACAATGTCCCGAAGGCGGTCGTCAAAGAGCAGGGCGCGCCGGTGCTGATCCGTGAGGCCGCTCAAGAGCGTCAAGGGGCCAACGATCTGTCCCTTGATGGCCTTCACGGCGTCGAGTTTCTGGGTCAGGCGGTCCAAGAACAGCCGAAAGGTTCGCCCCGTCGCCTCCCCCATGGCAAACCGAGAATGATCCACAAGGGACGGCGTGGTTTCCACCGCCAAATAGTCTTCATAAAACGCCAGAATCTCCTGGTCCGAATTCTCCGTGTCCACCCACACCCGACCGTCTTTTTGTCGCACGCCGGGAAGGCCTTCCAGGTACTGGAGCATCATTTGCTCGGCGGCATACTTGGGCAACTGAGGCCAGACAGGAATTTCCGGCATAGTCTCCAAAACCACTCTCACGGCCCTTTCGGGGTCCGTGTGCGGCATACTCCCCACGAGGGTCGCTCGCCCTGCCGGTTCAAAAAGTTCCATTGCCATGTCATTCCTAACAGTGTAAGGTTTATGTGTTGTATATCTTTAAGGATCCGTGGGTGCTGCAGGCATCCTTCTTTGTCTTTACTTCACCCCGTCGTCTAGCACAGTGCGGCATCCTCGTCAATCAAGGTTGTGCAGCTTGTGGAGGACACCATGGGGTCAAGCCTTTACCAAAGTTCTCAGCGCAGGGCCGAAAACAAGAAATTCCTGTGGATCCTGCTCATCGTGCTGCTCGTTCTCACGGGGGCCGCGCTTTACGTCCTGGTGAACATGGGTCGGCTTTCCTTGAAGGGACCTGCACCCTCGGCGCAAAGGTCTGTCGAATCCCCTCAAGGTGCCGGCTCCACGGGCGTCGAGCTGGTGCGAAAACCCATGCCCATGGCCGAGGCGGTCCCGCCGGCCTCAAAACCCGTGGAAGCTGCCCCTTCTACCTACCCGGATGTCTCCCCGAAGACCTCGCAGCAGAAACGCAAGGAAGCCTTTGGACTCAACACCAGCGTGGATCATGTGGTCCAAGCCCAAGAACCCTTTAGCGCGCACGGCCGGCAATGGACCGTGGAGGAGATTCAACGGCGCCTGGCCGGCCAGGCTTTACCAAGTCCCCAGTCATCCGGCGCGCCCACAGAACCCGGCGCCGAAAAAATCGCCCTTGGAGGCTATGTTCCCAAACCCATGCCCGCGGCTTCCGCCGAAACACCTGTCCAAAAGACCACTTATTATGGAGTTCGGTTGGTGCGGCCGGGGGAAAACGTGTGGAAGATTCACTACGGGGTGATTCGAGAATACTTTGCCCGCCGCGGCATTGAACTGCCACCTCGCGCCGACCAACCTCGACCCGATGGGCAAAGCACGGGTGTGGGACGCGTTTTGAAATTTTTGGAAAGCATGGTGCATGTCTACGACACGCGACACAACCGCCTCATCGAGAACATCGATCTGCTTCAGCCCCACAACCTCATCGTGTTCTTTAACATTTCCGAGGTCTTTTCGGCGCTGGATCAGGTGAACGTTCAAGACCTGGAAGCCTTGCGATACCTCGGCTCAACTCTGCAACTCAGGCACCCTTCCCAGTCTAGGGTGCTTTTGAACCGCAAGGATCTTCAGGCACCGCCCATCCCGCCTTTGCCCCATGGCGAGCCTTAAAAGCCGGCCCGACGTTCACTGTTTTCGTAAGGAGAAAACGCATGAGCCAGGATCTCAAGAAAATGTACCGCACGGTGATGGACGATCATTTTCCGGAAGAGCTTTCCATTCGGTTTGGTCATCAAGAACTCGTCTATCGCAAACGCACATGGAAATTTCCCGACGACAAAACGGGGGAACTCATCGAAAAAGGCCTTCGCTACGGCGAAAACCCGGGCCAGGAAGCCGCCCTCTATGAGCTGATTTCCGGTAATCTGACCCTTGGTGACTGCCGTTTTATCGAACCGAAACGCGGGCTTGTGAGCGCCATCACCGAGGAGGACATGGTGCAGGCAGGAAAACACCCGGGTAAGATCAACCTGACGGACCTGGACAATGGGTTGAATATCGTTAAATATCTCATGGACCGCCCCTGCGCGGTCATTCTCAAGCACAACAATCCCTGCGGCGTCGCCCACGGCCAGACTCTGGCGGAAGCTTACGCGCGCGCCAACCGCGCGGACCGCATCGCGGCTTTTGGAGGCTGTCTGGTGTTGAATCGGCCCTTGGACAAGACTACGGCAGAACTGGTGGCTCAAAACTACCTGGAAGTTCTGGCCGCTCCGGATTTTGAGGAAGGATCTCTGGAAATCGTCAAGAAACGAGCGAACCTGCGCATCATTCAGGTGCGGCGCATGGATCGCCTAGAAGAATATCGGCATCTTCGCTTCGTGGATTTCAAATCCCTCATGGATGGCGGCCTCATCGTGCAGCAATCCCAGCTGTGCGCCGTCAAAGGCCCCCAGGATCTCAAACTGGCGGAAGCCGTGCACGAAGGCAAAACTTACCGCATTCAAAGGATGCCCACTGAAAAGGAAATTCAAGATCTTCTGTTCGGCTGGTATGTGGAACAAGGGGTGACCTCCAACTCCGTCCTTTACGTCAAAGATTTGTGCACGGTGGCCATTGGCACCGGGGAACAGGACCGCGTGGGCGTGGCTGAACTGGCCGTCTACAAGGCGTACCGCAACTACGGGGATGCGCTCTGCTTTGAAAAATACGGCCTCTCCTACAAGGAACTGGAGCGTGCCGTGGAAACGGGACAACGCCCTCGAAAGGATCGAGAGGAAATCGACGCGGCGGTGCGCGAGGTCAAAGCGGGCCTTCCGGGGTCCACCATGGTTTCCGATGCCTTTTTCCCGTTTCGAGACGGCGTGGACGTGGGGCTTCGTCAAGGGGTCACGGCCGTGGTCCAGCCAGGCGGGTCGCTCAGGGATTGGGAAGTCATCGAAGCTTGCAACGAAGCGGGCGCGACCATGGTGTTCACGGGCCAGAGGGCCTTCAAACACTAAGGGCCCTGCCGAGGGAAATATGAGGCGGATCGGCCGGATTCCAGAAGGTCTTCGGTTTAAAGGCCCTGCCAGGCAGGCATGAACTCCTGGGTCAGGCCTAGGTGCTCTAGAATGCGGCCCACGATGAATTCCACCAGATCGTCCACACAGCGAGGATGGTGGTAAAAACCCGGAGCCGGAGGCAACACGAGACCGCCGGCTTCGGTAATCGCCACCATGTTTTTCAGATGCACGAGGCTGAGCGGGGTTTCTCGAGGCACCACGATGAGCGGACGGCGTTCCTTGAGGCACACATCGGCAGCTCGATGAATGAGGTTATTGGCCAGGCCGTGGGCGATAGCGGCCAGAGTGCCCATGGTGCAGGGCACCACCACCATGCCTCGGGTACGAAAGGAGCCGCTGGCAATGGGGGCACTGAACTGATCTTCATCGTAAAGAGGTGTCCCATCCGGAAGGTCTTCCTCGATGTCTTTTCCCGTTTCCAGACGGTAAACAAGTCGGCCGGCGGAAGAAGCCACCACGTGGGCCAAGACACCTTGATCGGCCAAGCATTGAAGAAGCCGCCGAGCATAGGGCGCTCCACTGGCCCCCGTTACCGCCACAATGACCGGAAGGGTCTTCACGGATTCCAAACCTCCTCCACCGCTCGTCCCTCGTGGACCAAAGCCACGATGGCTTTCAGAAACCGTTCCGGATTGGCATGCTGAAAAACGTTTCGACCCACCGCAACCCCTGCAAAACCGGCCTGAAGTCCCTGTTGAATTTTTTTTAAGAAAGCCTGCTCATCGGCTTCCTTGCTGCCACCGGCCATGACCACCGGCACAGGAACTCCGGCCACGATCCGTTCCATGCTTTCCACATGCTGCGGAGCCGGTATCTTGATGATGTCCGCGCCCAACTCGGCGGCCACGCGCGCGGCATGCGCCACCGCGTCATCGGTCACCGGCTTGGGAGCGTGCACACCTCGAACATAAATCATGACCAGAAAAGGGAGATGCCATTGGGCACAGGCTTCCCCGACGCGCCCCAGATCCTTCAACATATCCGGTTCGGCGTCGTCCCCCAAATTCACATGAATCGACACCCCATCAGCTCCTCGCCGAATGGCCTCTTCCACGGATCCGACCAGAACCTTGTGATGAAAAGAGGGACCGATCTGCGTGCTGGCCGAAAGATGCATGAAGATGCCGGGAAGACGCCCGGGAAGGCGCTCCAGATAAGCCATCATGCCCTTGTGCAGCACAAGCCCGTCTGCTCCCGAGGCGATGCCGTATCGCATCACGGCTTCCATGTGCTCTAAACCGCGTATGGGGCCGCAGCTGACGCCATGGTCCAAAGGGAACAGCACCAGGCGTCCGTCGTCTCGAGCAAAAAAGCGTCGTAACCTTAAAGTCTTGCCGCCCATTTTTTGCCGTCTCCTTCACCACCCTGAGCTCCATGCACGGCGACCCCTTGTGAGTCGTCTTGGGTCCAAAAATCCAAGGAGGGACATGCGGGAATATCGCCCATGTCGGCCATGAGGCCATAGAAAAATTGCAAGCCCTTCAGAGCCCTTTCATGCAGGTCAAATGTGAAAGTGTCGTAGTAACGGCGTAAGGCTATGGGATCCAGAATGCCCAAACGAGCCGCTTCGCGACACAGGACATCCACATGCCGAAGCCCCCAGGACTTGGACTCCCACAGGCACCGCGTCACCTCCTGCACCAGGGCCGGTGCTCGAGCCGCCACATCTCGGCGCACAACCCACACCGCAAAGACAAAGGGAAGTCCCGTCCAGCCGTGCCACACTGCCGCCAAATCATATCGATATGGGTAACGGGCATGCCGGCTCCACATCAAAGCCTCATCGCCGATGGCCAAAAAGGCTGCAGGAGACGATCCGTTAGCCAGGGCGGGCGAGAGCGCACCGCGGTGATAGCGCACACGCTTCAGAGCCCAATATTTTTCCACGAGGATTTTCAGCAAGACCACCGATGTGTCCGAATGCCGAGTCAAAAGAATATCCTCACCAGCCAAAAACTCCAAAGGCTTTTGACTCAACAACAGCACGCTGTGCACGGGCCCGTCGCAGGCAATGGCTAAACCGGGAAGAATTTTGAACAGGTCCGGATACCGCGCATAGATCACCGAAGACACGGCACTGAGATCCAAATCGCCACGACACATCATGGCGTTGAGTTCGGAGGGCGGCCGCGCCGTGATGTGACACGGGTTGGGCGTATGGCCGTGCTCCATGGCGTAATAGACCGGCCAAACGTTCAAGTAGTCGATTTTTCCAAGTCTCAGCCTACCATCCCCGTGCCAATCCATGCCATCTGCTCCCGTGCTGCCTGATGGATGATTGCTTCCGCCACATCGTTTTCCGTCGAACAGGAACCCGAAAGGAAAACAGCCAAGAAAGGCGCGCTCGCTCCAGGGCCCAGATGCCCAAAAGATGATTCCAGGCCAAGGGCACGAGCGCCGCCGAAAGTGGCCATGCGCAAAACATGCGATGGGTGAAGGCCCGGCACAGCATCCAACACGGCCGCAGCCTCTCGAAAAAGGTTCAAGTCCTCATTGCTGGCCCGGCTGTCCGTGCCCAGGGCACAGGAAATGCTCCGATCAAAGGCTGCTTGCATGTTGGGCATTTTCCCTTCGATCCACAAATTGCTTCGTGGACAAAAACACACGGCGGCACCGCTTTGAGCCACCAGGTTCCAGTCCTCCTCGTTCACATGGACCATGTGGACCAAAAGGGTTCGAGGATCCAAAATTCCCAGGGCCTGCAAGGTCTTGACGGGAGACAATCCTAAAGGTCGCCAGGACGCATCCCATCGGCCCAGAGATTCCAAAAGATCTCGACAAAAACCTGTGCCGTCCTGAACGAAGGAAAGTTCCTCAGAATGTTCAGCCACATGTATGGAAAAGGGCAACCCGCGCGATCGACACCAGGCTTTGGCCTGAACCACAACGTTCCAGGACGTGGCATACAGAGAGTGAGCAGCCAGAGACACCCAATCCCCCTCAGCCACATCCTCCATGGAAAGGGCCTCCTGAAGACTTCGATAGTGAAACCCCAACAACTCCACAAACCGATATTCCCGGGATGGGGCGCATGGGCTGGAAGAACCCTCCAGGGGTGGATTGATCACATTGGCCAGGCATCGAGTGCCCGTTTGTGAAGCCTGAGCGCGCCCCGCGTCTCGAGCCTCCCTGCGGGCCGAAGGAGTGAGCTGCGCTGCGGCTTTAAACACCCCCCTTACCCACCCGGGAAACCCCAAGGGCCTCAACGGCTTGGGGAAATCCAGGAGGCTGAAGTCCAGATGGGTGTGCGCATTCACGGCTCCGGGAACCAAGGCCGCGCTCTCGTGATCCCAGACGCGCACCGCCGTGCCGCCGTACCGGGAACGCATCGCCCGATACGGGCCGCATTCCAGGATTCGGCCGTTCAACACCACCACGGCCCCGTCAAAGACGGTTGGCCCTATGCCGGAAAACACCCAGGGAGCTCGATGAATGGCCACGGCCCTGAGGCCGCCGTCTTTAGGGCCCTTCAATCCACTCATAGGCCATGGTCCGTTGCTTGGGCACAAACCCGGCGTCGGCAATGAGGCGGCGAATCTCTTCAACGGATAAACGAAAATGAACCCCAGCGGCAGCCACCACGTTTTCTTCAATCATGGTCGAGCCGAAATCGTTGGCACCGAAAAAGAGCGCCGCTTGGGCCACCTTGGGACCCATGGTGACCCATGACGCCTGCAGATTGTCAAAATTGTCCAGGACCAGGCGTGAGAGGGCCAAAAGGCGAAGATACCCCACCGCCGTTTCCGGACGTCGATCTATGGCCGTTTTTCCCGGTTGAAACGTCCATGGAATAAAAGCCGTAAAGCCTCCCGTTCGATCTTGCACATCCCTAAGCGCAAAAAGATGGCTCAGCCGATCCTCCATGGATTCTTCATGCCCGAACATCATGGTCGCCGTGGTGCGCAGTCCCTGACGGTGCGCCTCCTCCATGACCCCCAGCCATTCTTGAGCGGAACATTTGTTGGGAGAAACCCTGCGCCGCACCGCGTCCACCAAGATTTCCGCCCCACCGCCGGGAATGGAATCCAGCCCGGCATTTTTTAGGCGTGCAATGACCGTGGCCACGTCCACACCTTCTTGACGGGCAAAAAAAACAATTTCCGGCGGGGAAAACGCGTGCACGTGCACAGGATAACGGTCCTTGATGAACCGCAGCATGTCTTCGTAAAAGCGCAAAGGAAGATCCGGATGGTGCCCTCCCTGAAGCAGAATCTGCGTGCCGCCCAGGGCCAGAGTCTCTTCGATTTTCTTGGCCAGAACGTCCCTTTCCAAAACATAGCCTTCCGGATGGCCCGGAGGTCGAAAAAAGGCGCAAAACCGACAGCCGCACACGCAGATGTTGGAATAGTTGATGTTTCGGTCCACCACATAAGTGACCACGTTATGCGGGGCCTTTTTGAGCCGCATGCGATGGGCCGCAAAACCCAGACGATGAAAATCCGCATGAAGGTAAATGTCCCGGGCCTCATGCCAGCTGAGACGCCGGTCGCCTTCCACCACGGCTTCCAGCCACTCTTCATGAATCGATGGCACCTTGGAAACTTGGCCCATAAATCCCAAACCCGCCTTTCCCCAAAGGATCGTACCCGTTCTTCACATCGGCCCGAGACGGCTCACGGCGCCGCCGAGGCTGCGGCCTGCTCAAAAAAGCAATTGCGTTCCACTGGCTCTAAACCCGCCTGCGCAATGAGATGCTCCAGGGTATCCCTGGTGAGGCACGCGTCGGAATCCGCCCCGGCCATGTGCCCGATCTTTTCTTCCACCACCGTGCCGTCCAAATCGTCTGCGCCGAAATAGAGCGCCACCTGCGCCTGCTTGACACCAAGCATGACCCAGTAGGCCTTGATGTGAGGAATGTTATCCAGCATGAGGCGGGAGACGGCGATGGTTTTTAGCTCGTCGACGCCCGTGGGGCCCTGAGCGCCCCGAATCTCCGTGTGCTTTGCCTGAAAGGGCAGAGGAATGAAACACACAAAGCCGCCCGTCTCGTCCTGAAGCCGGCGCAGCGCGTCCAAATGCTCCAGCCGTTCTTCCAGGGTTTCCTTGTGTCCAAAAAGCATGGTGGCGTTGCTTTTGATTCCGAGTTGGTGCGCCTCACGCATTACCTGCAGCCACCCTTCACCACTCAGTTTTTGAGGACACAGTAGGGCACGCACGCGGGGGCTGAAAATTTCGGCACCGCCGCCGGGCAGCATATCCAAACCCGCCGCTTTGAGCCGCACAAGCACATCTCGAACGGAAAGCCCTTCCAAATGCGCAAAGTGCGCAATCTCCACCGCCGTAAAGGCTTTGATGTGCACCGTCGGCCGAACCTGCCGAATGGCTCGCAGCATGGCTTCAAAGGTCTCCAAGCGCAGCTCTGGATGACACCCTCCCACCAGGTGCACTTCCGTGATGCCCTCCATAAGCCGCTCCCGCACCTTGGCTGCTACCTCCGATACGGTGAGCTCAAACGCCCCCGGTTGTCCCTTGCGACGCCGAAAAGCGCAAAACAGACACCCGTTCACGCACACGTTGGAGTAGTTGATGTGCTGGTTGACCACATAATAGGTGGTGAGCCCGTGTAGGCGGCAGCGCACTTCATGGGCCAAAGCCCCGACAGCTCCCAAATCCGGACATCGAAAGAGCCGAAGCCCGTCATCAAGGCTCAAGCGCCGGCCGTCCATGACCTTGTGCAAGACATCTTCAAGACCCAAAGACCTGTACACCGATGTGGGAAGCATTTTCGGTCCTCTTTTCCTGGGACGCCACGCCGTCCCCGGCCAAGCCGTTTCTCAGCACCGTGATGAAGTCGTCGATCACCCGCCCCGTCGCGTCCCGAGATCCTTCGTAAAGCCCCATGCCCCCGTCCAAGAAAGCGACGCAATGGGCCTGAAGAAACCGGTCCATGACGGCGTCCAAAAAAAAGACCACAAAATCCGGGTCCAAGTCCGAACGCAGTTCCCCTCGAGCCATGCCTTGAAGGACGATGGGACGCAAATATTCGGCAGAAAAGAAACGCACACGCTGTAACAGCTGATCCCGCATTGGAAAGTCTTCCTGAAAGAGCATTTTGAGGTAAATGCGGTAGACTCGAGGATGTTTCTCAAGGAAGTCCACGCCGGCCATCAGGCTTTGGCGAATCTTATCAAAGAAATCCTTATCCGCCGTGTCCTGCTTCACCCGAGCCAGCCGTTGGCGGACCAATTCCACCGCATGATCAAAGATGAAAAGAAAAAGGCCTTCTTTGTTACCGAAGTACTGAAAGAGGGATCCCTTGGAAATCCCAAGGGATTCGGCCAGTCGGTTGAGGCTCGCCTGGCGAAAGCCATGGCGGGAAAATTCTTCCACCGCCGCCTCCACGATTCTTTCCCGTTTCGGCGCCTTGAGCCTCATGAAACGATCCATGCCCATGGCCCACTCTCCCTTGTCCATTAAGCAACGCACGATAATGACCAGGTGGTCATTTTTAGCGAAGCCCGGAAATGATTGTCAACCGATCTCTTGTCAAAGGGCGGTGCGAAGGGGTATAGGGCCTGGAAAAATGCCAGGCAGGAGGTGCACCATGCGACGTCCCGTTCTTCATGGACCACTCCCCGGCCCCAAGGCTCAGGCCCTGACAGCCAAGGATCAACTGTATGTGTCCCCGTCCTACACGCGCATTTACCCTCTCGTGGTCGAACGGGGTGAAGGGGTTTGGGTGGAGGATGTGGATGGCAATCAGTTTCTGGATTTTACCTCGGGCATTGCCGTATGCGCCACAGGCCATTGTCATCCTCGCGTGGTGCGGGCCGTGCAAGACCAGGCGCAGCACCTGCTGCACATGTCGGGAACGGATTTTTATTACACGCCACAGATTCGGCTGGCGGAAAAGCTTTCATCACTTTTACCTCAAGAAGATCACTACAAGGTCTATTTCGGCAACTCGGGCGCCGAAGCCGTGGAAGCGGCCTTTAAACTGGCCCGGTGGCATACACGACGGGAGCTCAACATCGCCTTTTTCGGGGCCTTTCACGGACGGACCATGGGGGCTTTATCCCTGACGGCTAGCAAGACCATTCAAAAGCGCCATTACCATCCCTTTGTGCCGGGCATCACGCACATCCCCTATCCGTACTGCTACCGATGCCCGTACAATCTCACCTATCCGTCCTGCGATCTGGAATGTGTGCGCTGGGTGGAAGACACCCTGTTTCGTACCACTATGCCTCCGGACGAGGTTGCAGCCATCTTTGTGGAACCCATTCAAGGTGAAGGGGGCTACATTGTGCCGCCTCCGGAATTTCACCGGCGACTGCACGCCATCGCGCGCTCCCACGGCATTTTGTACGTGGCCGATGAAGTGCAAACGGGCATCGGCCGCACAGGAAAGATGTTCGCCATGGAACATTTCGGTGTGGTGCCGGACATCATCGCCCTGGCCAAGGGCATCGCTTCCGGGTTGCCTTTGGGCGCCATGATGGCCCCGAGCCGCATTATGACCTGGGAAGCGGGTTCCCACGCCTCCACTTTTGGCGGAAACCCTTTGTCTTGCCAGGCGGCCTTGGAAACCCTGGCCCTGGTGGAATCGGAACTTATGCACAACGCCGCCGTCATGGGCCAGAGGCTGCTGGAAGGCCTGCGCCGGTTGCAGCAGGATTGGGAATGCATGGGCGATGTGCGCGGCCTGGGACTGATGGTGGGCGTGGAACTGGTGAAAGACCGCCACACCAAGGAACGGGCCTCCGAGTGGCGAAACCGCGTGATACAGGAAGCCTTTCAAAGGGGTTTGCTGCTTTTGGGATGCGGCGAAAACACTGTGCGCTTTTGCCCGGCTCTGACCGTCACGGCGGATGAGGTGGACTGCTGCCTGGACCTTTTTGCCCAGGCTGTGGCCGCCCTCTTCCACTAGAGAAAACATGAGTTCTCCATCATTTGATTATTTCGCACCTTCTTTCACACATCGCGGGCTCCTTGGCGACTGCCCCTTCGTGGGCGATGCCCCCCTTTAACGCCCTGAGGTGCCCACATGTTCGGGTGGCCCCTTTGGCCGCCGCAGGCCCTTTAAAAAAGGGCTCGAAAATCCTTGACCCTGCAGAAACCCGGTTCCTATAATTCGGTTGCCTTTGCGCCAAGGGCGCCTTGAGACACCGCGCGGAGGCGGCGGTGTGCGTATTTCCAAAGCTTGACATTCTTATCTGATTTTTTTAAAGTGAGATACTTCACAAGATGAGCGCCGTAGCGGCCTGCAGGAAGCCCACTAAGGGGGCGGGGCTGCTTCGGCCACACCAGCCTTGAGCACAAACGGTGGTGTCATGAGCTTTAGCCAATACCTGCAGCGCAATCAAAAGGCCATCCTCAAAGAGTGGTTTCAATCCGTAGTGGAAACGTATCCGGAAGAGACCGCCAAGTTCCTCAAAAAAGAAAAGGATCCCTTTGCCAATCCTGTGGGCCGTTCCATTCTTGAAGGGATTGAGGGCGTATTTAGGCAGATTCTGGAAGGGCTGCCCTCGGACGATGTGCTGGCCTTTTTGGATCGCATCGTGCGCGTGCGCGCCGTGCAGGACTTTACGCCGGCTCAGGCCGTGGGCTTTATGTTTGCCTTAAAGGACGTGGTGCGGTCTCAGACGGACAAGGACGGCCTCACGACCCAATACGCAGCCGATCTGGTCGGGTTTGATCGCACGGTGGATCGAGCGGCCCTTATGGCCTTTAACATCTACATGGAATGCCGCGAAAATCTCTACCAGCTTCGGGTAGACGAGATCAAGAACCGGACCGGAAGGCTTCTGGAACGGGCCAATGCCATATGGGAGAGCCGCCGTGCGGAGGGTGGCTCCCGGGAGGAATCCTAATATCTTACTAACCAAAACGAGGTGGGGTGGTTATGAACGCATCACAAGCCATGGTCTTTTCCCTTGTCGCCGTCGGGATCCTCGTGTGCCTCCCCCTGATCGGCGTGACGGCCGGGATGACGTCCCTTTTTGCGGTGATCATCCCCTATGCGGCCGTCGCCCTGTTTTTCGTGGGGGTTGTGGCGCGCGTGGTGCGGTGGGCCCGCTCCCCGGTCCCTTTTCGCATCCCGACCACCTGTGGACAGCAAAAGAGCTTCTCCTGGATCAAAGCAGATCCCTTGGAAAATCCAACGGATACTAAGGGCGTGGTTCTTCGCATGATCCTCGAGGTGCTGCTGTTCCGGTCCCTCTTTCGCAACACGCGCCTGGAATACTACGACGGTCCAAAAATTCGATACGCCTCGGCCAAATGGTTGTGGCTCGGCGCCATTGTCTTTCACTATTCCTTTCTTGTGGTGTTGCTGAGACACTTGAGGTTTTTCTCGGAACCGGTAGTCCCCCTGGTAACCCTTTTGGAAAGCGTGGACGGTTTTCTGGAAGTGGGCCTGCCGCGGCTTTACATTTCCGGCCTGGCTCTTTTGGCCGGCGTGGCCTATCTCTTTCTGCGCCGCGTCACCATTCCGCAGCTTAAGTACATCTCCCTGCCGTCCGACTATTTTCCTCTTTTTCTCATTTTCGCCATTGCCACCACCGGCGTACTCATGCGCTACATCTACAAGGTGGACATCGTGGGCGTCAAGGAACTCACCATGGGGCTGGCCACGTTTCACCCGGTGATTCCCGAGGGCATCGGTACCATCTTTTACATCCATCTTTTCTTGGTCAGTGTGCTTTTTGCTTACTTTCCCTTCAGCAAGCTGGTGCACATGGCCGGGGTTTTCCTCAGTCCAACAAGAAATCTACCCAACAACAGCCGAATGGTGCGCCACATTAATCCGTGGAATTACCCGGTCAAGGTGCACACCTACGAAGAGTATGAAGACGAGTTCAGGGAAAAGATGATTGAAGCGGGTCTTCCAGTGGAAAAGAAGGAGTAAACATGGCTACTGTCCCGAAACCCAGCGAACTTGGCAAAGTGGACCATCGGCCGCCGCAGAGGCCGTGGACCGAAACGTTCCCGGAGTTTCGACCCGGCACGTATTGCTATAGTGCCAAGCCCAAGAACCTTGAGGTGGTAGGGCTACCCAACCCCCGCGAGTGGAGTCCCACGGATGAAGACTGGAAGTTGCCCGACGATTGGAAAGACATCACCCTCAAGGGCATGAAGGATCGATTGGACAAATTCCGTTCTTTCAAGCTCTTTATGGATATCTGCGTTCGGTGCGGCGCCTGTGCGGACAAGTGCCATTACTTTATCGGATCCGGGGATCCCAAGAACATGCCCGTGTTGCGGGCGGAACTGATTCGCTCCATTTACCGCAACTACTTTACCGGAAGCGGGAAGATTTTGAAGAAATATGCCGGTGCTCGCGCCTTGACGGAACAGATCATTAAGGAATGGTTCTATTACTTCTATCAGTGCACAGAGTGCCGGCGCTGTTCCGTTTTTTGCCCTTACGGTATTGACACGGCCGAAATCACCATGATGGGCCGCGAGCTCCTCAATGAACTGGGCTGCAACATCGACTGGATCATGGGGCCCGTCGCTAACTGCTACATGAACGGCAACCACCTGGGGATTCAGCCTCACGCTTTCAAGGACATGATCATGTTCTTCGTGGACGAGATCGAAGCGGTCACGGGCGTGCGCGTGGAGCCGACGTTCAACCGCAAGGGCGCCGAGGTGCTGTTCATCACCCCCTCGGGAGACGTCTTTGCCGATCCCGGAACCTACACCCTCATGGGCTACATGATGCTCTTCCATGAGATCGGGCTGGACTATACCTGGAGCACCTATGCTTCCGAAGGCGGTAACTTCGGCCTGTTCACATCCCATGAAATGATGAAACGCCTTAACGCCAAAATGTACGCGGAAGCCAAGCGCCTTAAGGTCAAATGGATCCTTGGCGGCGAATGCGGTCACATGTGGCGCGTCATCAATCAGTACATGGACACCATGAACGGACCGGCCGATTTCCTGGAAGTTCCCAAGTCCCCCATCACCGGCACCGTTTTTGAGAACGCCAAAAGCACCAAGATGGTGCACATTGCCGAATTCACGGCCGACCTCATTCGCCACGGCAAACTCAACCTGGATCCAAGCCGTAATGATAATAAAATCGTTACCTTCCACGATTCATGCAATACGTCCCGTGCCATGGGGCTTTTTGAAGAACCCCGTTACGTCCTCAAGGCCGTGTGCAACCATTTCTATGACATGCCGGAAAACACCATTCGAGAAAAGACATTCTGCTGCGGCTCCGGATCAGGACTCAACACCGATGAGTTCATGGAAATGCGCATGCGTGGAGGCCTACCACGCGCTAACGCGGTGCGTTATGTCCACGAAAAATACGGCGTGAACATGTTGGCATGTATCTGCGCCATCGATCGCGCCGTGTTGCCGCCCCTAATGAACTACTGGGTGCCGGGTGTCGAGGTGACGGGGCTTCACGAACTTGTCGGCAACGCCCTGGTGATGAAGGGTGAAAAGAAACGGACCACCGACCTCCGTTATGAACCCCTGCCGGGGATGGAAGAAGAGGAGGAGGCTGAAGATGTATGATGCCAAAAAGATCGTCCCGGGCATTCTGATCTTTGTGGTGCTGTTCACCTTTCCCTTGTGGTCCAATTTGGGAAAGGCCGCTCCGGCACCCAAACCCGAACTTCCCACTACGGAAAAGGTCTGTGTCATGGACACGGCCTACATGAAAACGGAACACATGGTGCTTCTCAACCAGTGGCGGGATCTGGTGGTTCGTGACGCCAACAGATTGTGGGTGGGACCCGACGGCAGGGAACATTTCATGAGTCTTCAGAACTCTTGCATGAAATGCCATAGCAGCAAGGTCAAATTCTGCGACCAATGTCACACCTACGCCGGAGTCACGCCTTATTGCTGGCAGTGTCACATCGAGCCTAAGGAGAACATGTGATGGAAAAGGATCGCCGTGAATTCCTGAAGATAGGCGGAATATCCGTCCTGGGGCTGAGTGCTCTGCCTGTCTTTCAGGCGCTCGCCCAACAACAGGGGCCTCGATACAAACCCGATCCCAACGCTCTCCAGGGAGCTCAGTGGGCCATGGTCGTGGACATGGAGAAGTGTTGGGAAGAACAAGAAAAACGCCAGTGTAAAGACTGCATTTTGGCGTGCCACAAGACGCACAATGTCCCGGACATTCCCGACCCGAAGCGGGAGATCAAATGGATTTGGTTGGAAGAATACAAACACGCCTTTCCAGACCAGGCCCATGAATACGCTCCACAAAAGGTAAAGGAAAGTCCCTTTATGCTCCTGTGCAACCACTGCACCAATCCGCCGTGCGTGCGCGTGTGTCCCACCAAGGCGACGTTTAAGCGAGCGCAAGACGGCATCGTCATGATGGACTTCCACCGCTGCATCGGGTGCCGATACTGCATGGCAGGCTGCCCCTATGGGGCACGGAGCTTCAACTGGGGCGATCCTCGACCCTATCTAAAAACCGAAGAGATCAACATGACGTACCCAACCCGGCGCAAAGGCGTGGTGGAAAAATGTACCTTCTGCTACGAACGCATCGATGAAGGTTTGCAGCCGGCGTGCGTGGAAGCGTGCAAAGCCAAAGCCTTGATCTTCGGCGACGTGACGGATCCCAACTCCGAAGTGCGCAAGATCCTGTCCGACCATTACAGTCTGCGCCGAAAGGTTGAACTGGGCACAGGGCCGAACGTTTACTACCTGATTTGATGAGGGGACGACATGCTGGAAAAGGCATTCAAAGGCAGTCAAAAGTACTGGAGCCTTCTGCTGGGCTTGGCGATTCTTTCAGGGATCGGCTTTGCCTGCTTCATGCTCCAGCTTAACCAAGGGTTGAGAATCACCGGCATGAGCCGGGATGTGTCGTGGGGTTTTTACATCGCCCAATTCACTTTTCTCGTCGGTGTGGCCGCATCGGCCGTCATGGTGGTCCTTCCCTATTACCTGCACAACGTCAAGGAATTCGGCCGCATCACCATTCTCGGGGAATTTCTGGCCGTGAGTGCCGTGACCATGTGCTTGTTGTTCATCGTCGTGGACCTCGGCCAACCCATGCGCCTCTTGAACGTGTTGCTCCATCCCACCCCCAACTCCATTCTGTTTTGGGATATGGTGGTCTTGAACGGCTATCTGTTCCTCAACGCCGTCATCGGCTGGACCGTCCTCAGCGCCGAACGCAAAGAGGTGCCGCCGCCTAAGTGGGTCAAGCCGCTCATTTACGTGTCCATTCCCTGGGCAGTGAGTATTCACACGGTGACGGCCTTTCTCTACGCCGGCCTGCCCGGTCGCCATTTTTGGCTGACGGCCATTATGGCCGCCCGCTTTCTCGCTTCGGCCTTTGCCTCGGGCCCCTCATTGCTCATCCTGCTGTGCTTCCTCATTCGCAAACGCACCAACTTCGATCCGGGTCCATCGGCTATCGAAAAGCTTTCCAAGATTGTCACCTACGCCATGATCACCAGCGTCTTCTTCCTCCTCCTGGAAGTCTTCACCGCTTTTTACAGCCAGATTCCCGGACACATGCATGGCTTCCTCTACCAATTTGTGGGCTATGAAGGCCATGGAGAACTGGTGCCTTTCATGTGGCTTTCCGTGATTTTGTCCATCACGGCCCTGGTTCTTCTTGTACCCCCGGCGTTTCGAAATAATGAAAAACTCCTGAAGCTCGCCTGCATTGCGGTCTTCTTCGGCCTCTATCTCGAAAAAGGCGTGGGCTTGGTCGTCACCGGTTTTATTCCCAATGTCTTTGACAAGGTGACACCCTACGTGCCCACCGCTCCCGAATTGGCCATTACCTTGGGCGTGTGGGCAACCGGCTTTCTCATTATGACCGTGTTGTATAAAGTGGCCATTGGAGTCAAGGAGGAAATACGAGCCTAGGGGCCTTGTGCGGAGAGTTCTTTCGGGTAGGGGCGTCGCGCCGGTCGCGAACCCTAATTTCGCGGCTCGGCGCGCCCCTTTAGAATCATGAAAAGCACATTTCCGGATAATTGTCTTGCCCCGGGGCCCAAACCGTCATCGCAGCGCACGCCGAAGAGCCCACAGCGAAGGGCATCCATTGGCAGCCCAGTGCGAGGGGGCTGGAGCATGAGTGCTGGAGGACGCCAGGCAGCTGTTGTGGCACAAATCAAGATGTGACCCCATGCCCCGCCTTTGGCACCTCGTGGACTTAGGCTTGTTCGACTATGGGTTGGCGCTTCGCCTGCAACAGGCGTGCGTGGAAAAGCGCCGGCTCGGCATCTTGGCCCGCGACGTGCTTTTTCTTGTCGAACACCCTTCCGTCTTCACCTGCGGGCGCCAAGGCGGCACGGAACACCTCTGTGTCACTCAAAATTTTTTGAAAGCCCAGGGAATCTCCCTTTTTCCCGTGGAACGGGGCGGTTCCATCACCTACCATGGGCCAGGTCAGCTCGTGGCCTATCCCATTGTCCATCTTCCTTCCGCGGGATGGAAGGTCGTGGAATGGGTCACGGCCCTGGAAGAGATCATGATTCAAACGGCCCGGCGCTTCGGCGTGAAAGCGACACGAAACCCTCGAAACCGCGGCGTCTGGGTCGGTGAAAAAAAACTGGGAAGTCTAGGCATTGCCGTTCGGCACGGCGTGAGCTTTCACGGCCTGGCCCTCAACGTTACCACGTCCCTGGAACCTTTCGGCTGGATTCGTCCCTGCGGCCTAACCGACGTGGCCGTCACATCCCTCGCCGTGGAAACACAAACCGTGTTATCTATGACGCAGGTCAAAGAAGTGTTCATGGACTGCGCCCAGTCAGTTCTGGATGTGCACTTCGAACCGATGGATCTCTCGGCGCTTCACCTTGACACAGGGGAAAACCTCCATGCCCACGCATGACCCACCCGCAGTTCAAACGCTTCAAAAACCTTCGTGGCTGCGAAAGCGCCTGCCCCCCATGGAACCCTACCATAACGTGCGCGCTCTGCTTCGCACCGCGCGCGTTCATACGGTCTGTCAGGAAGCTCGATGCCCCAACCACTGGGAATGCTTTTCGCAAAAGACGGCCACGTTTCTCATTCTCGGCGATGTGTGCACGCGCCGATGTCGATTCTGCGCCGTTCGCCAAGGCCGGCCCTCCGCCCCGGACCCTCAAGAACCCGCTCGCATCGCCCAGACCGTGCAGGCCCTTGGGCTTCGCTACGTGGTCATCACCTCGGTGACGCGAGACGACCTTTTGGACGGCGGCGCTTCTATCTTTGCCCAAACCATTCGGACCGTACGCGACGCCGTTCCCGGCACGCTCGTGGAAGTGCTCATTCCCGACTTTCAAGGCCGTCTCTCGGCCCTGCACACGGTGTTGCAGGCCGGCCCAGCCGTCTTGAATCACAACATTGAAACGGTCCCTCGACTCTATGGCACCGTCAGACCCCAAGCCGACTATCGCCGATCCTTGGCGGTCCTGCGTGCCGCCTTTGCCGCCGCACCGCATATTCCTGTCAAATCCGGCATCATGCTAGGCCTCGGGGAAACCGACGATGAAATTCTCCAGACCTTAGACGACCTCTTGGAGGCCGGCTGCCGCCTGCTCACCCTGGGCCAATACCTGCAGCCGACCCCCCATCTCCATCCTGTGGCCCGCTATGTGACTCCCGACGCCTTTGATACCTGGCGTGAGAAAGCCTTGTCCATGGGCTTTCGTCAGGTGGCGTCCGGACCCTGGGTGCGTAGTTCCTATCATGCCCATGAACTGCACCGCAGACTGTGAAACCTCCGTGGCTTCTCGTGACGTGAAAGAAAGGAGTCGAGCTGATGATTCTCGGTATTCTCAAGGAAATCAAGGCCGAAGAAAACCGCGTTTCCATGACCCCCTTTGGGGCCGAGGTGGTCGTGCAGCACGGCCACACCGTCCTTGTGGAAACGGGGGCCGGCGTGGGCAGCGGTTTTTCCGACGATGCCTACCGCCGAGTGGGTGCTCAGATTGTGGACTCCCCCGCCGACATCTATGCTCGAGCCGACATGGTCATGCACGTCAAGGAACCACTCCCTCCTGAATACGACCTCATACGAGAAAACCAAATCGTCTTCACCTACCTTCACCTGGCCGCCAATGAGGCCCTCACGCGCGTGCTCATGGACCGGCGCTCCGTCAACATCGCCTATGAAACGATCCAGAAACCCGACGGATCTCTGCCTCTGCTCACGCCCATGAGTGAAGTGGCCGGAAGAATGGCCGTCCAGCAAGCCGCCAAGTACTTGGAAATGGCCTACGGCGGCCAGGGCATTTTGCTGGCCGGCGTGCCCGGCGTGGAGCCGGCTACGGTTGTGATTCTTGGAGGCGGCGTCGTGGGAACCAATGCAGCCAAGATGGCCTGCGGCCTGGGCGCCAAGGTGTTTATTCTGGACAAGAATCTGGAAAGGCTTCGATACCTGAGCGACGTGATGCCAGCCAACTGTTTTCTTTTGGCATCGTCTCCGGCCGCCATTCGAGACGTGGTCAAGAAAGCCGACGTAGTTATCGGGGCCGTGCTCATTCCCGGCGCCAAGGCTCCCAAACTGGTCACGCGTGATATGCTGCCCACCATGAAGAAAGGGGCGGTTCTTATCGATGTGGCCATCGATCAGGGCGGATGCTTTGAAACCTCCAAACCCACCACGCACACAAACCCCATCTACACCGTGGACGGGGTCGTGCACTACTGCGTGGCCAACATGCCCGGCGCCGTTCCTAAAACGTCCACCTTGGCATTAACCAACGCCACGCTGCCTTATGCTCTGGAAATCGCCAACAAGGGCTGGCGCCAAGCCATGAAAGACAATCCAGAAATTGCCAAAGGGGCCAACGTCATTGCCGGCCACGTCACCCACCCGGGCGTTGCGGAAGCCTTTGGCTTCAATTACCTGCCCGTGGAACGCCTCCTATGACAAGGCGCTCACTGAAAAAGCCTTTCTTCAGCGCCTCCTTTTACGTGCTCGAAGAGTCAAGGCCAGACAGGCCAAAAAATTCCCGACAAGTGCGTTATTTTCGAGGCTTAACGCATTTCACGGCACACCGAGCCTGGCCCTTGGCGGCACAAGCCGATGAATCTCGGTCAAATTGTTTTTATGCGTGATGTTATAAACACAACAAAAGCAATCGGGCCGTGTGTGATCGTCCAACTGTTTAGAGGGTCCTGCGGCGGATCAGAAAGTAGACGATGGGAACGGCCACGCGGGACAAGAGCAAGGAAGCCACTTCACCAGACATCAGGGCCAAAGCGAGCCCCTGAAAGATGGGATCCAAGAGCATGGGGGAGGCGCCCACGATAAGGGATGCGGCCGTAAGCATCATGGGACGAAATCGCACCGCGCCCGCATCCACCACCGCATCTTCCAACGGCATGCCTTCCCTTAGGCGCAATTCCACAAAGTCCACAAGAATGATGGAATTGCGCACCACAATGCCGGCCCCTGCAATGAAACCGATCATGGACGTGGCGGTGAAAAAGATGCCGAAAAGCCCGTGAGCCGGAAGAATCCCCACCAAAGAAAAGGGAATGGCAGCCATAATGGCCAAGGGGGTCACAAAGGATTCAAACCAACCGACCACCAGAATGTAGATCAGAACCAGCACCGCGGCAAAAGCGATGCCCAAGTCCCGAAAAACCTCATAGGTGATGTGCCATTCCCCATCCCACTTCATGGCATAGCGCTCCGTCGTGGGCGGCAGGCTCGCCACGTAGCGCTCCAAATGATACCCTTCGGGTACCTTCAAATGATCCAGGGCCTTGTTCATCTTGAGAATGGCGTACACGGGGCTTTCTTCTTTTCCCGCCACATCGCCCGTAACGTAGACCACAGGCATGAGGTTCTTGTGGTAGAGGCTCTTTTCTTGCACGATTTCGCGAACCTGAACCAACTCCGACAAGGGAACCAGACGACCGTCGGCCCCCTGCACCTTGATGACCAGAAGGTCTTCCACGCGCGATCGCATGGCCAAAGGAAGCTGCACCCAGATGGGCACATCTTCCTTTTCTTCCTCAAGGTGCACCAGGCCAACCCCCTGCCCTTGCACCAACGCCTTCACGGTCTCCGCGATGGTCCTCGTGGCGATGCCGTGCAGAGCGGCTTTTTCCTTGTCCGCCGTGAGGATGACCTTGGGCTGGTCGTCTTCCACAAACCAGTCCACATCCACCACGCCATCGGTTTTTTCAAAGATCTCCTTCACCTGTCGAGCCACCGCCAATCGACCGGCTTCATCCGGGCCGTAGATTTCAGCCACCAGCGTCTGCAACACCGGGGGGCCAGGCGGAATTTCGGCGATCTTTACGTTAGCTCCGTAGATCCGCGCCACGTTCTGAATGGCTGGCCGCAGCCGTTTCGCGATATCGTGGCTTTGAGCCGTGCGATCCCCCTTGGGCACAAGGTTCACCTGAATGTCCGCCACGTTCGGACCGCGGCGAAGAAAATAGTGACGGACCAAGCCGTTGAAATTGTGGGGAGCCGCTGTACCAATGTAGAGCTGATAGTGCACGGTTTCCGGAGCTTCGGCAATCACTTGAGCCATGTGTCGAGTCGCAGCCGCCGTCTGTTCCAGCGTGCTCCCTTCCGGCATGTCGATCACCACCTGCAATTCACTCTTGTTGTCAAAGGGCAGCATCTTGACGCGCACGGCCTTGAAAGCCACCAGGCTCATGGCGCCCAAAAGCAGCAGCACCACAAAGGCCAGAAACCCGTTGCGCCACAAGGCATGATGGATCAGCGGCCGCATGAGCCGCCGATACAGCCGCGTGGTCCAGCCTTCGGCTTCGTGTTTCGCTTCCGCTTCCGTGTGAATCAGGCGCACGCTGGCCCAGGGCGTCACCACAAAGGCCACGGCCAGGGAAAACAGCATGGCCCCCGTGGCGCCCACGGGTATGGGCCTCATGTAGGGGCCCATGAGGCCTCGCACAAAAGCCATAGGCAAAATGGCCGCAATGACGGTAAAGGTGGCTAGAATCGTGGGGTTGCCCACTTCGGCCGTGGCCTCCACGGCCACTTCCAATGGATTGCGCCCTCGATTGTGCGGCATGCGGTAATGGCGCACCACGTTTTCCACAACCACTATGGCGTCGTCGACCAAAATACCGATGGAAAAAATCAGAGCAAACAGGGTCACACGGTTTAACGTATACCCGGCTAGGTAAAACACGGCCAGTGTGAGCGCCAAGGTGACGGGAATGGCAATGGCCACAATGCCGGATTCGCGCACGCCCAAAGTCAGAAGAATTAAAAGGGTTACGGAAATGACGGCAATGGTCATGTGCCAGAGGAGCTCATCGGATTTTTCTCGAGCAGTTTCCCCGTAGTCTCGGGTGACCGTGAGCTGGACGTTATCGGGAATCAGGCGGCCTTTGAGGCTTTCGATCTTGCGGAGCACCGCGTGGGCCACATGAATGGCGTTGGTGCCTTTGCGCTTGGCCACGGACAAGGTCACCGCGGGGTAGAGTCCTGACGAAGCTTTCTCGCCAAAAGCGAGGCCTGTTCCGAAAAAAACATAATCTGAAGGCTCCTCTGGGCCGTCTACCACTTCGGCCACATCCCGCACAAACACCGGCCGACCCTCATGGACGGCCACCACCACCGCCGCTACATCCTCACCCGATCTCAAAAAATCCCCTGTTTCCACGAGGATTTCTTGATTGTTGGACACCAGGCGACCGGAAGCCAGGGATTGGTTTGCCTGGCCGAGTCTGGCGAGAAGGATCTCGGCAGCCACGCCGTGGGCGGCCATTCGGGCCGGATCCGGCAACACGCGCACCTGACGGCGCTGCCCTCCAATGATGTGCACTTCGGAGACATCGGGCACCTGTTTCACATGGTCATGCAGTTGCGCCGCAAGGCGGCGCAGGGCAAAATGATCCAGTTCGTCACTCCACAGGGTCACGGCCAGAATGGGCACATCGTCAATGGATCGGGGCTTGATCAGAGGTGGGCTGGCTCCCGGGGGAATGAGGTCGAAGTTGGCGAACATCTTCTGATTGAGCCGAACGATGCTTTTTTCTTCGTCTTCGCCCACCTTGAAGCGCACCACCACGAAAGACCGTTCGGGAGAAGACGTGGAATAGATGTATTCCACACCGGGAATCTCCCACAAAAGCTTCTCCATGGGTTTGGTGACACGCTCTTCCACTTCCTTGGCGGACGCCCCAGGCATGCTCACAAAGATATCCAGCATGGGTACGACGATCTGAGGCTCCTCTTCGCGAGGCAGCAGGAAAACGGAGCCCACGCCGAGAACCAGGGAGGCCACAATGAGCAGAGGGGTCAGTTTGGAGTCGATAAAGGCTTTGGCGACGCGACCGGCCAGTCCCAGATGCGCAGTTGTCATGAGCGCCCTCTCAGTCGGCTGTGATGCGCAAACCCTCTTCCAGTCCCGGAACGACCGGAGCTACAACCTGCTCTCCCGGCTTCAGACCGGCAAGGATCTCCACACGCTCATGCATCGAACGTCCCGTGCGGACCAAGCGCCATCGACACACCTGCTCGTCATCCACCACAAAAACGCCCGTCAGTTGGCCTCGCTGGACCACAGCGGAAGCGGGCACCGTAATGGCTTCTCGAGACCCCGTGATAAAGCGGGCTCGAGCAAACGTGCCCGTGCGCCACTGAAGGGTTCGGCCATGGACGGAGGCCGGCGAAGGCAGAGAAATTTTGACAAGTCCGGAGCGAGTCTGGGAATCCACGGAAGGAAGGACTTCCACCACACGCCCGGTCAGCGGCTCTTGCGAAAAATCTAGAAACAAAGGCACCGCATCCCCGACGCGCACGCGCGACAGCACCCTTTCGGGAACGGGAACTTCCAGCCGATAGGCTGAGTAATCTTCCACCGTCAGCAGGGCAAGACCCGGTGCGGCCATTTGTCCCACTTCCACATGTTTGGCCGTGACCAGGGCGTCCATGGGCGCCGTGACCTCTGCGTAGGTCTGGACAGCCTGCGCGGCTTCTAGTGCGGCTCGCGCGGCATTTAAAGCCTCCAAAGCTTGTTCTTTCTTGGCCTGCAAAGCTTTCACGGCTTGGCGGGCTCGATCCACATCGGCCGCCGCGGACGCAAACTTGGCTTTGACTTCGTCGAATTCCTGGCGGCTTACCGACTCGCGCGCCATCAGGGCTTGAAACCTTTTAAAGGTGGCTTGAGCCAGCTCGTGGCGAGCTTCTGCGGCGCGCCGTTCGGCCTGAGCCATTCGAAGGGCCTTTTCCGCTTCGTCCACGGCAAATCGAGCCTGCTGCAAGGAAGCCTGCGCCTGCGCCACACCGGCCGCCGTTTCGCGATCATCGATGCGAGCCAGGACTTGCCCTTGGCGCACGCGATCCCCTTCGCGCACCAGGATGGCCGTGATGCGCCCCGGCACCTTGGATGAAAGCACACTGATGCGCGCCGCGCGCACCGTGCCGGAAAGTTCCAGAATTTCCGGAATGTTTTCTAAACCGACCGTCACCACAGGGGCAGACACGGTCGAGAACGATACCGATCTAGGCGGCGGTTCCTTTCCACATGCCGTGGCCATGGCCATCCAAACGGCGCAGACCAGAGGCACAATGTTCATCCTCGTTGAAGAGACTCGAAAAAATCCTTGCCGATCACGCGCACTCATGGGCCCTCATCCTTCAAAAGGGGCGGCATCATGAAGCCGGCCGGTGCGGAACAGGAGTTCTGCGTAGCGCACCACATGGTCGTAGCGAGCTCCCAGCTCCATCCACTGGGCTCGGCGATACGCCGTCTCCGCCCTCAAGACTTCCGTAATGGTCGTCAACCCTTCAGCGTAGCGGTCCCTGACGATGCGAAGGGCTTCTCGAGCCTGCGCCACAGCTTGCAGGGACAGGTTCAAGCGTTCTCGAGCCGCCCGCAGGCTTTCAAAGGCTTCCACCACCTGCAAACGCACCTGGTCTTCGGCTTCCCGCACCTGGGCTTCCGCGGCGGCCACGAGGGCTAGGGCCTGATCGATGCCGGGACGGCGTTGTCCCTCGTAGAGATCCCAACGAAAGGCCAGGCCCAGGGTGTAGTCTGAACTGCCGCTTTCCCAGTCGGGGCCGCTCACCCCATAGGAAGAAAACGCATCCACTCTGGGAAGATAACGGGCTCGAGCTTCCCGCAACCGCAGGCGGGCCACCCGCAGATCCTCCCGAACCATGGCCACATCGGGTCGAGACGCCAGGGCCTCTTCCGTGTAGTGGGAAAGGGAATGCAAGGGAACCAAGAGGCTGGGAATCTTCTGGGTCGGTTCGGGGTAGGGCGGCGAGGGTCGGCCTAAGGCCGTCTGAAAAGCCGCTTGCGCCGTGGCGTAGTGGCCCTGAGCTTCCACGAGTTGCTGGGAGAATTCCAGGTGCTGCACCTGTGCGGCCAGAAGGTCGGAGCGCACCACCTGGCCGTTTTCAAACAAATCCTGAATGCGCCGGACCTGCGCTTTCGTTTCCTTGACCGCATCCTCGGCCACGCCAACCCTTTCCCGTGCTACACGGACGCCGTAAAAGCTTCGAATGACACCGAGGAAAATTTCCTGCCTTACCCAGTCCTCCATAAAGCGGGCTTTGTTCTGAGCTCCTTGACCTTCGGCGACGCGCGTGGCCGTGTACAGCTGGTCAAAGAGGCTTAGGGAAGCCACGGCTTCGGTCCGCGCGTTGGTCAAGGGGTTGGGTGCGTTCAAGAAGGCGGGATCGAAATTTTCCTCACCGAACCGGGCCTGCTCTAACAGGGAACCAAAGACAAAGACGGGATTGTTGCTTCGAAGGATTTTATGAGAAAGGCTGATTCTGGGGTAATACCCGGCTTGAGCGGCTCTGCGACCGGCTTCGGCGGCCTGGGTTTTGAGGTTGGCCATGGATATTTTCGGATGGTGCGCCAACGCTGTCTGCAGGGCATGGGCGAGCGTGCCTGCAGGCGCCTCGGCCGTCGATGGCACCATGGGGGCCGCTGCGGGCTCGGGGTTGGAGGCTCTCGAGGGAACGGAAAAAACAAGACAAAGAAAGACGAAGGTGCCGATCAGAGCTCCAGCGTTTCCACGGGCTTTCATAGCGATCCGCCTTGTGCGCCGCCGGTGAAGGGAACGTGCCTTGACGTTCAAATGGCCATGTCACCTTCCAAAGCAGGTTTCCACCGTGCCTTTACAAATACCGCAAAGATCGGCAGAATGTAAAGATACCAGGTCTAGAATTCGTGGAACGTTTCTTTGAAATTGGGATCCTCGTGACTTTTTGCTGCAATACCTAGCGCGCCACAAGGATCGTGCCCACACATCTTGTCCATGAGAAAAGGGACAGCGTGCACGACATGGCCCTCAAAAACCTTCATGTACCCGTGGTGTTCGACCATGAAGATTTCCTGGTGGTTCACAAACCGCCGGATTGCGCCGTAACGCGAAATGGCGACGATGAAGGGCTTCTCGCGCGGCTGCGGCGCCAGAGCGCCGGCTCAAACCTCATTCCTGTGCACCGGTTGGACAAGGTCACTTCGGGCTTATGGCTTCTTGCTAAGAACACGCAAGCGGCCCGCGATCTTACGGCCCTTTTTCGAGAACGCGCCGTGCGAAAATGTTATCTGGCCCTCTCCGATCGCAAACCTCACAAGAAA
Organism: Desulfosoma caldarium; assembly: GCF_003751385.1. Taxonomy (NCBI): domain Bacteria; kingdom Pseudomonadati; phylum Thermodesulfobacteriota; class Syntrophobacteria; order Syntrophobacterales; family Syntrophobacteraceae; genus Desulfosoma; species Desulfosoma caldarium. The sequence continues at coordinate 261,219 of NZ_RJVA01000013.1, read as the reverse complement.
CAGGGGCTCATCATTGGTGATATGGTCCGCTCTCGAGATGGCCGGTGGAAAATCTGCCTGTCTCGCACGGCACCGGCCGTCACGCGATTCATCAGCCGCTCCATGGCGCCGTGCCTTCGCCTCTTTGCCCTGTTTCCGGAAACGGGAAAAACCCATCAGATTCGGGTGGCCATGAAATGCCTGGGCGCCCCCATTCTCGGCGATCCTCTCTACGGCCACGGAAGCAGCCAAGCCAGCAGCCTTACCACGCCCCCCGATCGAACCTACCTTCACGCCTATGCCCTGGCCTTTGCCCACAAGGGAGTGCCCTACGCCTTCATAGACCCTCCACGCCACGGCCGCCTCTTTCTCGATCCCGCCTTTCATAACGCCCTTCAAAACTTCACCGCCCTGATACATGCGCTTTACGAATCCACGTGAAGGCCTTGTGGACGGCATCCAATTTTCATCGCACCATTCTTCCTGCTCGATCTCGGATTCCGCTTAAACGGGTGACGCTTGTATTCCACAATCCCGCCGGCTTGCTGAAGACAAGAGGGTGAATACAACTGTCTTCGTTCAACAAGGTTCCATTGTCGAGGGAGCAAATCGGTATGGAACTCAGGTCTTTTCTTGTTAGGTTAAAAGGGGCTATGCTGATGGTCTTAGAGGGCCGGTGCAGGAACGGGGGCTTCGGGTCGAAGCCAGGTGGCGGGTTCGCTTCCAAGCACCGGCCTTGGGCGTAGTCAAGGCCTGCCGAAGGGAAAAACAATATGCGCAGAGTGATCTTAAGCCTTCTGTGCCTACTGGGGTGCCTCTGGGCGTGTTCCGACGACAGGAGCCCGGTTCTGGTGGATTTTTCCGTTCGCACCACCATTCCTTCCGTGCTTGAAACGTCGGGATCGTCCAAAAACCTGACGGTAGCCGTTGGCGCCATGGTGTCTCCCAGGGCCACCCTGCGCCTTTACCGACAACTTCTGGACTATGTGGGCTGGCACATGGATCGAAAGGTGGAGCTGGTGCAAAAGAAGACCTACGGTGAACTGAGTCGGCTCTTTGCCCAGGGGGCAGTGGATCTGGCCTTTGTGTGCACCGGATCCTATGTCCTCCATCGCCCCATGACCCACTGGGAACTGCTGGTCGCCCCCCAGATTATGGGACAAACCACGTATCAGTCCTACCTAATCGTTCACAAAGACTCACCCTACCTGAGCTTCGACGAGCTGCGCCATAAAATCTTTGCCTTTACCGACCCCCATTCCAACACGGGACGTCTGGTCCCCACGGCATGGGTCGTGCAATCCGGATCGACGCCGGAAGCGTTCTTTTCCCAGGTGCTTTACACCTACGGTCATGACAATTCCATTCTCGCTGTGGCCAAGGGTCTGGTGGACGGGGCCGCCGTGGACAGCCTGGTCTGGGAATATGAACACGCTCGCGATGATACATGGACATCCAAGACTAAAATCATCCGCCGTTCCATACCCTTTGGAATTCCTCCTGTCGTCGTCTCCCCAGAGCTTTCCCCTCAGGACAAGGAAACCGCACGTCGAATCTTTCTCACCATGCATGAAAATGAGAAAGGCCGTAGCCTTCTTAACGCCTTGGGCATCGATCGGTTTGTGGTTCCTGATCCCTCGTGGTATGAAGAAACAGAAAAGCTTCTGGAGTTCTTACACAGCAACGGGATACGCACCGATGGCCTGGAACCGGCTCAGCACTAAACTGCTCGCGGGCGCCATCGGGCTCGTGCTCCTCAGCGCCTTGGCCGTGGCGTCCCTGGCCACGTTCCGCTACAGCCAAAGCCTGATGGAATCCCTGCGCACCCAGTCCTCACTGCTGGGCCATTCCCTTGCGGTTGAAGCCACGAATCTCGTTCTCACCAACGACCTCGTGGGCCTTCAAAAAATGATTCAACACCAAAAGGCCATTCATGACGACCTGGCTTACCTCTTTGTGGTCAAGGATGGCCGAATCCTGGTCCATTCCTTTGACGGTGGGTTTCCCACAAACCTTCTACACGTTCACCGCGCTCAAGAGCCACAGACCTTTGGGGTTCAGGAGGTGATTTCGGAAACGGGAGAGCGGTATTTGGACATCGCCGTGCCCATTTTTGAAGGTCGAGCCGGTTGTCTGCGGTTGGGTTTTACCGAAAACGCGTATCAGAGCCAAATGCGCCGGCTGTGGGTTGAGATCGGCGGCATCACGGCCACCATTGTTCTGATGGCCGTCGGGGCCATCTCCCTCGTGGTGAAAAAACTCCTCTCCCCTCTAGATCGCCTGACCCACGCCGTGGAACGAGCCAGCCAGGGGGAACTCACCGTGCGCGTGGACGATTCGGGGGACCGGGAAGTGGCCGTTCTGGCCCAATCTTTCAATCTCATGATGGAACGCCTGGAGGACTACACCCATCGCCTGCAGCAACAAGCCCAGGATCTGGCTGCGGCTCAGCAGCGGACCAGAGCCTTTTGCGAAATTGTTCAAAACATCGGAGCGCTCCATTCCCTTCAGGACATTGGCGCCTTTCTCATCAGCCGCTTTCGCGATGTGCTGCACTTCGACAAGGCAGCCCTTCTGCTTTTCGACGATGCCCGGGAAACGCTTATAATACTGGACGACAAGAGATTGAAAACCACGGGGAACCCCAGAGCTTTGGGCTGGTTTGCACACCTTCTCGATACGGTCAAAACCGTCGGCGTGCGCTCCGCGCTGCATCCGGCGCCTCCCGAACCCGTCCTCGACGCGCTGTGGAGCGAAAGGGTCGCCTGCGCCCTCGTGCCCATCAGCACCGAAGCGCCATCGGCTTTTGGAACCCTAATCATTCGCTGTGACGATCGATGCCATTGCCCTTCCGAAGCTTTGGAACTCATCGGGGCCATAATCCGTGAAGCCTCCGGGGTGCTTCAACGGGCCGTGGCCCACGAGATGGAAATGCGCTCCATGCAGCGCCTGTCCAACCCTCGCGCCACCTTTTGTGGCATGGTGGGTCGAGATCCCGCCATGCAAAACGTCTTTCGCCTTGTGGAAAACGTGGCTGCTTCGGACGCTACGGTCCTCATTCAAGGCGAAAGCGGCACCGGCAAAGAGCTTGTGGCCCAGGCCATTCATCAACTGAGCCCGCGAAGCAGTTTTCCCTTTGTGATCATCAACTGCGCAGCCTATCCGCCTTCCCTTATCGAAAGCGAATTGTTCGGGCATGAGAAAGGAGCCTTTACAGGGGCTGATCGCGCTCGACAAGGCCGATTTGAACAAGCGGAAGGCGGCACCGTGTTTCTCGACGAAGTGGGTGACATTCCCGCACCGGTGCAAGTGAAACTTCTGCGGGTTTTGCAAACCCACCAATTTGAGAGGGTAGGGGGCGAAAAGACACTTCAGGCCAACGTGCGCGTCGTGGCCGCCACGCACCGCCATCTTCTGAAAGAAGTGAAAAACGGCCGCTTTCGTGAAGACCTTTTCTATCGCCTCAATGTCATTCCCATCACGCTTCCTCCCCTGCGAAGCCGTCCCATGGACATTCCCTTGCTCGCGACCCATTTTCTGCAAAAGTATCAGCAGATTTACAGAAAGGACGTCAAAGACTTTCACCGCGATGTGCTACGCCTGTTTGTCGAATATTCCTGGCCGGGCAATGTCCGGGAATTGGAAAACACCGTGGAACATGCCGTGCTCATGTCGAAAAACGACACCATTCACGTTTGGGATCTTCCTTCGGCTTTCCGCAGCACCTCCACGGTCGCCGCACCTGAAGGGCTTGCCACCATGGAAGAACGGGAGCGGCAGGCGATCGCGGAAGCCCTTGAAAGCGCGCACGGCAACAAGAAAAAAGCCGCCCAAAAACTCGGGATCAGCCGAAGTGCTCTATACAACAAGATGAAAAAATACGGCTTCATGTCCTGACACCCTCCGGTGTGTCCACATTGTGGACACGTCATGATACTGGAATTCCAGCACAATTTTTCTAGACCGTGGAAAGTGTGTCTCATCGTGACGTGGCACGCTCTCCCCCACAAACCGGAAATCGTGGGCGTGACCTGTGGTGGCAACACCAAGACCTTTCGGCATGGTCTTTGCCTTCCTGCGGAGGGCGATGGGCTTTCAATGCGCTGTTCAGAATTCCGCTTACGACAAAGCCAGCCTCTTTCTCGATGGTAACAAGGGTACGACATGAAAAAGGTGTGGGTGGTCTGTGAGGATTGCGAGTTTGTGGAGCGGTTGCATCACGCGGCGGGACAACTCGGTTTACAAACGACTGTCTTTTCCGATCTTACAACTTTAGCCGAAGCACCTTCTCAAGACAATCCGGCCATCATTTTCGTGGATTTGGACACATCGGTTCCGTCGGAAGCTCAGCTTGTTCGCACGGCCGCGCTTTTCCCCCGTACCCCACTCATCGCGCTATCCCGCCGCACTTTTCATCCTGAATTGGCGCAGGCCTTTGCCCAGCACCTTCGCGTGTGTCTTCGCAAGCCTGTGGACATGAACGAAGTAAGTTTTTGGCTGCGCTCGTTTACGCGGGACGCGCCATCGTGACGCTGTAGAAGCCTTTTCTTTCATGACCTTTCATAGAAAGGAGACGTTATGGGAACAACCTTACCATCGGAGGATGTGCTTGTGCGTATGCAGCGTGACCTCAAACGGGCGCTGCAAAGAGATCCCAAGCACGTGCGCTGGACCATGGTGATCGATCAGGGCAAGTGCACAGGGTGCCATGCCTGCACTCTTGGCTGTGTGGCGGAAAACAAACTGCCTCCAGGTGTCGTGTACCGCCCGGTCATTGAAGAGGAGGTGGGACGGTATCCTGCCGTGCGTCGTCGGTTTCTCCCTCGACCCTGCATGCACTGCCAGAACCCGCCGTGCACCAAGGTCTGTCCGGTCACCGCCACCTATGCCAATGCGCAAGGCGTCGTGGTCGTGGATTACAATCGCTGCATCGGATGTCGCTACTGTTTGGTGGCCTGCCCTTACTCGGCCCGCACTTCCGATTTCGGCGAATGGTATACCAAAGAAACCCCGGATGCCCCCTCGGTGCTCCTGGGACGTACGGCCGCGGCGCAAAGCTACGAAGCCCACCCTTCCACGGAATACGGACGCCGCTGGCCGCAGCGCGGCACAGGTTCTCCCATTGGCAACGCCCGAAAGTGCCATTTTTGTCTCCATCGCCTGTCCGCAGGCATGCTTCCCGCCTGCGTGACGACGTGCACGGCGAGGGCCACCTTTTTCGGAGATCGAAACGACCCGGAGAGCCTCGTGTACCACCTTTTGGGCTCACCCAGGGTCTTTGTGCTCAAACCAGAGCTGGGAACCCATCCTGCGGTCTATTACTTGAAATGAGAAAGGAGCTGCCATGCAACGCACTCGATTTTCTTTGTTCGTTGGCCTGGCCGTGTTGGGTCTCATCGTGGGCAGCTGGGGCATGGTCCAGCGGCTGATTCACGGCCTGAACCCCGTGGCTTTTGGATCTTACGTGCCCTGGGGCCTGTGGGTGGCTTTTTATCTGCTCTTTCTGGGGCTGTCCGCCGGGGCCTTTTTGGTCACCATTCTGGCATATGTGTTTGATATGGAAAGGTTCCATCGTCTTGGACGCCTGTCGGCCTACACGGTGCTCATCGTGCTGGTGTGTGAAGTGATTTTCATCACTTTGGATCTCGGGCGCATGAGCCGCATTTACCGGTTTCTCGTCACCCCCAACTTCAATTCGCTCATGACCTGGATGTTCGTTCTTTTTAATGCCATGCTTATCGTCTACGCTCTGAAGACCTTCTTCCTCATTCGAGGAGACCTGGTGGCCTGGTCCAAGGATCCTCAACGCAAAGGCCGTGGCTTTTATCGGCTCTTAGCTTTGGGCAAATCCAGCTACGGCCCCGACGACTATGGGCGCGACTACAGAATCGTGCACGGCCTATCGCTCATCAGTCTTCCCGTGGGTCTTTTGTTTTACGGCACCAACGGTGCCTTTTTCGCCATTCTCATGAACCGGCCCCTCTGGAACAGTGCACTCACACCCCTTCTTTTCATTGTGGCGGCCGTTCTGTCAGGAGGTGCCCTCATTGCCTTTCTCACCCATGTCTTTTTAAAAGACGACGAATTGGTCACGTCTTTGGGCCGAGCCGTGTTGTATTGCCTGCTGGTGTTTCTATTTCTGGAAGCTTTGCAATTCTTTGTCGGGTATCAAGCCAACGTACTCAGCGTGGTTGCCGCTCTCAATCTCATCGCTTTTGGGGACTACTGGTGGACGTTTTGGATCTTTCATCTCGGCCTGGGAAGCTTTATTCCTCTCCTCATTCTGCTCTTTCAAAAAGATTCTCCCGGTGCCGTAGCTTGGGCTTGTGCCCTGATCGTCCTGACTTTTTTGGCCGTCCGCTTCAACTTTGTGATTCCCGATCTGGCCGTCTATAAATTGGAAGGTCTGGAACATACTTTTTACCACCCTCGTCTTCGCACCCATTACACCCCTAACGTGAATGAATGGCTGGTCAGTGTGTGGGTCATTTCCCTAGGCTTGCTGATCTTCCTTTTGGGATCCCGCTGGCTGCCTGTCATTAATTCGGATCAACGAGGAGGGATGAAACATGCGCACTGAGGCTTCGTTCACCAAGAAAAGTAACGTGCTGGACCACTCCATGGAACGGCGTCAATTCCTCAAATGCTCAGCCCTTCTCGGGGGATCGGCCGCGGCGGCCTTGACCTTGCCCCGATGGTTTCCCGGCTTTGCCGACGACAACGCCTGGGCTCAAACCGACCCTAGTGGCCTGGAAACCAACGCCTTCAGTCACCATCTGCCGGAAAACCAAATCTTTTCCGTCTGCCAGCAGTGCAATACCAATTGCGGCATAAAAGTTAAGTTCGTGGACGGCAAAGTGGCCAAGATCGACGGAAACCCCTACAGTCCCTGGACCATGACCCCGCATATTCCTTACGAAACCCCCATCAGCGAGACGGGCACTGTGGAAGGCGGCATCTGCCCCAAGGGCCAGGCAGGCATTCAAACTCTCTACGACCCCTATCGCCTGGTCAAAGTTCTGAAAAGAGCCGGTAAACGCGGTGAAAACAAATGGAAGACCATCTCCTTTGAACAGGCTCTGGACGAGATTGTCAACGGAGGTGATCTCTTTGGCGAAGGCCACGTGGAAGGACTCAAGGATATCTGCGCCCTTCGAGACCCCAAGATAGCCAAAGCGTTGGCTCACGATGCGGACCTGGTGGCCTCCAAAAAGATGACTCTGGAAGAGTTCAAGACCAAACACGCTGCGAACCTTCATTATCTCATCGATCCCGACCATCCGGATCTGGGCCCCAAAAACAACCAGTTCTGTCTCAATTATGGCCGCCTCAAGCACGGCCGCAGTGAACTTCTCAAAAGGTTTGTCAACAAAGCCCTGGGATCCATTAACGTTCACGGCCACACCACCGTGTGCCAGGGATCTCTTTATTTCACCTGCAAGGCCATGAGCGTTCAGTTTGAAGAGGGCAAGTGGGGTAGCGGCAAAAAGTTTTACTGGCAGGCCGACACAGGCAACGCCGAATTCATCATCTTTGTGGGTGCCAACCCATATGAAGCCAATTATGGACCACCGTTGCGGGTACCCAAGATCACGCAAGGCATCATCGACGGCCGCCTCAAAATCGCCGTGGTAGACCCTCGGTGTTCCAAGACGGCCGCTCGAGCTTGGAAGTGGCTGCCTGTTGAACCCAACGGCGTGGCTGCGTTAGGCATGGCCATGATTCATTGGATTCTGGAAAACAAGCGCTTCGATGCGCGCTATCTGGCCAATGCCAACAAGGCTGCGGCGGATAAAAACCAAGAATCCACTTGGACTCAGGCGGCGTGGCTTGTCAAGATCGGTCCCAATGGCGAGCCGGGCACATTCCTGCGCGGATCCGATTTGGGAATGCCTCTGGAAAAACGTCCTAAAAAAGACGGCTCGGGCGAATGGGACCTTGATCCTTTCATGGTCATGAAAGGAGATGCCTTTGTCCCCTTTGACCCCAACGACACCAAGACGCCCGTGACAGGTGATCTTTTTGTGGACACGGAAGTGAACGGCCTGCGCGTTAAAAGCGTTCTGACCATTCTGCGCGAAGCCGCCGGCCGATTTTCCCTTTCCCAATGGGCCGAAAAGGCTGGAGTGAGCGAAAAGGACATTGTGGAACTGGCCCAGGAATTCACCAGCCACGGCAAACGAGCGGTCGCCGACTGCCACCGCGGCGTCTCCCAGCACACGTCCGGCTTCTACAACGTGCTCACCTGGATGACCCTCAACACCCTCATCGGCAACCACGACGCCATGGGCGGTCTGGCTCAGGCCAGCACCTATGACATCACGGGAAAAAAGGAAGGCAAGCCTTTCAATCTCAACGTTTTTGAAGGAAGCTTGAAAGGTTGGGGTATTTCCATTATTCGACATGGCAAAGTTTACGACAAAACCACTCTGTTTGATGGCTATCCGTCCAAAAGGGTCTGGTATCCTTTTTCCAGCGATGTTTACCAAGAAGTCATTCCCAGCATAGGAGACGCGTATCCGTATCCCATCAAGGCCCTCTTTCTTTACATGGGATCTCCGGTCTACGCCCTGCCAGCAGGCCACAAGCTGGTGGAAATCCTCTCGGATCCCAAAAAGATACCCCTCTTTTTTGTTTCCGACATCGTCGTTGGGGAAACATCCATGTACGCCGATTATATCTTTCCCGATTTGACCTATTTGGAACGGTGGGAATTTTCCGGCTCCCATCCTTCCGTGACGCCCAAGGTGGCTCCTTTTCGCCAGCCTGCTTCCGCGCCTTTGACGGACACGGTCACGGTGTTTGGAGAAAAAATGCCTTTGTCCTTGGAATCCTTAATCCTGGGACTGGCCGAAAAGATGCAACTTCCCGGTTTCGGAGAAGACGCCTTTGGACCCGGATTGCATCTCAAACGGGACGAGGATATGTATCTGCGCATGGTGGCCAACATCGCTCACGGCGATAAAGCGGACGGATCGGAACGGGTGCCGGCAGCTGATGCCGAAGAAATGCGTATTTTTGCCCAAGCCCGGCGACACCTGCCCGAAACGGTCTATCAGTTGGATCGCTGGAAAAAGGTGGTGGGAGCAGATCTGTGGCCCCATGTGGTCTATGTGCTCAATCGTGGCGGGCGCTTTCAAAGTTATTCGGCGGCCTACAAGGACGGAAAACTGACCAACAAATACGGCAAGATGGTGGGACTCTATATGGAAAAAATGGCCACCACGCGGCATTCCATGACAGGGAAGACCTACATTCCCCATGCGACTTTTGTGGAAGGGCCGTGTGATTGTCAAGGCAATCTCCTGGATGATGCGTCCAAAGGTTTTGATCTCACTCTCATCACTTACAAGGTTATCACCCAAACCAAGTCCCGCACCGTCAGCAACTACTGGCTCCAGGCCATTTACCCCGAAAACATGGTGGACATCTCCACCTATGACGCCCAGCGTCTGGGGCTCAAGGAAGGTGATCGCGTGCGCATCGTTTCCCCCACGAACTCTGAAGGAGAATGGGACCTGGGCCATGGACAGCGCAAACCCATGATTGGGCGCGTGCGCATCATGGAAGGTATACGGCCCGGCGTCATTGCCTTTTCCTTGGGACACGGCCATTGGGCCTACGGGGCGAGCGAGCTCGTCATCGACGGCCGCCGCATTCCGGCCGATTCCCGAAGAGCGACGGGATTACACGGTAATGCCGGCATGCGTGTAGATCCCATCTTGAAAAACACGGGTCTTGTGGATACGGTAGGAGGCAGCGCGGTCTTTTACCAAAGTCGCGTCAAGCTCATCAAAGTTTAGGGGGTCACATCTTGAATTGTGCCAAAGCGACGGTTCATCGCCCATGTTTTTTGTGGCAGCGCCCTAATTCCACCTATTCCCAGGGGAACGCTGCACAACGCAAGGTTTTTGCGTGACCACGGGCATGTGGACCATTGCCGGCTCTTGGGCTCGTGGCTCAAGCCGACTTCACAGGGACCGGTTGGCGCTTCAATGGAATCTCCACCTCATCGAAACGATGGCTCTGTCCCATGAGGACACGATGAAAGAAGGCTGTGAGACGGGCTGGGCATGAAAGACTTTGAGACGCTTTTGGTGGAATCGTCCGAAGCCCATGGTCATTTGTGTCCGGGCCAGGTCATAGGCGTGCGCATGGCCATGTTGGGCTGTCGTCTCATCGGATTGGATGAGCCGCGCAGCCCATCGCAAATCAAAAAATTTTTGGTCTACGTGGAAATGGACCGGTGCGCCGCCGACGCCATCGCGCACGTGACCGGTGTGAAACTTGGGCGACGCAGCTTGAAATTCATGGACTACGGCATCATGGCCGCCTCGTTTGTCCATCTTGAAAACGGCCGAGCCTTTCGAATCCTGTCCACGGAAGAGGCTCGGGATCTGGCCGCGGTCTATGCTCCGGAGGTGCATGGAAAATCCGCCCAGCAGCTCGAGGCTTATCGCCGTATGCCCGATGAATTGCTCTTTCGCGTGCAGGAAGTCGTGGTGCCCGTGAGGGAATGGGACTTGCCGGGGCCGACCCGCCGCAAGGTAGCGTGCGTGCGCTGTGGGCAAGTGGTTCGAGATGGCAAGGAAGTGATGGGACCCGAAGGTCCTTTGTGTATTCCCTGCGCCAAGGGCGGATATTTTAGGCCGCTGAGGGAGCTGTCCGTGGCGGCGGCTCTGCACGAAACGCCGCGAGGGTCGTCAAGTCAGGTTGAAGCGAAACCATCGTGAGGGGCATTCCATGAAAATGAAAGTTATTCCTGTCCAGGAAGCCGTCGGCACGAAACTGGCTCACGACATCACCGAAATTCGTCCCGGCGAATTTAAAGGCGCGGCGTTCCGTCGTGGGCATCAGGTCTGCGAGCAGGACATTTGTCATTTGCAAAAGCTCGGCAAGAACCACCTTTATGTTCTCGAATTGGACGAGGACGAAATCCACGAAGACGAGGCGGCCGCCATACTCGCCGACGCTCTCGCGGGCGACAATGTGGTGTGGGACCAAGGCCCTCGTGAGGGAAAGATCAACCTCAAGGCCGCCGTGGACGGGCTCTTTTGCGTCAACATTCCGGCCCTCGCCGCTTTTAACATGGTCGATGAGGTCATGTTTGCCACGTTGCACCACGGAACTCTGGTTAGCCGAGGCGATCAGGTGGCCGCGACACGAGCCATTCCTCTGGTGATGCCGCGGGCCGTCATCGAAAAAGCCGCAGCCATCGCGGCTGCCCACGGCGGCATCGTGTCCGTGCGGCCTCTTCGTGCGGCATCGGCCGCATTGATCATCACGGGCAGTGAAGTGTACCACGGCCTTATTGAAGACCGCTTCGCGCCCATTTTACAGAAAAAGTTGGAGGCCCTGGGTTCCGCCGTTCGCTTTCTTCGTTACGTTCCCGATCATGTGACTCAAATTCAAGGTGCCATTGAAGAGGCGCTGGTCCAGGGCTGCGACCTCCTGCTCATCACGGGGGGCATGAGCGTGGATCCCGACGATGTGACGCGGGCGGCCATCACGGCCGCTGGGGCCCAATCGATCCACTATGGTTCCGCCGTCCTGCCCGGTGCCATGATGCTTACGGCCCGTATCGGCACCGTGCCCGTTTTGGGCGTTCCGGCCTGCGCGTTGCATCACAAGGTCACCATCCTGGATGTGATCCTGCCGAGAGTCCTGGCTGGCGAAGAGGTGAATAAGACTCAGCTGGCCCTCCTGGGCCACGGCGGCCTATGTCGCGACTGCCCCCAATGCCGCTACCCCCATTGTCCCTTCGGCAAGGGTTCTTAGGCCAAAGTCATACCTACGCACTTTATGCCATCGGAAATAGCCTCCTAAGCAACCTCAAAGCAACATGACCGCTTTAAGCTTCTTCAATTCTTCATCGATCTGAGTGAGATAGGCGGAAGGCTGAGAGCTTGGTTGAGGCCTCCATGAATCGGCCCAGCTTCTGACACCGAGGAGTTTGACATAAAAAAATCGGAGGCCTCGCTGACAGCATGGGGCAGAACCTGACCACCCAATGGACCCGTATCGGCCAGCCTTTTGTCGCAGCGGCATATACTGCGAAACGTTGCAAAGCACTCTCTTGGACGAGCTGCCGGTTGGAACATGAATCCCTTCCCGACATTGATCTCAAAGCCTGGAACGTTCACAACGCGGTTGCAGAACCCCTAGAAGTCCTCTTCCGCACGAAGGGTTCGTTTTTCGCCTTGCTCGTAACCTCCACACTCCCGTAGACCGTTACGAACTTTGGGCGACAATTTCTTCGGAAACTTAAAAGGACCGTCCGGTTTTTTGATAATCTGCGGGTACGAGGCAGCTTCTCACCGAATGTTGGCAGCTCTGCTTAAGCAACGCCAAAACTTTCATGGCTTGATGCGCCGAACAACCTGAAAGGCGCCTATTTGCGAGCAGACAATGATCACCGTGGGTTAAGCGCTTCGACCTTTTCTTCCCGACCCATTCGTCGGGAATGGGATGGTAGACCGCACCTTGCAGACCAAAGCTTTCAAAAACAGCGAGGTTGACTTTGAAACGGCGACCCAGGCCATACGCAGGATGCTAGCTTGGAACATCGGTCTGTGGCGTGTATTGACCGGAATGACGGTGCACCATGTCAAGAGATAGCTAACCCAGCCATCCAGCCGAATCCCAGGAGAAATTTTGAGGTAAACCGTGCGCGCACCCGTGCAAGAGGACAAAGTGAACGCCGATGTGACGTCCCTCTGCGTTCGTAAGCCAAAAGGGCGCAGTATTGGGGACGATTTCCTACGCCGCGAAGGACCGCTTTGCGGCGCTGTTTCAGAAAAAGTTATCCAAGAATGACACCGAAAGGGTTTACGCCACGGCGCAAGCCACGCACATTCTCTAGATTCGCCCCGGAGGCTGTGGGCCAGAATGTGCCGTGAAGCTTGAGATCGACTTAGCTTTTCGGGCAACGGCTAAACTTGATGCAAGCGGCCGCCACAGCGCCAAACTCTCGCTTCCAGTTCCTGCCTGTGCCAACACGGCCAGCCCTCTCGAAGCCCATGGTTTTCCTGACGCCTAGATTGAGTTTTTCGGGTGACCACAGGTCTGGTTTATCAACGCCACCAGATATTCTCATAAGCCATCACATGGGTCATTGCGTCGACGCATGCCATGGACGACCGTCTCCGGCTTTGTCTTTCAGTACTCAAGGAATGCTATGTAAACATATCAAACCTTTTCGTACGACGATCAGACGCTTGGCTGAATGATGCGCGCGGCCCCTGTTAGGATACGCTCCCCGATGCTTACCTCCAGGGGGAATGCCTCCTTCGGGTCCCCCGTTTGCAAATGCTTCAAGAATTGGACATGGGCGCGCCTGAACACCTTCTGGAGACATCTTTTTGTCGAAATGTCAACGCATCGCCACACAAACGTCATGGCCGTACACGAAACTCAGGGTTGGTGTGAAAAGGAAAGTGCAAACAAGTCGGCCAAAGAAAGGAGAAAGAACTCGAATCATTGGGCACGAACACCACAACTGAATTTCTTGTATGAAGCCTTATAACAAGGAGACAAAACCATGATTCGCCGATCTTTCAAGATCTCACTGGTATCTCGGATCACGGGCATCCTCGTTATGATTTTCACTTTAGTGGCAGCGCCACTGATGGCCAATGCTGCCAAGAATCTCATTGTCATGGTTCCTGATGGAGCCGGGGCCACGCACACGACCCTTGCCCGATGGGTCAAGGAATCCCACAAGCTTGCCGTAGACTCCATGGTCGTGGGTGCCGTGCGCACCTATGCAGCGAATTCCATGGTTACCGGATCAGCTGCATCGGGCACGGCATTCGCAACCGGGCACAAAACCAGCATCAAGTTTATTGGGGTTCTTCCCGGCCCGGTGACTATTCCCGGAGTTGATCCCCTTCCTGAGGACATGCAGTATACACCTGTGGCCACGGTCTTGGAAGGAGCCAAGCTCATGGGAAAAGCCACGGGCCTTGTGGCCACATCCAACATCCAGCATGCCACACCGGCCGCATACTCCGCCCACTGGCCCGATCGAAAAAATTATAACGAAATCGCCGAACAGCAAGTTTACCAAGACATCGACGTGGTCTTGGGCGGCGGTAAGCGTTATCTTGTGCCTGAATTCCAGGGTGGAGCCCGCACCGATGGCGAAAATCTCCTTGAGGTGCTTCAGGAACGCGGGGTCACCATCGTGGAAACTCGAGATGATCTGCTCAACGCCACGGCGGATCGCCTTTGGGGACTCTTTGCTTGGAACGCCATGCGGCGCGACATTGACCGAGCCGAATTCGCTCCCCATGAACCTTCCCTGGCAGAGATGACTCAAAAGGCCCTCGACATTCTGTCCAGAAATCCACAGGGGTTTTTCCTCTTTGTAGAAGGCAGTCAAATCGACTGGTCTTCCCACGGCAATGACCCGGTCGGGGTCGTGACAGAGTACTTAGCCTCTGATGCTGCTGTGCAGGTCGCTCTCGACTTTGCCACCCAGCATGGGGACACTGCCATCCTTGTTTTTTCCGATCATGGAAATGGCGGCATGAGCCTCGGGAATACCCTGACTAACAATAATTACACCCAAATGAGTTTCGAATCCGTCGTGCAAGCTCTGAGAGGAGCCAAGCTGACCGCAGAAGGCGTGGCCAAGAAAATCGGAGATGACCGCAGTGACGCGCACATCCGAAGCGTTTTGAGTGCTTATTGGGCTTTGGAGGACCTGAGCGAAAAAGAAATCCGATCCATTCAAGATGCCGAAGCAAATTCTTTAAGCCGGGCCCTGGCCCATCTCATAAGTGTCCGTTCCAATGTCGGCTGGACCACAACCGGTCACACGGGCGAGGATCTTTTCTTTTACCACTATGGCCTAAATGTCCCGACCGGCACTGTTGAAAATACGGACTTAGCCCATATTTCGGCTTCCGTGCTGGGCTTCTCGCTGGCGGATGTTGACACACGGCTTTATCGCTCGGCCGAGGCGGTGGCCGCTGAATATGGAGCCACCCTGTCCATTGATCAATCAGGTCCTGAAAACCCCACACTGGTTCTGCGAAACGGCTGGACGGCGCGCTTTCCCTTTGCCAAGGACTTATTGATTCTGGACGGAGACGTCTTTCGGCTCAAGGCACCCACCGTCTACGCCCCCCAAACGGGCAAAGTCTACATCAACTTGGAACTGGAATAGCACCACGTACCACGCCTCGGTTCTGGAGATGGGAACGACCCCAGGCCGAGCTGTTCATCGCTAGGCCCACCGTGGTTTTTCACACCGTTGGGGCAACCCCCGATCGGGAGGGTCGCTGGAAAACATGGGTCCTAGAGTCCCGTTTAGGACAAAAACGGTGTGGCCCACGTGACCACGAGGCCAGCCGCCCCTTCGGGGTTCTACCCGTATTGGCGCAGCGGTCTTAGCCACAAAGGATTGTACGACCACGCAGCGGCTCTCGTATGTCGGCCCAAGTCTTTCCCTGGGCGTTGTGATGGACAAAAAAGGTCTTGCAGGTGCAAAAGTCAGCCAGGCAAGAAAAAAGCCGCAGCGCCGTTTTCGGCGCTGCGGCTTTGGTCATCTTTCATGGTGCCGAAGGCCGGACTCGAACCGGCACGGGTCTCCCCACCACCCCCTCAAGATGGCGTGTCTACCAAATTCCACCACTTCGGCACGTCAAGGATGGCAAGCGTGGATTATAGCAGCCTTTTTGGGCAGTGCAAGGGTTTATTGCGTGGGCTTCCCTTGCACGCCGGATGGCGCTTCGGGCTCTACTGGCGCTGCTGTATCCGGTTGGGCCGCGGGTTGGGCAGCTTCTTGGCCCTTGGGCGGCGGCGTCACCGGTTGGGTTTCCACCGTACTGGGCGCCGAAGCCGGTTGCACAGGTTTCGCTTCGGGCAGCAGCGGCTCTTCCTTGACCGGGACCTTGTCCATGACGGACTTTGTGTGTACCTGCCCTGATAGATACGTCAGGCCCAGACATGTGAGCATAAACACCACGGCCGCCAGAGTGGTCAGCTTGCCCAAAAAGGTGGTGCCGCCTGTGCTGCCAAAAAGGGTCTGGGAACTGCCTCCAAAGACGGCCCCGATTTCCGCGCCGCGCCCCGTCTGCAAAAGCACGATGAAGATCAGCGCCAGACAGGCCAGAACATGAAAGGTGATCAGAATCGTTTGCATCAGCCGTTTCCCGCACTCCTTGTGAATTGCACGATCCGGGCAAAGGAGGACGCCTTTAGGCTCGCTCCCCCCACCAAGGCTCCGTCGATGTCGGGCTGAGCCATGAGATCGTCCACATTGTCCGGTTTGACGGAGCCTCCATACAATATCCGCACGCCGTTGGCAACCGCTTTGTCAAAGCGCTTTTCCAGCCATTGGCGCACAAATGCGTGCGCTTCCTGGGCCTGCTGCGGCGTGGCCGTTTTGCCCGTCCCGATGGCCCAAACCGGTTCATAGGCAATGACCAGGGCATCCGCCGATGGCACGGACACCTTGTCCAGAGCCGCCGTCAACTGGCGCTGCAGCACCTCTTCCGTCAAACCCGCTTCCCGTTCCTCGATCTTTTCCCCGATGCACACAATGGGCACCACGCCGCGAGCCAAAGCTGCTGCGGTCTTCAGGCCGATCCATTCATCAGGTTCCCCGAAAATGTGGCGTCTTTCCGAATGCCCCACAATCACGTAACGACATCCCGTCTCCCGAATCATGCTCAGGGATACCTCCCCGGTGAAGGCTCCCTGAGGCTCCCAATGGCAATTTTGCGCGGCCAGAGAGAAGCCCGCTGCGGCCATGGTTTCCCGAAGCGGCCACAAATGGGTAAAGGGCGGTGCGATGAGCACCTCACGATCCTGAGAGCTTCCCACCCTTTCATGAAGCGCGGCGATAAAGGAGATTGCCTCCGCCACGCTTAGGTGCATCTTCCAGTTGGCCGCCATAAGAGGTGTGCGCGCATTGGTCGACATGGCTACTCCTTACCCATACAGGCTTCCAGGGCCTCGATGCCTGGCAAAATTTTCCCCTCCATCATTTCCAAAAAGGCGCCGCCTCCCGTGGACACATAGTTGACCTTGTCGGCCGCTCCGGCCCTCTTGACCGCACTGGCCGAATCACCACCCCCGATCACCGTCAGGGCCTTGCAAGAACCCAAGTATGCCGCCAGGGCAAAGGTGCTCTTTTCAAAGGGCGGCGTTTCAAAGGCGCCCAAGGGTCCGTTCCAGACGATGGTGGCACATTCTTGCAACGCTTCCTGGATCGCCTTGAGCGTCTTTTCTCCCACATCATAGATGCCGACATTTTCGGGCACAGCTGTCACGTCCACGGTGGTGGCCTGCGCTCCAGATTCCAGAGCAGGTGCCACCACGACATCCACGGGCAAGAGCACACGGACGCCGCGCTTTTTCGCCAACCCCAACAGCTCGTTGGCCTTGCCCAAAAAATCGTCTTCCACCATGGACTTTCCCACTCCGTACCCTTGCGCCTTGAGAAAGGTGTTGGCCATGGCCCCGCCGATCACCAAATGATCCACGCGAGGAATCAGGTTTTCCAGCACGCCGATTTTGGTGGACACTTTGGCCCCGCCGATCACCACGGCCAGCGGGCGTTCAGGATTTTCCACAGACTTTTTGAAGTATTCCAACTCCTTGGCCAGTTGATAGCCCGCCGCACACACCGCCACGTGCTTTGTGATGCCGTGCACCGAGGCGTGAGCGCGATGGGAAACGGCAAAGGCGTCATTGACGTAGACGTCAGCCAACGACGCCAGTTCTTTGGAAAAGCCAGGATCGTTCTTTTCTTCTTCCGGATGAAACCGAAGGTTTTCCAAAAGGAGAACCCCTCCTGCCGGCAACCCTGCCACCATGGCGCGCACTTCCGGCCCGATGCAATCGGGGGCCAGAGGAACATCCCGACCTAGAAGCACCGCAAGGTGCCGCGCCACAGGGGCCAGGCTCATCTCCGAAACCACCTTGCCCTTGGGCCTGCCCAAATGGGACGCTAGAACGGCCTTTCCCCCACCATCTATCACTTTCTTTAAGGTGGGCAGAATGGCCTGAATTCGGGCATCATCGGCTACTCGGCCGTCCTTTTTGTCCAAAGGCACGTTGAAGTCCACGCGGAGAAACACGCGCTTTCCCGAAACGTCCACAAGATCCAACGTCTTCATGGTTCGCCCCTCCCGCGTTTTTCGAACCACTCGAAAAACTTATCGAGCGAAACCTCCCCTCACAGCTCCTTGCCCATGTGCAGGGCCAGGTCCACTAAACGGTTGGAATAGCCGTACTCGTTGTCGTACCAGCTGAGGACCTTGACCATGCGCTTTTCGATGACCTTAGTGAGCGGCGCATCCACGCTGGACGAGTAGGTGGAGTGGTTGAAATCCACTGACACCAGTTCTTCGTCCACATAACGCAAAATGCCCTTCATGTGCCCATCGGCGGCTTCCTTCATGGCTTGATTGACCGCTTCCACCGTGGTGTCCGTTTCCACGCGGCAGACCACGTCCACAATGGACACATTTGGCGTGGGCACACGAATGGCCATTCCGTCCAGTTTGCCCTTCAGTTCCGGAATAACTTCGGCCACCGCCGAGGCCGCTCCGGTGGTGGTGGGCACCATGGAAAGAGCCGCCGCGCGAGCCCTCCGCAGATCCTTGTGCAGCGCATCCAAAAGCCTTTGATCCATGGTGTAAGAATGGACGGTGGTCATTAGACCGTGTTCGACGCCGAACCGGTCATGCAGCACGCGAATGATGGGCGCCAAACAGTTGGTGGTGCAGGACGCGTTGGAGACGATGTGATGCTTCGCGGGATCGTACTGATCCTCATTGACACCCATGACAAAAGTGGCGTCCATTCCCTTGCCCGGCGCTCCAACGATGACCTTTCGAGCCCCTGCATCCATGTGTTTGAGGCAGCTCTCCTTGTCTCGAAACCGACCGCTGGTCTCCAACACAATGTCCACCCCCAGATCCCTCCAGGGAGCCTGGCTTGGATCGCCCACCTTGAGGCACTTGTATCCCTTGCCGTCCACATAGATCTGGTCGTCGTCCGCAGAAATATCGCGATGCCAGGTGCCGTGCACGGAATCGTAGCGCAACAGATACGCCAGTTCCGAAGGACTTCCCAGGTCGTTGACCGCCACCACGTCCAAAGGACTGGCGCGATCTACAATAGCGCGAAAGACCATGCGACCGATTCGCCCGAAACCGTTGATTGCAACCCTTATGGACATCTTTTTCTCCTTTTTCCCGTGGAATTAGCGCAACATCTTGGCAATACTAACCGTTCGATCGCCCAGCATGTTGGTGTAGCTTCCCAGTTCGTTGTCGTACCAGCCGTAAATCACGGCCTGCGTCACCGGAATTTGAATGATTCGTGCCTGTTGTTCCGCGTCCATGGCTTTGCCAGCCTGTTCGAGGGCCTGTTCCACATCGGAGGCCGTCCCTTGTTCTTTGGACAGGGCGGCGCAGACGTTGAGCACATGGTTGAGGTCGAATCTTACCGCGGCGGTGCGCGTATGGGTCTCATGGCCTTCGATGACCGCGGCCGCTCTGGGCAGGCCGATGATATCGGACGAGACGTTTTGCTCGTCCGAGTACAAAAGGTACCCGTCGGGAAAATGGCTTTGCGCCTTTCGGTAAATGTCGTTAATGAGGTGGCGGTTGATGGGGTTTTTCATGCTTTCGTCTTGAATGAGTACCACCAAAATGATCAAGGATCCCGTCGTCACCGGCACCCGCACCGATTCGGCGATAAAGCCGATCTCTTTCATTTCGGGAATGACCAATCCCAAAGCTTTGGCCGCTCCGGTGGTGGTCAGAATGATGTTGTTGAACACGGAGCGCGTCTTTCTAAGATCGTCCGCCTTGGCCTTGGGTGCGCGATCCAACACTTGCTGTGAGGATGTGGCCGCATGAACGGTGGCCATGGAGGCGGACAGAATGCGCTTGGGACCGAAATAGTCCAAAAGGGGTTTGACCATGTAAGCCAAACACGTTGTGGTACACGATGCGTTGGACACGATGACATGGCGTTTGGGATCAAAGTCCGCATCGTTGATGCCCATAACCGTCGTCACCACATCGGGCGGCATCTCTTTGGACTTGTCCTTGATCTTGAAGGGCGCCGACACGATCACTTTGCGCGCGCCCGCCACCAAGTGCCCTCGCACCGATCCCTTGGGAGCTTCCGCCGGCACCGTGGGGTCGACAAAAGCGCCCGTGGCGTCCACCACCACTTCCACGCCGTGATCTTTCCAGCCAATATCGGCGGGATTGCGAGCCGAGCGCAAAAAGGTGGCCTTGACACCGTTGATACGCATGGAGCCCTCTTGGTCGTTGAGCTCTTCGATGACCCGCGAAGCTCGACAGCCGTACAGAAAGTGGTGCAGCCTTCCGTAGGTGGAATCCTTTTCGATGAAAAGAGCGATGTCCTCCAGGCTTTTTCCCACTTCTCGGCCGATGTTGACCACCAACTCGGAAAAGTATTGCCGTTCCGCGTGATGCCAGATGCTCAACTTAGCAATCCGGCCCAACCCGTTGATGCCCAATTTTTGAGGGACCATCTTGTCTTGATCGCCCATACGCTCCTCCCCTGTCCAGGCTCGTGCCCTCAAACCCTCACTCGGTGCCTGAGGCGCCCTCCTCATCGAGTTTTTCCGTTTCGTGCACTCCCGCGTAGATGGCGCCGCTGCGCCCGTCGATGCCGATCACATCGCCCGTTCTCACAAAACGCCCTCCAATGAGACATTGCCCGTCCCGTTCCCAGACCCTCAGCTTGGAACACCCCACAACGCAGGTCTTGCCCAAGCGATGGGCCACGATGGCCGCGTGGGAGGTGGCGCCGCCCTTTCCGGTCAAAAGGCCGTCGGCAATGGAAATCTCATGTATATCATCGGGGACCGTGTCCGAACGGATCAAAATGATGGCTTCACCCGGGTAGTCTTTTTTGAGCCGCACGATGTCGTTCACTTCAAAAGCCACACGGCCGCACAAAGCCCCTCCACTCACCCCGATGCCGTGCCCAAGGTAACTTTTTTCCAATTCATTTGTCACCTTGAAACAGGGGTACCGACGTCGGGTGCGCGGGGACATGTTACGCGATTGCAAAATGTAGAGCCCATCTCCGTCGGCGCCCTGAAAAGTGAACTCAATTTCCTGAGGTCCCCATCTCTGACGCTCGATGAGTTCTTTGGCGATCTCGGTGAGGCGCTGAAACACGCGAGGGAACAGGGATTCCAGGGAATGTTCCTTGCGTTCGGGCGCAGCCATGCGTTGTTTCTCGGAAAGGGGCAAGGTTTCCACCAGGCCGCCCACCACGTCTTCGCCTTGGTTGCCCAAGGTGAAATCGCCCCTGGGGTCGATGTCGTCATCCGACGTCCACGGATTGTGGGTGAACATGACGCCAGATCCCGACTGCAGGTCCAAGTTGCCGTAAACCATGGTCTGAATGGTCACCGCCGTGCCCCAGTTTTCCGAAAGCCCCATGATCTGCCGATAGGTGATGGCCTTGGGAAAGAACCAAGATTCCATGACCTGTCGAATAGCGGTAAAGAGCTGCTCCACCGGGTCGTCGGTGATGTCGATTCGGGACTGCTGTGTGTAATCCCGGTACGCCAAGGCCACTTCTCGCATTTCTTCCGGACGAAATTCCCTCTTGAACAACCGCCCATACTTTTTCTTGTAAAACTTCATGATGGCATCATAGTGATCGCGATCCAGTCCGAAAGACATGCCCCAGGACTGCACGAACCGCCGATAGTTGTCCCAGGCAAACCACGGCTGCCCACTCTGCCGAATCAACCCCTCCACAATGTGCTCGTTGATGCCCACATTGAGAAACGTGTTCATCATGCCCGGCATGGACACCGCCGAACCGCTGCGTACCGAAAGCAACAGGGGATTGTGAGGGTCCCCGAAGCGTTTTCCGGATCGGCTTTCCAAGTCCGCAATGTGCTCGAGAACGCGCCTCTTAAAATCTTCGTTGGACTGCTGCAGACTTTCGATGACATCCTGACAGCGAAAATATTCTGTGGTGATGATGAATCCAGGCGGCACTCGAATCCCCAAGGAATGCAGCTGAGTGAGGTTATACCCTTTGTTGCCAAGATGAATCAAGTCGTAGGTGGCTTCGTTCGGAACATGAATGCGGGAAATGGTCTTTTCCGGGTCGTAGCTGAGCAGAAGGTCCAGCTTGTCCGTGCTCAGTTCTTCCTTTTGCGTTGCCAGCGTGGTGAGAATGCTGCTGATGAAGTGGTCGAAGTATTGCAAACCAAAGGTGCGCGCCACGAGATCTCGAAGGAACTTCTCCGAAATGCGATGGACCTGCTCCTCAAGCTTTTCTCCCATGTCCCGGCGCCGGTACCGAGGCAGCAGGTCCCCCGATTGGCTCAACTGCCGAATTACCACCGCCAAATTGTCCTCGTGAACCGCATGGTAAAAACTTTGAATGACTTGCTTGATGGCTTCGGAAAACCCACGGAAAATGTCCATGTACTGCGAATGGGAAAACCTTCGAATCTGCAACGCCCTCTGAAACAATTCTTCCTGACGATCCAACCATCGGGAAGAAATCCCGTCAATGGCCAAGGCTCGAATGAAAAGAGGCAACACCCGGCTGATGCGAAAGAATGTGGCCCTCGTAATGAAACTCAGATTGAATGAAAGAATGACTTCCTCAAAGAGCACATTGGCCAGGTTTTCCAATCGAAATGTAAGGCCTAGAGCATCGAACTTGCGTTCACTATACGAACCGTACATAGAAGGAATATCTACGGCGATGTGCCTCTTGAGGTAGATATTTTCCACGAAGGTCATTTCCAGGTCGGTAAGCAGAATCTCCTTGAGGTGTTCCAGATAGTCCAGAATGGCTTCCAATTTGGCGAGAGGATCTTGCCCCTGCAAGGCCTCCTCCAGAGCTCGAGGATCCGGCAACCCCAATTGACCGGCGCGTCGCAGGTGCAGCTGAATGTCCTTGTAACTCAGGGCGTACTTTTCATGCAGCAGCTGGTAAAAGCGGATCATGAGAAAGGCGCGCTGTTTTTCACGCACCGAAACATTGGGAATCTGTTCAATCTTTGATTGAACCACTTCCTCGGAAAGATCCAAAAGATCTCTAATGTGATGCACGCCGTCGTTACCGGACAAGAGATGCTTCATAATGCGGTGCATCTCCTCCACAAAGGGGCCGGTGTCGTGCACGTCGCGAAACACTTCAGGAGGCACGAATTTTCTGAGGGGCTCTTTGTCCAGCGTGTGCCAGAAGTGAAAGATGGCCTCGATGAAAAGCACGACGAGGTTGTTGCTTTCCACGTGGCTTTGTTTGCGCAGAAAATGAATGAGCGGATCCCCTCGCTGCGTGATCTCGTCCACGTCTGTGGACACGGCCCGTAACAGCCCCTCGGCGCCCACCTCGTTGAAATAGACGGGAAAAAGTTTGGTGAGCTGTTTGACCAGGTTGAACAGCGGCCCAATGGGTGCATGCAGCAGTAGGCTCACATCCTTCTGAAACAGATCCGTGTCCCGCACATAGATGCCCGCAAGAAACAGGTTGACGATGAGGGCTGAAAGAAGGGTTCGCGTGCGGCGCGGGTTCTTTCGAATAAGATCCAACCAGACGCGAACGTTGGTCAAGTGCGCCGGGTTGACCTGCACCTGCCAGTGCTGGGACACGCCTTTGAGTTTGGGTGTTTGAAAGCCCAGGCTGATCACGTGGCGAAGGAAGAATTCTATGAGTTCTCGGTCATCCGTGCCGAGGATTTCCAGACCCACGGTGCGCACACAGTGCAGGGCCGCTTCCGGATAGGTGTTCAGGCACCCTCGAAGCGCCTGCAGGAACCGAGTAAGCCGAGGCCTCAGGAATTCTTGGGATTCTTCGCGAATCCAGCGGCCCACATCCATATTCATGGCCCGCAGCGTCTCTTCATGAATGGGCTCCAGCCCCTTGGTCTCCATGATGCGCAGCCGCAGCAGCATGCTCACATGGCCTGCTTGTTCCGCCGGAACACTTCGACCCACCTTGTCCGCCAACTGCTGATAGGCTCGCACGATGTCGCGAAAATCCGCCAGCTCACACAGCTGCTCCACGGCACGCCGAGGGTCCTTTTCGGCCCGAAGACCTTGAAGGCGCTGGAGGGTCCGTTCGTGGTCGGCTTTGAGCAGGGGCGAGAAAAGGGGGCGCCACGCCGACACATCTTCTTCGCCTTGGAGTTGCCGAGAAAGCCAGGCCAGGGGATCTTCCCTTTGAACCCAAAATGTGTGCGTTTCGGTGAGCACCCGCTCCAGAAGCCGACGGCCTTCCTCAAAGGACGCCGAAGACGACCAAAGCTCAAGGCATCGGCGAAGCAGTTTCTTGGGCTGATGAAAACTGCGCACAACCCATTGAAAAGAGGACTCTTCCAGGGCGTGCAGTCGGGCAAAACACCATCGCAAAAGGCCTCCATGAGCCCGCCCTGTGGGCAGGGCATTGGGGTCATCGTCTATGGGAGGCCCGTGGGGCACTTCACGGCACAATTCGGGGGCTTCTTCGAGAATCTTCAGCCACAGGGCCAGGAGATAATCGGCGGCAGTGGATTGGGTTTTGGGGTTTTGGGCATCGGAAAGGGCCTGCACAAAGATGCGGCTCAAAAGGGTCACCACGGCGCCACTTTTGGGGTGCTCACGGTAGAGGCGAAGGTTGCTGGTGGCGTAGCGCCAGGTCTCTTGCAGCACGTAGGCCCAGTTGCGGTACCGGTGGTGATACTCCTGGAGAAGATCCCGCGCCTGTTTTTCCTTGCCGGCGTATCCTCGAACCGCTTCCACCAGCACTTCATGGCCCGGATCCACCATCACGGGCACATTGGTCACCATGAGATTCTTGAGCAGCGCGTCGGACTGGACACTCGCCCTTTGCATCAACAGGACCCCTCCTCGCTCCCCTTCGCATTTTCACCATTGAACCAGCGGCTCCTCCAGATCCGGTCCATTTCCAGCTCCATGAGCACCGCGGGCTCCCGAAGTCCATCGTAATAATTGGGACGCACGCCGCAGGGTCGAAATCCCAGGCTGAGGTAGAGCTGCTGGGCCGCGTAGTTGCTTCGGCGCACCTCCAAAAGAGCCACTCGAGCGTTGCGCTGGCAGGCGTGCTGCAACGCCGCGAGAAGCAATCGACGACCGATGCCGCGACGTCTCAGCGCAGGGTCTACGGCAAGGTTAAAGATCTGCACCTCATCGGCCACCAGCCACACGCAGATGTAGCCCACAATGCGGCGCCGATCCGTTCTATGGTGCGCCACCAGCATGAGGGCATGAGGTCGTTCCAGCTCCTCCACAAAAAAAGACTCCCGCCACGGATCTACGTGACTCGCCCTTTCGATCTCCAAAACGGCGGGCAAGTCCTCCGGCCGTACGGGCTCAATCACTATGGGCAGGAGAGCGCTCATGGTCCACGCCTCGTGCCTCGGGTTCGGGCCGGGACGACAAAATCTCACTGGCCAAAGCGATATGGCGGCGGCCGTAATCTCGAAGGGTTTCCGCCGCTTCTTTGAGCGGGCGGGTGCTGCGGATTTCCGCGAACTTGATAAGCATAGGCAGATTGAAGCCGCTGAGCACTTCCACGCGCGACCCCACAAGAGCCAGGGCCACATTGGACGGAGTCCCGCCGAAAAGGTCGGTGAGCACAATGACGCCCTGCCCCACGTCCACGTCTTTGATGGCCTGCGTCACTTCCCGCACCATCTTCTCCACGGGCATGTCCGGATCCATGGACACGGCTCGCACCCCTTCCAAGGGTCCCAGGATGAGCTCAGCGGCTCTGACCATTTCCTGAGCCACACGGCAATGGGCCGCCACAACCAGTCCGATTGTCGACATCTTCGGCGCGGCCTCCTCGCCCCTGTTCTAGCCCCGCCCTCGAGAAAGCGCTCAGCTATCCAAATGCACGTCGCGATGGAATAACACCGTATAATAACCTGCCTCACGTATCCTGTCAGCAAGTCGCTCGGCAATCACCACCGAACGGTGCTTACCTCCCGTACACCCCACGGCCACGGTGAGGTAGCGCTTGCCTTCCTGCACGTATTGAGGCAGCAATTTGAGAAGCAGCGCTGCGTATTCGTCCAGGAATTCCATCGCCTTGGCATGCCCCAGAACCCAGTCCCGCACTGGCGCCTCACACCCGCTCATGGGCCGCAAATGATCCACAAAATAGGGATTGGGAAGAAACCGCACATCCATGACCAGCTCCGCTTCCATGGGCAAGCCGTACTTGAAGCCAAAGGAGAGAACCTGTACGCTCAATCGCGCTCGATCGCTGACCAAGGAAAAGGTTCGCGTGATCAGGGCCTTTAATTGATGGACCGAAAAATCGCTGGTGTCGATGACGCGCGTGGCGCGGGCCCGCAGCGACGCCAGTTCTTCGCGTTCCCTGTGAATGGCGGCCACCAGGCGGGATTCTTCAGCGCTGATGGGATGCAGGCGCCGAGTTTGGCTGAAACGGCGCTGCAGCACTTCCGTGGTCGCTTCAAAAAAGAGAATCTCCAAAGCATACCCAGCTGCTTCCACGTCTTCAAAAAGCCGGTCACCGTCCCGAAGAAAGCTTCGACCTCGAATATCAATGCCCAAGGCCACTTTTTTGAGATCCGGCTTGTCCCGCTCACAGAGTTCCAAAAAGTGCGGCAGGAGCGGCACCGGCAAATTGTCGATACAAAAATAGCCGATGTCTTCAAAAGCCTTGATGGCGGTGCTTTTACCCGAACCCGAAAGCCCGGTAACAATGACCAGATGAGTCTCCCGTTTCGCCATCTCGACCCTTCCTTGCTCGATGAGCTCAGCCGCAGCGAAGCGCCGGGATCGTGTCGACGACCATGGGACCAAGCGCCAGCCCACAGGGCTTCAGCATGGCCCAACGGCTTTGGTCCAATGCCGGATGGAGGTTTTATGTCGCCGGCATGGTGCGGCATTGTCCGTGCGAGAAAGAAAAGGGGGCGTCGACCCTTTGCCGCCCCCCTCCAATGATCCCGTGCGGCACGACGTCTAAAAGACGTCGTCTTCCTGCTGAATGATGTTGAAGATTTCCTCCTGTGTGGCCGCCAATCCCAAGCGGCGCCGCACAGTGGCACTTTTTAAGAACCGAGCGATTCTCGCTAGGGCCCTCAGATGCGTCCCGGCACAGTTTTCCGGAGCCACCAGAAGAAAGAAGAGGTGCGCCGGCTTTCCATCCATGGATTCAAAATCGATCCCTCGTGTCGATCTGCCAAAGGAGACCACCAACTGGTCCAGATTGTCGATTTTTCCATGAGGAATGGCAATCCCTTCGCCAATACCCGTGCTTCCCAGCTTTTCCCGTTCAAGAAGAACTTCCAGCAGGCGATGGCGATCCAATTGAGGCTTGTGACGCAACACGGCGTCGGTCAGCTCTTCCAAGACCTCTCTTTTGGTTTTGGCTTCCAGTTCGGCAATGATGGCCTCTTTGGGCAAAATCTCCGAGATTTTCATCGATCCTTTGGGATCCTCCCTTGGTGCGCGGTCCCAGTTCACGGAACCCCTTGTCTCAGTCTTCAGACCCCCGTATCGCTTCACTGCACGGGTTCAATGAGCCCATAGTTGCCGTCTTTTCGGCGGTACAGCACATTGACGTTCATCGTGGCGCGGTTCGTGAACACCAAAAAATCCCCGTTGGACAAATTGAGCTGCATGACTGCCTCATCCACATCCATGGGCTTGGCATAAATCTGCTGCGTCGTCACCACGCGCGGCTCCGAAGTCACTTCGGAAGGCCATTCCAGAATGTTCATCGTGAGCCGCTGTGCCTTTTCTGACGCGGTGAGCTTTCGGTTTCGAAGTTTCTCTTTCTGTTTCTTGACTTGCCCTTCCAGCTTACCCACCACCATATCAATGGCAGAATACATGTCTTCCGTTTCTTCTCTTGCATTGATGCGAAGGCCGTTGGATTCCACGGTCACATCGGCGATATGTCGAAATTTTTCAACCTGCAACACCACATGGGCTTCAATGGGTTCTTCCAAATATTTTTTGATTCGGGATACCTTTTCCTCGGCGTACCTCTTCAAAGCCTCTGAAGCTTCCGTGTGTCGAAAAGCCACATTGATCTGCATGGGCTCACTCCTCTTCGCCGTTCATGGGCACATCGCGACCCTTTCAAAGGGGCTCGGTCACGTTCCCCAGAGCACGCGCTTTCTCTTGTGCGACGGAAGAATGCCGAGCATCTCTCTATACTTGGCCACTGTTCGGCGCGCGATCTGAATGTTTTCCTTTTTCAAAAGATCAACCAAATCCTTGTCGCTGTAAGGGTTGGCGGGATCTTCGTCTCGAATCAGCCGGCGGATACGTTCTTTAACGCTTTCGGAAGCCACCGCTTCACCCACCACACTGTTAATGGAACTGTTAAAGAAATATTTCAACTCAAAAATCCCCTGAGGTGTGTGCATGTACTTATTGGTGGTAACCCTACTGATGGTCGATTCGTGCATGCCCACATCCTCAGCCACATCCCTCAAGACCATAGGTTTAAGGTAATCGACACCTTTTTCAAAGAATTCCCTCTGAAAGTTGACGATACTTTGAGCTACCTTGTAGAGGGTACGTTGGCGTTGATGAATGCTCTTGATCAACCAGGCTGCGGAACGGAGTTTTCCTTGAATATATTCCTTGGCTTCTTCCGGAACGGTGGAATCGCGGCGCAAGGCTTCCTTATAATAAGGATTCACTCGTAACCTAGGCAGCCCGTCTTCGTTGAGTAGCACCACGAAGTCATCGTCCACTTTGATGACAAAAATATCAGGGCTCACATAATGGACGTCCTCCTTGCTGTAGGCTCGGCCCGGCTTGGGATCCAAGCTGAGGATGACTTCCACGGCCGCCTGCACCTCCTCCTTGCTTCGCCGCAGCACTTTCACCAGCCCCTGATAGTTCTTCTTTTCCAGGTAAGGCAAGTAGTTTTCAATGATGGTTTCCACTAGGGGGTTAGGTTCATACAGGCTGCGCGCTTGAATGAGCAGGCATTCTTGAAGGGTGCGGGCGGCCACGCCGGGAGGGTCAAAGAACTGCACCTTCTTGAGCACGGCTTCCACTCGATCCACCGAGGTGCCGGTGAGCTGCGCGATTTCATCCAACCCGGCCAAAAGGTAACCGTCGGAACTGAGGTTGCCGATGATCTGCACGGCGATTTCACGCTCCCCTTCCGTAAAATCCGACAGGCACAGCTGCCACATCAGGTGGTCTTCCAGGGATGGCTTGGATGTCAGGCGCTGCTCAAAGGAAGGCTGTTCCTGGTTCGGGTCCCTTTCATTGGTCACCGGCGCATGGGTGTTGTAGTCGGCCAGAAAGCTCTCCCAGTCGAAATCATCGCGCACCTTTTCCGTGATTTCCACCTCATCGTAGCGCTCTTCCACCCTCGGCACCTCCGGCTCTACCTCATCTTTCGTCTCCACGTCTTCAACGCCTTCTGCTACCTCCTCCAAAACCGGGTTGACCTCCAACTCCTGCTGAATGGTCTCCAGCAATTCCAGTCGAGACAGTTGCAAGAGTTTGATGGCTTGCTGCAACTGCGGTGTGATAATCAGTTGCTGCGTCAGTTTCATGTGTTGTTTGAGTTCCAAGGCCATACCGTCTTCCCGTCCCTAAAGGCTGAATTCGTGCCCGAGGTAGGTTCTGCGAGCCAGTGCGCTTTGGGCGATCACCTGGGGAGGGCCATGTTCGAGAATGCGCCCTTCGTGCATAAGGTAGGCTCGATCACAAACTCGAAATGTCTCTCGGACATTGTGATCGGAAATCAGAACGCCGATCCCGCGCTCTTTCAAGGAACGAATCAGCCCTTGAATCTCCACGACGGCAATGGGATCGATGCCCGCGAAAGGTTCGTCCAACAGAATGAAGCTGGGTTGCGTCACCAGAGCCCGGCTGATCTCCAGCCGGCGCCTTTCCCCACCAGAGAGCCTGTCCGCCCGACTGCGCCCCAAGTGCTCGATGCGAAGGTCCCGCAGCAACTCATGAAGCCGCTGTTTTCTCTCTTCTCGGCCGATCTTCAAGGTTTCCATCACGACCAGAAGATTTTCTTCCACGGTGAGTTTACGGAACACAGAGGGCTCTTGGGGCAGATAGGTGATGCCCTTGCGGGCCCTCAGGTACATGGGATCCCGAACGATGTTGTCTCCGTCCAAATATACCGCGCCGCTGTCCGGCCGAATGATGCCGATGATGCTGTAAAAGGTCGTGGATTTACCGGCACCGTTGGGGCCCAGCAACCCCACCACCTCCCCTTGATGCACCTCCAAGCTCACGTGATCCACCACGACCCGCCCGCCGTATTGCTTCACCAGACTGTCCGTGAGAAGAACACGTCCCGCTGTCATGGTTTCTGGGAGGACTCCTTAGGATGAAAGACCGCTTGCACGGGTCGGCCCGCTCGACCCTCGACCACACTCCTTTGCTCTTGAAGGTAGAGCGTGATGAGATCGCCTTGGACCTTGTCCTTGCCCTGCACCAGGATGGGATCGCCCATGAGGACAACCTTTTGCTGCCTGTTGTCCAAGAGAGCCTTTTTGGACGTGGCCACGCGATCCCCTTCCGAAATGACCACGTTGCCTTCCGCCTCGATGCGATCAATCTGGTCTCCCGTCACCTGCCCCGATGCCACACCGGAACCCTTGGCCTTTTCAACACCGTACACGGTGAGCTTTTCTGCAGTGATCGTCATGGTTCCCTGCTTCACCACCACATGGCCTTCAAAAACCACCGTGCGACTCTTCTGGTCGGCCACCATGCGATCGCTCGCAATCTGAATGGGCGCTGAGGGTTCTCGCCCCGCACGCTCAGGCATTGGGACCTGGTTTTGCGCGCAAAGTCCGGGGGCAAAGGCCAGCACCAAGGCCGCAAAGCCTGCTGCCACGGCGCATCGCCACCCAATCCTTTGAGCCTTCATTTTCCACGGCCTACCCGCGACTCCCACGTGCCCGCTCATGCCCATCCTGTCCGCACTTCAAAAGAGTCCTCGCACCACCGCCCGCACGTCTCCTTCCACACGTACCCTGGACGAGGCCACGTCATAGTACCACTGCAGCCCGTGAAGATCCACCTGTGGGCCCATCAACCGTACGGGGGAATGGGATTCGATTCTTTGCGCCGCATGGTCGTAATAGACCTTGTCGCACTGCACTTCGTAGCCTTGGGGAACGCGGGCTGTGACATTTCCCCACAGTTCGATGTCTTTTCGGCCCGTGTGCAACAGACCATGCTCGCTCACCAGAAACATTTCCTGATGATCGTCCATAAAGAGGGTCAAGGCCACCTGTGTCAGCAGCGTTTTTTGCTCCCCTTCGTAATACTTAGCCTCTTGGGCCCTAATTCGCCACATGGGCCGGCCTTCCTGCATCTCCGTGTAGTCCATGTTCGTCAGCCGAATATCAGAATCCACGGAAGGCACGGCGAAAGCTTTTTCCACTTTCTCGTCTTCGTGGCTTTCAAAGAGGGTTTGCACAAAAACCACGGCCGCCACCATGGCCGCGATCACGAAAAGCCAAGCACCCACCTTGGCGCTTTTTTTCATGATGCGCGTTGCTCCTTTGCCCTTTTCACTTAATCCCTTTGGTTATTTAACATGTGCTTTCTCGCACTGTAAAGAATGATACCCCGCACCGAGGGATTGACAGGCCCGCTTTTCGTCTTTAAGTGTCGCCCGTGGGTCTCCAAGAAAAAGCGGAGGCCAAGAGACAGCGTAGGGTTGGTCCATCAAAGGGATAGAGAATGAACGCGGACTGCATCGTCATTGGAGCGGGGCCCGCGGGATCCTGTGCCGCGCGAAAAGCCGCGCAGCGCGGCCTCAAGGTCCTATGTCTGGAAAAGGAAAAATTCCCTCGGGCAAAGCCGTGCGGAGGCGCCCTGTCCATAAACGCCGTCAAAACTCTGGATTGTGCTCTGCCCGCCTACGTCCAAGAAGGTTTCGCGTACGGTATTCGAGCCCATTATGGCGCTCGCGTTCTGGAAGCTCGGCGCGCTCAGCCCATCGCGGTGCTGGTGCGCCGGGAAGTCTTTGACACCTTTCTTGTGGACAAGGCTCGAGACGCCGGCGCCGTCGTGCACACGGAAGAAAAAGTGCTGGCCTTGGAAGAAACTCCTCACCATGTTACGGTGCGCACCACGCGCGGGGAGTACCGCTGCGCCTATGCTATCGTGGCGCACGGGGCCCAAGGAGTTTTGAACCGGCGCCTTTCAGGCCCGTCGCGCACGGGAACACGTTGGAAAGCCGTGACCCACCGCGAAGCCGCCTCCGTTCTTTGGCCTTCTTTACGGTCCAAAGATCCCGTTTTGGAATTCTATTTCGATGCCTATCCCAATGGGTACGGCTGGGTTTTTCCCCTTCGCAACGCCTTTTCCATCGGCGTGGGAGGACTTCACGGTGGGCCGTTGTCCACTAGAAAAGCCTTCCTTAACTTTATGCGCCGGCTTCACGGTCCAAAGCACTCCGCCTATCGAGGCGGCACCATACCCTGTTGTGGCATCGCTTCTGTGTTGGGCACTCAGCGAACGCTCTACGCCGGCGATGCGGGCGGCTTTGGAGAAGCCTTTTCCGGAGAGGGGATTTTCTACGCCATGCGATCCGGGCAATTGGCCGCAGACACCATCGCCGACGCCATGAAAGGATCCATCAAAGGCCCTTTGCCTCAGGTCTACCGGTCCCAGTGCCTTCAGGTTCTAGGGGACAATCTTCGGTACGCGGCTTTCTTCGCTCGATGGGTTTATCGGTTTCCGGGGTTTTTTGTGAGCCTCTTTGCCCGCAGGCCCGTTTGGGCGCAGGAATTTCTCGGCATTCCTCTGGGAGAAACCACCTACAAGCACTTTCTTCTGAAGCGCTTCAGCCTAGGACTTCTTGGACATAGCGGGCCGTGACCCTATCCCACAAACCCTGAACGTTGAGAATGAGTTCACAAATTTCCCGCGCAGCTCCTTTGCCGCCATCCCGCTGCGTTATGTAATGGGCAAACGGCTTGACGTGCTCCACGGCATCCCGAACACACACAGCAAAGCCCACGCGGCGCATCACCGGAATGTCGATCAAGTCGTCTCCCACATAGGCTATCTGATGGTCTTTCAGACCGGTGGACGCCTTGATGGCCTCGTAAGCCTCCAGCTTGCGATGAAAGCCCTGGTAGACATGCTCAATACCCAACCCCTTGGCCCGGTGTTCCACGCAAGCGCTGAATCGCCCAGAAAGGAGCGCAATTTGAAGGCCTGCACGCTGCAACAGTTTCATCCCGTGGCCGTCTTTGACGTCAAAGGTTTTAGATTCGGAGCCATCGTCATGGATTGTGATGCCACCGTCGGTGAGGACGCCGTCCACATCAAAAATCACCATGCGTACGGCACGGATTCTTTCCTTAGTCGCTTCATTCACCCCTATGGTCATGGTCATCGTCTGCCGCTCCATGGAAAAACGTGGCCATCCCGCGGCATCCCATCTCTGAACGCCTTGGCGCCGTCTATAGGGATGCGCTGTGCCGCCTTGGCCCACCGTTCATGCCGTCCTTAAAACGGGCTCGTTTTGTAATCGAATGGGATGCTTTCGAGTGGTCTCGTAGAGGTCCTTCAACGCCGTGAGAATGGCAAAGACCTCGTTCAAGGGTACGGAATTGGGGCCATCACAGAGCGCCCGATCCGGATCCTCATGAACTTCCATAAAAAGTCCGTCCGCTCCCGCCGCCACGGCCGCTCGAGCCAGGCTTTCCACATACTGGCGTTCGCCACCGGAAGCCGTGCCCTGGCCTCCGGGAATCTGCACACTGTGTGTGGCGTCAAACACCAAGGGGTACGGGGACCGGCTGAGCAGGCTTACCGAACGCATATCCACCACCAGAGCGTTGTAGCCAAAGCAGGTGCCTCGTTCGGTAATGAAAATGCGCCGATTCCCCACGCTTTCCGCCTTTCGAACCACATGAAACATGTCCCAAGGAGCCAGGAATTGGGCCTTTTTGAGATTGATGGGCTTTCCCGTTTTGGCAGCAGCCACCACTAGGTCCGTCTGCCGAGCCAAAAAAGCGGGAATTTGTAAAACATCTACCACTCGAGCCGCCGCCGCGGCCTCTTGGACGGCGTGCACATCGGTGATCACGGGCACACCCACCTGGGATCGCACGCGCTCCAGAATCTTGAGCCCTTTTTCCAGCCCAGGGCCGCGGTACGATTCCACGGAGGTGCGGTTCGCCTTGTCGTAGGAACTCTTGAAGATGTAGGGAATGTCCAGTTCCCGACACATGCGGGCCACGGACGATGCCACACGCAGGGCCAAGTCTTCGCTTTCCAGCACACAAGGTCCTGCAATGACGAAAAATCGATCCTTGCCAAAGGGCTGCCCTCGAATCCAGATGGAAGACGCCGTCTCGCTCACCAGGGATCACTCTCTTTCTCGCTGCTCATTCACCGGCACCTCATCCGTTGCACCCGCCTCATGGCGCCTCTTTTCGGAATACTCCAGCGCCTTTTCTACAAAGGCTTTGAAGAGCGGATGCGGGTCCATGGGCCTGGACTTAAATTCCGGGTGGAATTGACAGCCCAAAAACCACGGATGATCGGCAAGTTCAATGATTTCCACCAGGTTGCGGTCTGGAGACAACCCCGTAAAGCGCATCCCGGCACGGCCCAAAATGTCCCGGTACTCGTTGTTGAATTCGTAGCGGTGCCGATGCCTTTCCGAAATCTCCACTTTCTGGTACGCGGCGTAGGCAAAACTGCCCGGCTCCAGCAGGCACGGATAGGCTCCAAGGCGCATGGTGCCTCCCAAGTCCGAGTCTTCATCCCGGTGCACTCGCCGGTTATTCTTGTAATCGAACCATTCCCGCATGAGAAAGATCACGGGATGGGGCGTGTGCTTGTCGATTTCCATGCTGTGCGCCCCTTCAAGACCCGCCACGTGTCTGGCAAATTCCACCACGGCCATCTGCATGCCAAGGCATATGCCGAAAAAGGGAACCTTGTTTTCTCGAGCATAGCGAATGGCCTTGATTTTGCCCTCGATGCCCCGAGACCCAAACCCTCCGGGCACAAGAATGCCGTCCGCCTGCTGCAGCAACGCTTCCCCGCCCGTACGTTCCACGTCTTCCGAATCGACGTAATGGAGCTTCACACGGGCGTCGTTGTCCGCTCCTGCGTGAGCCAAAGCCTCGTTGAGGCTCTTGTAAGACTCGCGCAGATCAATGTACTTGCCCACTACGGCGATGGTCACGCGGCGAGACGGATTTTTCATGCGCCGAACGAGCTCGCGCCAGTCATCCAGCTGAGGGGCGCGGGTCCAGATATTGAGCATCTTAAGAATCTTTTCATCCAGCCCTTCGTCATGAAAACACAAAGGCACTTCGTAGATGCATTCCACGTCCCTGGCCGTAATGACGGCGTCCGGCTCCACGTTGCAAAAGTGGCCGATTTTTGCTTTGATTTCCTTGGACAGGGGAAATTCCGTGCGGCACAGCAAAATATCCGGCTGAATACCGATGCCTCGCAGTTCCTTGACGCTGTGCTGCGTGGGCTTGGTTTTCACCTCCCCCGCGGCCTTCACATAGGGCACCAGCGTCACATGAATGTAGAGGGCGTTTTCCCGGCCCACATCAATGCGAAATTGGCGAATGGCTTCCAGAAAGGGCAGGCTTTCGATGTCCCCGACGGTTCCGCCAATTTCCACGATGACCAGATCGACGGCATCGGCCACTTGACGAATGCAGGTCTTGATCTCATCGGTCACATGGGGAATGACCTGCACCGTACCTCCAAGATAGTCCCCGCGTCGCTCTTTGGTGATCACGCTGTAGTAGATGCTGCCGGACGTGTAGTTGTTGCGCTTACTCATGCGCGCATGGGTGAAGCGTTCGTAGTGGCCCAGATCCAAGTCGGTTTCCGCCCCGTCGTCCGTGACGTAGACTTCGCCGTGCTGAAAGGGATTCATGGTACCCGGATCCACATTGATGTAGGGATCCAGCTTCTGCAGTGTCACTCGAAGGCCACGGCTTTCCATCAGGGCTCCGATGGAGGCCGCCGCCAGACCCTTGCCCAAGGAGGATAGAACCCCTCCGGTAATGAAGATGTATTTGGGTTCTCTCAAAACACCGGTCCTTTCTCACAGCCGTTGGCCCAAACCTTCACCCTTGAAAGCCCCTGCCCCTAAACAGATCCAATATAGCGGAAGGTCGGCTCAAGTCAACGCACGGGCTTGGCAGCCCTTGTGGCCAAGTTGTACGATTTTTCTCTTGCAATTCATAGGCACTTTTCTTAGGCTTTGGCGCGAAGGGGCCCGGGGTTGGGGCATGCCCGCCACTGCAGCGCACAAAGCATTGATCAGCACCTCATGATTGCTTCGATCGGCAGGTTCCGGCCATGATCGTACGCCATTGGATGACCACGCGTGTGGTGACCACCGCCAAAGAGGCATCTGTTCAGGATGCCTTGAAGTTGATGAAGCGCCATTCCATTCGACACCTGCCCGTGGTGCAATCGGACGGCACGTTGGATGGCTGGGTGACAGACGCCGATCTGCGCAGTGTGCTCATCGCTTCCATGCTAGAAGACCTCCGCGTGGAAGATGTCATGGTGCGACAGCCTATCACGGTCCGTCCTGACGATTCATTAGAAACCGCCGCGCGACTGGCCCTGGAAAACCGCATCGGTGGCCTGCCCGTGGTGGACGATTCCAAAATTGTGGGCGTCATCACGGTGGTGGATATGCTCTCAGCCTTCATTTCCATGTTGGGCCTCATGCAAAGTTCCAGTCGGCTAGATGTGAAGCTTGTGGGCCCTAAACAGTCCTTGGACAGTGTCACGCGGTTGCTGCAGAAGCAAGGAGCTGAAATCATCAGTGTTTGTCATGTGCGGCCAACGGATGCTCAGGAGGCCGTGTATTCGTTTCGCCTCAAAAAGTGTTCCATGGAACCGATTATCGGATCCTTAAAGGAGGAAGGCATCGAAGTGGTTTCGGCGGAAGTGTGAGCATTCCCCCGCCGCAAAAAACGCACGACCGGTAAAACCCGCTTGGTGATGCATCCCTCATGAGCCCAAAGCCTGCAGCGATGGGCACGGCCTTCTCACGCTGACATTCCTATAACGCCTCATTTCCTCCTCACGCACCTCTTGTCGAGGGTTTTACCGCCTCTTTTGTGTCACCTCTTCTATGAAATTCAGCGCCTGCGCGGCGTGCAGGTGCAAGGGTTTGGGTAGGCCTGATGAAATCCTCGGTTCGGCAAAGGAGGTGATGAGAAGGACCCATTGAAAAGTGCGGGAACCGTGATGTGATGCCGGGCGATGAGGCGCCGCGGGCATCCATGTCCAACGAGCAGGTCAAGGAGGAACGAGCATGGCCAAGATACCGGAAAACTATCTCCCCCCAAAAGACATGTGGCCCGAATACATTGTGCCGGAAGAATTTGCCGACACGCCGATGGAACTCAATCTCGCCGACTATCTGCTGGACAGGCATGTTCGAGAAGGGCGGGGAGACAATCTTGCCATCAAGTTTATGGACAAGCAGTTCACGTATGCCCAGCTTCAGCAGATGGTCAACAAGTTCGGCAATGCTCTGAAGGCCGCCGGCGTTGAACCTCAAGACCGCATCGGCATTCGTCTGGTCAACTCCCCTCAAGCCCTTGTCACCATCTTTGCCATTGAAAAAATCGGGGCCATTCCTATTCCCACCTCGCCTCTGTGGTCCAAGGAAGAAGTGGCCTTTGTGGTCAACAATGCGGAAATGAAATACTTCGTGGTCAACGCGCCGCTCATGGGCCCTGTGGAAGAAGCGAAGCCGGACTTTGAATACGGCACCAAGGTTATCGTCATCGGCGGCAATCCCGATGAAGTCAAGGCTCAGGGCAACCTGGTCTATGAAGAGATGCTGGAACAAGGATCCCCCGATCTGAAACCGACTATGCTCAAGGCCGACGACATCGGAGTTATCCTGTACACCTCCGGCACCACGGGGATGCCCAAGGGCTGTGTGCATTTCATTCGCCCCGTGATCATTGAATCCCGGCTGGTCAACAAGTACGTGTACAATTTGAAGCCCGGAGATGTTTTGGGCGGAGCGGCTCCGGTGTCCTTTGCGGCCGGCTTTGGCACCTTCACGCTCATTCCCTTTGAAGGCGGCGCGTGCATCTCGCTTCTGCCCAAATTCGCGCCTGCCGACATGATGGATCTCATTCAAAAACACAAGATCACCGTGCTCACCGGGCTGCCTACGGCCTATCGAGCCCTGATGAAATTCCCCGATTTCAAGAAGTACGATTTCAGCAGTGTGCGCCTGTGCACCTCCGGCGGGGACGCTCTGGGGGCCGAAACCCTGGAAGGCTGGACAAAACTGACGGGCCAACCCATTTGGGAAGGCCTGGGCGGCACAGAAATGCTGCACCTGCTCACCTCCAACACGCTCAATCCGGAACCCGTGCCCAATTCCATCGGCAAGCCCTTGCCCGGAGTGCTGGTGCGCGTCGTGGACGCGGAATGGAAGGATTGCAAGCCTAACGAAGTGGGCAGCATGATCATCAAGGGCCCGTCGGGCACCCTGTACTGGAAGCCTTACGTGGACGGCGAACGGTTGCTCAAGTCCCAGCAAAAGGGTGTCAAGAACGGCTGGAACCAAATGGGCGATGCCGTGTACATGCGGGAAGACGGCAACATCTTTTTCGTGTCCCGCGAAGACGACATGATCAAGAGCTCCGGCTATCGCATCGGCCCTGCGGAAGTGGAAGAGGCGATTCTAAAACATCCGGCCGTGGCCGACTGCGGTGTCGTTGGGGTGCCGGATCCAGAAAAAGGCCAGGTCACCAAGGCCTTCATCGTCCTTAAACCTGGCCATGAAGGCGGCGACGCCTTCTTTGAAGAACTCAAGGAATTCCTCAAGCAACACATTGCCGTCTACAAGCTGCCGCGCCTCGTTGAATACGTGGACAGCTTGCCGAGAACGCCCACCGGAAAGCTGCTTCGACGCATGCTGAGGAAATAAAGGCTCAACGGGCAACGACACTTCTATGAGGCGGCATGGGCTCTGTGCCGCCTCATCCATTTGGGTTACACTCTAGCGTCACGAAAAAGGCCAAGGGCAGGATCGACAACGCCGCCAGGAGATGCAGCGTGGGGCTTGAGCGCGCCGTGATGCGCTCCCACAGGGGAAAGCCATCATGGCCTGCGCGAGAACCTTCCAAAAGCTTGCGCCAGGGCAGAGAAGACTGTCGCTCCTGCCAAAGCGCGATCCCAGAACGGACGCATGTGTTGGATTTCTGCCTGCGCGGAGGTGACTGAAGTGAGCGGGAATGACGGTGCATGAGGGGTGGGCAACAACCCTGGAGGCATTGTTGGACAAGCAGCAACGGCGGGTGTTTGCCGCAGGAAAGGAAAAAGCCATGGCATTTCGAGTCACCGTACTGTGTGAAAACACCGTTCCCGTGCCCGCGCTCGTCGGGGAGCACGGCTTTGCCGCCTACGTGGAAACGCCAAAGGCGACCCTGCTCTTTGATACGGGCCAAGGTTTTGGTTTAATACAAAATTCCCTTCGACTCAAAAAAGATCTTTCCAAGGTGGACAAGCTGGTGCTCAGCCACGGCCACTTCGACCACACGGGCGGCATGTTGGCCTTCCTCGGAGTCCGAGGTCCGTGCCCTGTGGTGGCGCACCCGGATGTGCTGCTGGAACGGTTCCGCTACATGCCCGTAGGCCCCGTGGAAAAGCCCGTTTCCATCGGGTTGCCGTGGAAGGAGGCGTACTTGACGACGCGGGGCGCGCAGTTTCAATGGTTGGAAACCTTTGCGGAAATTGCTCCCGATGTGTTTGTGACGGGGGAAGTGCCTCGGCGCACCGATTTTGAAACGGGAGATCCCAAGTTTGTGGTGCGATCTAACGGCGACTGGACTCCCGACCCCTTTCGCGACGACTATTCCATGGCCCTGAAAACTTCCAAAGGCCTTGTGGTCATTCTGGGTTGCGCCCATGCCGGCTTGATCAACATCTTGGACCATCTGACCCGCCAGACGGGGGAACATCGCGTTTACGCTGTCCTCGGGGGAACGCACCTAGGTTTTTCGCCCGTGGACCAGCTCGAGAAGACCATGGAAGCCCTCAAGCGGTTTGACATCCAGATTCTTGCGGTCAGCCACTGTACCGGCCAAGGGCCCATTGCCAGGTTGTCGGCCGAATTCGGAACCCGTTTTGCCTTTGCCCCGGTCGGCTACGTGCTGGACGTGGCGGATTGAGGCGGTCGACACAGACCATCTTGCCCCTTCCGGCCCCATGGCCTATGGTGAGTGGGTGGGCTCGCGCAAGAAACATTCCGCAAAGGCTGCATGACGCAGCAAGGAAGGAAGGGGAACGATGTGGCAAGCATGGCTGTTGGGGCTGTGCCTTTTCCCATGGATCGCGGGGATCTCGGCCGTTCATGCCCAAGGGTCGCCGGGGGATGGGGTGCGCCTTGGCGCCGTGAACCCGCTCACGGGAAAGTTGGCCAATCACGGTCAGGAAATCCTCTGCGGCATTGAAACCGCCGTGAAAGAAGTCAATGCGCGAGGCGGGATCGGCGGTCGCCGAGTGCAGCTGCTGTCCAGGGACGATCAGAGCCATTTGGAAACGGCCATCAATCAGGTGCAGGACCTGATCTATCGAGAAAAGGTGACGGCCTTGACCGGCGGCTATGTGGATTCGCTGGTCGGCCCCATCAGTCAGCTGGCTTCCAAAGCCCACGTGCCCTATGTGGCCTCGGCAAGCCTGCAAAGGGACCTGACCCTGCGAGGAAAAAATCCCTTCTTCTTCCGCATCTCACACCTGAACGGGGTCACGGAACCCTTGTGCCGGTTTCTTCCTCAGGTCCTGGTCGGCAAGAAAGCGGCCATTGTGCATGCAGCGACTCCCGGGGCGACGGAATTTTCTCAAACACTTTTTCAGTGCCTTCGCGATGGGGGCATGGAGCTGGTCCTGGTGGAAAAGTTTCGCCCCGGCATTCCTGATTTTTCACCCCTTCTTCTCAAAATGCGCTCTCTTCAGGTGGACGTTCTCATCAGTGCCGGTTTTTTTTCGGATCACCTGATTCTGGTGCGTCAGATACGAGAACAAAACGTGCCTCTGACAGCCTACATCGGGCCATGGGGAGTGGCCTATCCGGAATTTATTCAGCAAATGGGCATGGCGGCGGAAAACCTTGTGGGCCTGAGTGCCTGGCAGCCGGATTGTCCGTTTCCCGGAACGGAAGAGGAGTCTCGGCGATTTACGGAAAAATTTCGAGCCACCTACGGGCGCGAGCCCACATCCACGGTGATGCACGGCTACACTTCGGCTCGAGTGCTGCTTGAAGCTATGGGCGCCGTCGCGGCCCGCGGCGCCCCTTTGGATGGCCCCCACATCGCGCAAGCCTTAAGAAGCCTTGATATCACGGTGCCCATGGGGCGCGTGCAGTTTGACGCCAATGGCGATCCCCTTCACTATCGGCAGGTGGTGGTTCAGATTCAAAATGGGCGACTTGTGCCGATTTTTCCGGCGCAGCGCGCCCACGGTTCTTGGATTCCCATGACGGTTCCGGCGCACTAGCACGGCGGATATAGATTATGTGGGCCCAATTCCTGATCGGCGTCTTGTCCTTGGGTTTTTTTTACACGCTGACCGCTCTGGGGTTTTCCCTGATTTTTGGGGTCACCCACGCCTTCAATCTGGCCCATGGAGAACTGATCGTTCTGAGCGGTTATCTGGCCTATGCCTTAATGAAAGGTTGCGGCTGGGCCTTTTGGATGACCCTTCCCGTGTGCATGCTGGGCCTCAGCCTGCTTCTCGTGGGCATTCATCAACTCCTCAACAGAGTGGGAGAACCCTTTGAACTGAATTCTCTGGTCATGACCTTTGGCCTGGCCCTCATCGCCCAAAACCTCATGCTGTTCCTTTTCGGTGCGGACTACCGCCTGATCCCCTCCTTTGATGAACCGGTGTGGATCGCCTTTCAAGGCGCGCAGGTGAGTTCCACGCACCTGTGGAGCTTTCTTCTGTCTTGCACGGCCACGGCCGCCGTGTTTCTCATGCTGCACCGAACCTTTCTCGGCAAGGCGCTGCGGGCCACCATTCAGGAACGGGAGGCGGCCAGGCTCGCGGGCATTCATGTGCACCGCATGAGAAAGGTGGCTTTTGCCATCGGCGGCCTGCTCATCGGTCTCGCCGGACCGCTCTTTGGTCGCCTGGCCTATTTGCATCCGGCCGGAGGCACGGAAGCGACGCTCGTGGCCATTGTGATCACCATATTTGCCGGCGTCGGGCACGTGCGAAGCCTTTGGGTGGGTGCATGTGCTCTGGCCGCTTTGGAATCCGGTGCCGCGCTGGTGTTGGGGACGAGCTGGCGGGAACTGGTCAGTGCGCTGATTCTCATCGTTCTGTTGCTGTGGAAACCTCACGGACTGCTGGTGGGAAAAAGGTCAGCCCCGGAACTGTGAAAAAAAAGCCCTTTGTTTCCTCGCTCATTTTTTGGACCGTTATCCTGGGATTGGCGGCATGGCCGGCCGTAACGCCTCACGCGGATCTAGTCTGCCGAGTCTTGACCATGGCTTTTCTTTATGCCGTTATGGCCATGGCTTGGAACGTGACGGCCCTAAGCGGCCTTATTTCTTTGGGGCATGCCGCCTATTTCGGCTTGGGCGCCTACGGCGCCGCTCTCATGGACCATTACGGCTTCGCTCACATCGGCTGGACCCTCACGGCGGCGGCCCTTAGCGCCGGGGTCTACGGAGCGCTCTGCGCCGCCGTGTTTCGAAGCCTTCGCGGGGCCACCTTTGCTCTCGTGACTTTAGCTGCCGTAGACATTCCCAAAGTCATTGCCGACAATTGGGAATCCGTCACCTTTGGGTCTTTGGGCCTGGTGGGCGTCGCGCCTCTGCCCGTTCTTCGCGTGGCCG
This sequence comes from Desulfosoma caldarium, assembly GCF_003751385.1. Taxonomy (NCBI): domain Bacteria; kingdom Pseudomonadati; phylum Thermodesulfobacteriota; class Syntrophobacteria; order Syntrophobacterales; family Syntrophobacteraceae; genus Desulfosoma; species Desulfosoma caldarium. Next base: position 218,396 of record NZ_RJVA01000013.1, on the reverse strand, counting down.
GGCTGACTCTGGACTTCGCCTCCAACCTTCTCGCGCAGTACTACGCTCTGCTGGGCGTGCTCCTTCTCGGCACCTGGGTGCACCACAAGGCCATGCACTCACGCTGGGGCTGGGCCCTGCGCGCCATTCGAGAAGATGAGCAGGCGGCAGGGGTTCTCGGCATTCCCGTGCAGGCGCTGCGCTGGAGCGCCATGACGCTGAGTGCGGTCATCACCGGATTGTGCGGCGGCCTGTACGCGCACCTGCACGGCTTTGTGGAACCCCCTCTGGTCTTCAGTGCTCATCTTTCGGCCATGCCCCTGGTGCTTTCCATTCTCGGCGGGCGTTTTCGCTGGTATGGTCCGGCCCTCGCAGCCCTCTTTCTCTACCCCTTGGACCAACTGGTCTTGCACCCGGTGCTGCCCGCGGGACATGCGGCCCTCTACGGCCTGGCGATCGTCGCCGCCGTGCTCTTTTTTCCTCAGGGCTTGGGGTCCTGGAAAAAATGAAACGCGTTCTCGAAATTCATCATCTGGTGGTCCGGTTCGGCACGCGCACCGTGTTGAAGGATGTGAGCTTTGCCGTGCATGAAGGCGAAATCGTCAGCCTCATCGGGCCCAACGGCGCGGGCAAGACAACTCTTTTCAACGTCATCTCCGGCCTGGTGCAGGCCTCCTCGGGTGACGTCATCTTCATGGGACGGCCGATCACCGGCTGGGCGCCCCATCGAGTGTGCCGAGCCGGCATCGCCCGCACTTTTCAAATCGCGCGCCCTTTTCCCGAAATGACCGCGGAAGAAAACGTGCTCATCGCCATGTGGTTCGGCAAACCTTCTTCACGGCCCCCGCTCGCCGCCGTAAACACGGAGGAGGCGGGCGCATGGCTTCAGTTGGTGGGGCTCAAAGAAAAAAGACACACCCTTGGCAAAGAACTCACCTTGTCTGAACAACGGCGCCTGGAGGTGGCTCGAGCCCTGGCGACCCGGCCTTCCCTGCTGCTCTTGGATGAAATTGCCGCGGGACTGAGCCCTTATGCCGTCAACCAGGCCGCTCAATTGGTGCTGTCGTTGCGTGAGCGCGGCATGACCATTGTGTTGGTGGACCATTTTTTGAACCTTACGGCCCGCGTCTCCGATCGGCTGGTGGCGCTGGACCAGGGAGAAAAAATCGTGGAAGGCTCCCCTCAGGATGTGCTGCATCACCCCGAAGTGCTGTCGGCGTATTTGGGAGAGCGTGAAACGGCGGGCGAGGCATGACCCCCTTGGCGCTTCAAAACGACGGCGGTCCCCTTCTTCAGGTGCGAAACCTGTGCGCCTCCATCGGCGCCACGCCCGTGCTTCAAGACGTTTCCTTCAGCGTATGGCCGAAGCAAATCGTCGCCATGATCGGGCCCAATGGCGCCGGAAAAACCACCATTTTGAAGGCCGTCGCCGGTATCATTCGACCAGTCCATGCAGAGATTGTCTACAACGGCGTGCGCATCGATGCCCTGGACGTGGCCGACATCGTTCGCATGGGGGTGGTTTATGTGCCGGAGGGCATGAGCGTGTTTCCGGAAATGTCCGTGCTGGAAAACCTGGAGGTGGGCGGCTATCTGCACCGACACCGCATTGACGAAAGGCTTCGGCTGGTGTTTTGCCTGTTTCCCGAGTTGGAAGCCAAGAAGCGGCAGAGGGCCGGAGCTTTAAGCGGCGGAGAAAAGCGCATGGTCGTCCTCGGCCGCGGCCTCATGGCCGGAGCGCGCCTTTTGCTGCTGGACGATCCCTTTCTCGGCCTGAGCCCCAAGATCGTCCGCCGGTTCTGCAGCGCTTTTCAGGAACTGCGAAAAAGCGGCCTGACCCTTCTCATTGCCGGCCAACATGTGCGCCGCATTTTGCGGGTCGCCCACGTGGCTTATCTCATCGAAGACGGTTCCATCACCTTGACGGGTCCGGGGCCGGAAATTCTGCACCACCACCATGTTATTCAAATTCTTTTCGGTGACACCAGGGACTCTAGCCAAAGCGCCCCGTGATGTAGTCTTCGGTCAGTTTGTGGCGCGGTCGCGTAAAGATGCGGTCTGTGGGCCCCACTTCGATGAGATCGCCCATGTGAAAAAAGGCCGTTCGCTGAGACACGCGAGCTGCCTGCTGCATGGAATGGGTCACGATGACGATGCTATACTGTTCCCGCAATTCATGAATGAGATCTTCAATGCGCCCTGTGGCAATGGGATCCAAGGCGGAACACGGCTCATCCATGAGAATCACTTCGGGATTCACTGCGATGGCCCGAGCGATGCACAATCTCTGCTGCTGCCCTCCGGACAGCCCGGTTCCCGACTGATGCAATCGATCCTTGACTTCTTCCCACAAGCCGGCCTTGCGAAGCGAGGTTTCCACGATGTGGTCCAGTTCTTCGCGGCTTTGCGCCAGCCCATGAATTTTCGGACCATAAGCCACATTGTCGTAAATGGACTTGGGAAAGGGGTTGGGTTTTTGAAAGACCATACCCACCTGAACCCGTAGCAGCACAACGTCCAGTGCAGGGTCATAGATATCCTGCCCGTCCAAGGTGATGGTGCCCGTGACCCGACACCCTTCAATGGTATCGTTCATGCGGTTGAGGCATCGAAGAAAGGTGGATTTGCCGCATCCCGACGGGCCGATCATGGCCAGCACCTCATTGCGCCCAATGTCTATGGACACGTCCCGAATGGCCTGCTTGTCCCCATAAAAGACGCTCACGTGGCGACACACCATGCGAGGGTCTTCCACCTGGGCATTCTTGAGCACGGGCGGAAAAGGCTTTGCAGGCTGCCCTTTGATTTTGACGTCCTCGTGCCCCACCGCGCCATCTCCCTGCGTCGGGTCATTGCAAATCTTTACGTTTTTGACATTCCCCAAGGCATCCGTTCCCATTTCCATCATCTATCACACCACCATTCGGCAGGGCGTGCAAGGGCTGAAAAAGTTCGGCCCCTGCACGCACCGGACGGTTTTAAGTCCACGAAGGAATCATTGCACCGCCATGGGTTTCATGGCGCGCGCCGCTTCGCGCATGGCGGACCGTTCCGCTTCGGGGAGCGGAATTAGGCCTTTGTCCGCCAAGTAGCCTTCCGGGCCCCAGGCTTTTTCATCGGTAAATTCTTGTACAAATTCTAGAATTCCAGGAATGCTACCCACATGAGCCTTCTTCACGTAGAAGAAAAGAGGCCTGGACAAGGGATACTGCTGCGCCGAAATGGATTCAAAGGTGGGCGCCACGCCCTCCACATGAGCCCCTTGCAGCTTATCCGTGTTTTGGTCAAGGTAGCTGAATCCAAAAACGCCCATCGCTCTAGGGTTGGCCCACAATTTTTGCACAATGAGGTTGTCGTTTTCCCCGGCATCGATCCAGGCGCCGTCTTCGCGAAGGCTATGGGCCACCTTCTTGAAGGCCTTTTTATCTGTTTGCTTAAGCGCTTTGAGGGTTTCCAGTTCCAGAGCCCCTTTTTCCATGGCCAATTCTAAAAAGGCGTCCCGGGTTCCGGAGGTGGGCGGAGGTCCCAGGACTTCGATTTTCTGGTCCGGCAAGCTGGGGTTGACGTCCTTCCAAGTCTTGTACGGGTTTTTCACCAGAGCGGATCCTCCCTTGGGATCCGGAATCTGCGCCGCCAAGGCCAGGAAGATGTCTTTTAGCCTCAACTGCATCGGGGAAGCTTTTTTGCTGTTGGCCAAGACAATGCCGTCGTAACCGATCCTGACCTCCACCACCTCACGAACGCCGTTGTTCACACAGGTTTCCAGTTCGGATTTCTTGATGGCTCGCGACGCGTTGCTAATGTCAGAATGTTCCACACCTACTCCGGCACAAAAGAGTTTAAAGCCGCCGCCGGTTCCGGTGGATTCCACCTTGGGGGTCTTGAAGCCGAGGGCTTTGCCGAACTGTTCGGCCACCACCGTGGAAAAAGGATACACGGTGGAAGATCCCGCAATATAAATGTAGTCGCGCGCTTGAGCCCTCAGGGGCGCCTGAAAAACCCCAACCATGGATAAACACAACACAACCAAACCGAGAGGCTTCATGGTCTGCTCCTTGTCATTTAATGACTTTTTTCGCTAAAATTTTCCGACCGTCGGAGCGCCGTCTTGCCCATGGCTCTTCCTTCGCTCACAGGCCTCAAGAAAAAGCCATCGCATAGACGCTCTTTTCGTCACGCCGCGGGCCCCAATTAGGCTTCTTTTGTGCACCTCCTTTCTTCACCAACGCCGTTCAAATCGGTTGCGCAGGTAGACCGCCGTGGCGTTCATGGCGATGAGGAACGCCAGCAACACCATGATGGCCGCCGAAGTTTTTTCCACAAAAGCGCGTTCCGCACTGTCCGCCCACAGATAAACCTGGACAGGCAGAACGGTGGCCGGATCGGTAAATCCTCGAGGAATATCCACAATGAAAGCGACCATGCCCACCATAAGCAGCGGAGCCGTTTCCCCCAATGCCCTGGCCATGCCGATGATGGTTCCTGTGAGCATGCCCGGCAGAGCCAGAGGCAGCACGTGATGAAACACAGCCTGCATGGGCGAGGCTCCCACACTCAATGCCGCATCGCGAATGGATGGCGGCACGGCTTGCAGGGAAGCTCGGCCGGCAATGATGATGGTGGGCAAGGTCATAAGGGTCAAAACCAGTCCCCCCACAAGAGGCGAAGAGCGAGGCAGGCCGAAAAAGGACAAAAAGACCGCCAAGCCAAGCAGGCCAAAAACGATGGAAGGCACGGCCGCCAGATTGTTGATGTTGACCTCGATAATGTCGGTCCAGCGGTTCTTGGGAGCGAACTCTTCCAGGTAAACAGCCGCCGCCACACCTAAGGGAAAGGAAAGGGCCAGTGTAACCAGCAAGGTGTAAAAGGATCCGACAGTCGCTCCGAGAATTCCAGCCAGTTCCGGTTCTCGGGAATCCCCCGAGGTGAAAAAGGCGGTGTTCCAATGCTTTGCGAGTCGCCCCCGCGTTGCCAGTGCATCGAGCCACTGAAGAGCGCGTTCGCTCAAACGCCCTTCGGATGGCGCAAGACGCCGATCCACACCGCCCTTGATCGCCATGTCCACATCGTCGTCGGCCGGGACCCATACGGCGATGGTCTGGCCGATAACCGAGGTGTCCTCCAGCACTTTGGATCGAACCACCTCACCAGCGCCCCCACTGACCAACCGGAACAATTCCCTTTTTTCCTGCCTCCCCTTGACGTCCGGAAAAAGGTTTCCCAGGCTTCTTTTCACGAGGCTTTGGTAATCGGCCCGGTCCAAATTGCCCACATGGACCACATCGGGGTCTACATACACGTCCAAAAGGAAAACCGTACGCTGAAAAGCCTTGTAGCCCTTGGAAAAGATGTCCACAAACAGGAATGCCAGAAAGGCCAAAGCGCAGATCACCGCCGCCATGCCCAGCCTTTGAAACCTCTTTTCGGCTCGATATCGCTTGCGCAATCCCGTCTGCACCACATGCACCGTGCGGGACCGATCTGTTGCGGACAAAGAAGAGGCGTTTCGATTATTCATAATGCTCCCGGTATTTTCGCACCACGTAGAGGGCAATGATGTTGAGAATCAAGGTCACCACAAATAACACCAGGCCCAGGGCAAAAGCCGCCAGCGTCTTGGGACTGTCGAACTCCTGATCGCCCACAAGCAATGTGACGATCTGCACCGTGACGGTGGTGACGGCCGAAAGCGGGTTAACGGTGAGGTTGGCGGCCAGGCCCGCCGCCATGACCACAATCATGGTCTCGCCAATGGCTCGGGAAACCCCCAGCAACAGCCCGCCCACAATGCCGGGCAAGGCCGCCGGCAAGACCACCTGCTTGATGGTTTCCGAACGCGTGGCGCCCAAGGCCAGCGAGCCGTCTCGAAGGTCGTTGGGCACCGCATTGATGACATCGTCGGACAAGGAAGACACAAAGGGCACGATCATAAGCCCCATGACCAACCCGGCTGCCAGCGCACTTTCCGACGCCACCGAAAAGCCCAGCGTTTCTCCCAGGCGGCGGATCAGAGGCCCCACCGTCAAAGCGGCGAAAAAACCATAGACCACCGTGGGAATCCCGGCCAAAATTTCCAAAAGGGGTTTGACCACGGCGCGAAGCTTTCTCGGAGCGTACTCGCTGAGATAAACGGCCGAAAAAAGCCCCAAAGGAACAGCCACACTCATGGCAATGGCGGCAATGAGCAACGTACCCGTAAAGACGGGAATCATGCCAAACGCGCCCGAAGCTCCCACCTGGTCGGCCCGAATGGCCATCTGGGGGCTCCACTTCAGACCGAAAAGAAATTCCCACCAGGGAACCAATCGAAAGAACCGCATGGCTTCAAAAAGCACGGAAAAGACAATGCCTATGGTGGTCAAAACGGCAAGGGTGGAAGCCATGAGCAGAAAGAGGCGAACGATCTTTTCCACGTGCGTGCGCGCTCGAAGGGAAATCCTGATTTTCCCATACCCCATCTGCATACCCAGGGCGGCCAGGGCCAACACGGCCACCCACAGGGCGGTTCTGGACAGACCGAGAAGCCTTCGATAGTGTTCGGCTGCAGTCTGCACGGCAGGGTCCGCATAACCGCTCACGATGCCGCCCTTGGCCAGATTTTTCACATCGTTGAGCACTAGACTCAATCGATTCGAAGGAGGGCTTTGAAGGGATTGCGGCAAATGGCGCACCACCCACTGTTCCAACACCACCGGTTCCAAAAAGAGCCATAAAAGAAAGATCAAAAGGGCCGGCAGCGCACACCACAAGGCCACGTAAACCCCGTAGTAGTGGGGTCTGGAAGCAAGATGCCTGGCGTGGGCTTTGCCGCCGATGAGGCGAAGCACTCGGCGTTTGCCCAAGTGATAGGCCCCTGCGCTGAGCGCAAGGATAGTGAAAAGGAGAAGGCTGTTCATTTGACGTGCTTTCCCGATCATGGAACGTTTCGCGCTGAATCCCAGCGCCTTTCGCGTCGACAGCACCCTAAGGCGTGCGTGTGAAGAGAAGGTTACCGAAATGTGACAATCGTGTTACAGTGCTGATGAAGGCCTGAGCCCGGAAAAATAACCGGCGGTTTCCCGAAAAAGCCGAACCTGTCACGGGAATGTCACAAAATCATCACGGATTCGTGACACAATGCGCCGTACATACCTGCGCGATTCCAGGAACAGCTAAGCGGCCTCTTAGAAGAGAATGATCGAGGGTTCGCTGGGTTCGCTTCGCGCACCGCTTCGCCGCGTCGGCTCATGGAGCGGCCTTTTGTGAGCGGTTGTTGGACCATGGTCATGGCCTTGCGGCGTCGCTTGGGTTGTGGAGGTGTCTGTGGCACGGAAAAAAATCTTGGTAGTCGAAGATGACAAGGACATTTTGAATCTGGTGGCCTGGCACCTCAAAGCCGCCGACTACGAGGTCCTCAAAGCCGAAGACGGTGTTTCGGGCCTCGAGACGGCCAGACGTGAGAAACCGAACCTGATCGTCTTGGATCTCATGCTTCCCGGCATGGACGGACTCGACGTGTGCAAGGCCCTTAAACGCCACGAAAGCACAGCTTTCATTCCCATCATCATGCTGACGGCTCGAGGCGAGGAAGCGGACCGCATTTTGGGTTTGGAACTGGGAGGGGACGACTACATGGTCAAGCCGTTCAGTCCCAAAGAACTCGTCCTTCGCGTGCAGGCGGTCATGCGCCGCAGCGCCCCCTCACCGTCACCACCACAGGAGGCGCTGACCGCGGACGGGCTTCGAGTGGATGCCCACGCCCATCGCGTTTGGATCGACGACAGAGAGGTCAGCCTCACGGCCACCGAATTCAAACTTCTGCTGGAGTTGATGACCCACAAGGGCCGCGTGATGTCCCGAGACCGCCTCTTGGATTGCGTTTGGGGATACCAATTTGAAGGCTATGCTCGAACGGTGGATACCCATATTCGACGGCTTCGTCAAAAGCTACAAGGTTACGCCGGTCTGGTGGAAACTGTGCGAGGAGTGGGCTACCGTTTTCGAGACGGGAGCGGCTCATGAAAGCTTTGAGCGTGCGCACTCGACTGCTGCTCGCTTTTTGGATCGTCCTGCTGGTGTGTGTTCTGGCACCAAGCACGTACTTTCACCGCCAACTACATCAGGTGCTTGTGGACGAGTCCCAAAAAAAGACTGCATCAGGAATTGTCCATTTTCATTTGGTTTCTGAAAAATCATACACCGTTTCCATCTCTGAGTGATCTGGATGGCTGGTGCACGCAGATGGGCTCCTTCTGGGGCTACGCCTTACCTACATCGCTCAAGGCGGCCGCGTAGTGGCGGACAGCAACGTGCCTTACGACAAACTGGGGTTCATGGAAGACCATTGGACCCGCCCCGAAGTGGTGACCGCTCGACAGAATAGTTTTGGGTTCAGCCTGCGCCACAGCGACGCCCTACGCAAAGATCTGATGTATGGGGCCATGCTCGTGTCTGAGATTCCCAGTCTGCCGTCGGGCATTCTGCGCATCGCCATGCCGGTTTCTCAAATCAGGGGAACCTTGGACCACCAGCGCAGGCGTCTGTGGTGGATTTTGGGATTGTCCTTCATCGGCACAGGCCTTCTGGCCTTGGCCTTCTCTCGACTCATGGAGAAACCCCTCGCGCCGCTATTGGACATGGGGCGCACTGTGGGGCGTCGAGAAGTTCCACGGCTGCGTCCCTCGGGTTACCCGGTGCTGGACGCTTTGGGCGAGGCGCTCCTCCAGGAAACCGCGGCGCGCATTCAAGGGCAAATAAGGGCCTTGGAAGATCAGCGCGCTCAACTGCACGCCATCTTGGAAGGCATGAAAGAAGGGGGTTTTCCTTTTCCTGCTGGATGCCGACGGGCGCATTCCAATCGTGCGGCTTTGCAAGATCCAGCGAAGCCCCAAATCTCCTTTTGGCCTGAAACCCCTGGAAGTGTTCCTAAACCCCGACTAGCAAAAGGCGTGCGATCAAGCTCTGGCCGGACGCGATGCGGTCCATGTGGAAATCATGCTGGATCCCGAACGCCACTTTGACGTCCATGTGGTGTCCTTGCACACGCCCATGATGCCCCAAGGCGCCGTGGTGGTCCTTCACGACATCACAGAAATCAAACGGCTGGCCAGGGTTCGCCGCGATTTCGTGGCCAATGTATCCCACGAACTGCGCACCCCCTTGACTGCCGTCAAAGGGTATGCGGAAACGCTGCTGGAAAGCCCCTGTGTGCACGATTCAGAAGCCAAAATGTTCGTGGAGACCATTCTGCGCAAAGCCAACCACATGACCCGAATGGTCAACGACTTGCTGACGCTCACTCGACTGGAAAGCCAGCTCCCGCAGGTGCCTCAAGAAGTCGCGGGTGCCGTCAGCGCCGCCGCCGCCGTGGAAACATGCTATCCGGAAGCCCGCAAATGCCGCATGGACATGCCCGTTCATTTTCCTCAGCACCCCCTGTGGGTGCGGGCCGAACGCGACGCCCTGGCGCAGGTGTTTCAAAACCTGTTGGACAACGCCATTCGATACAGTCATCCATTGACGCCCATACGAATTCGAGCCCAGGTGCAGGCGGACACGGTCCCTTTCTCCGTGGAAGATGAAGGGCCTGGCATTCCCTTGGAACATCAAGCTCGCGCCTTTGAGCGTTGCTATCGCGTGGATCGCCAAAAGGAGAGTGCTTCGGGAAGCACAGGGCTTGGGCTTTCCATTGCCGCCACATTGTGGAGAACATGGGTGGGCGAATCTGGGTGGAAAGCCCGGTGAGGGGAGAGGACCACGGCACGACCTTTTTCTTCACCTTGCATCGGGCCTCGCAGCCTGAGGAAAAAGAGGCATGGAAAGCCGTAAAGACCACATTTTGGAGTTGAGCTCATCAAATCACACTTTGTTCGCCAGATGGAAGAACTGTGCATGACCATTCTTTAAATGGCCACCCTGACGGAAACTGCCATGCAAAAAGCCCTTCAGGCCTTCAAGACGCGAGATGAAAAGCTGGCCTCTCAGGTGATCGACAAAGACCAGATCGTGAATCAGTTGGAAATAAAAGTGGATTATCTGTGCCTATCCCTGCTGGCGTTGGAACAGCCGGTGGCCAAGGATCTTCGCTTTATTATCGGGGCCTTGCGCATGAGTATAGATCTTGAACGCATAGCCGATCAGGCGGTCAACATCGCGCAGCGTGTTAAATTTCTGGCGAAGAGGCCGCCTTTGGGCTTCATTCCTGAACTGGACGCTCTGGCGGACACGGCCATGGACATGCTGCGGGTGGCCATCAGCGCCTTCGCCCAGCAGAACGTTAACCAGGCCTTCGATGTGTGGCAGATGGACGACGAAGCCGACGAACTCAACGACAAGGTCCTGCGCCGCATGATCGATCTCATGGTCACCAAAAGCTGCAGTATTGAACGGGGCGTGCAAACCATCATCACGGCGCGGTGCTTGGAACGGGTCGCAGACCAGACCACCAATATCGCCGAAAGCGTGATTTTCATCGTAGAAGGCGTGAATATCAAACACCGCTGCGAACCCTAGCAGGGGTATTTAGAACAAATAATATGACCACCTTGGCGCCCCCCAGTCCATACCATGAGAACAGACACAACCGTCACTCCCGCGAAAGCGGGAGTCCAGAACAGACTCCAAGGATTGGATCCCCGCTTTCGCGGGAATGACCCAATCAATTCCCAATGGGCAAATAGGGCTATGCTCATGTAAGCGTCCGTGTGTGGGGGCAAGCCGGCATGGAGGGTACCGAGCGCGACCCGGGATTCATCGTGGCACCGCACCTCTTTTCCGATCTTCCCTTGACATGGTGCCATCGATTCTCTACAGTGCGACCGGTGTTAGAAATCCATGGTGCCGTCACGACTAGCCTTCGCAAAAACCCCTAGAGCAGCAACTGGTGGAGCGGTGCAAGGTTCGCGCCGCTGAACGAAAGTTTTTTGCACAAACGTTGTGAGTCTTCTTTTCCTGAGGTGTGCTGCACATTCCACACTCCATGTCCACGGAAGCGGGGGAAACATTCATGGGCGACAGTGAAATCAAGAACCTGGTGGAATACATCGCTCGCGCTTTGGCGGAATATCCCGACAAAGTTCAAGTGCGGGAAATCAACGGCCATCAGCTCTCGGTCATCGAATTGAGGGCAGCCAAAGAGGATCTGGGAAAGATCATCGGTAAAGAAGGCCGAAATGCCCACGCCATTCGCACCATCATGAATGCCGCGGCGACCAAATTGCGCAAAAGGGCCGTGTTGGAGATTCTGGAATAGGCCATCATGGAGTCCACGCCGGTCGAACCGGATCGTGAAAAGCCGCCGTGCTTCGGGGACGCGGCTCGTGTCTGTCCGCGCAATGAAGAGGGCTTCATTGAACCCCAAAGGCACTGCTTGGCATGCCCGTACGTGCGCCCGTGCCTTCAGGCGGCGCTGCAGGCTGAGGGAACCTTGAGGGCGAAGCCGGAAAGCGCTGCACCGGCGGAGAGTTCTCTGGGTCGATTTCTCAAACGTTGGTCAGAAAGAAAACGCAGCGCCACCGGCACCGACAAGGATACCACCTCGGCGTGAAGGCTTTCTCGGAAGGACAGCCGGTGGAGTGGCGCACGCCGCGACACCGCATCAGGCTCTGCGACGCGGCCACTACAAGGTGAAGCCCAGAGGGGGAGGCATGGTCCCACTGGGAGCTGCCGGTTGAAACGCAAAAGTGCAAGGGTCCTCTCCTGAAATCGTGGGCATCCGGGTCGACCGTGATGCCAGCCTAAATCCAGCGTTCGTAGGACATTGGCTTTGTGGGCGAGTGCTGTGAACAGCCCTGTAGCTTCGTGTCGAAATGTGAGTTGCTCGTTCCACAAGAGGTTCCCAGGGCTCCTTTCCTCAAAGCATTGGGGCTTCCATCCGCATCTCAGGCGGGTGGGACGCTCGTGTTCCCAAGAAAAGGACGCCCATGGGCACTTTACCGGCTGGAGGGGGCTGCGCGACGCTTGTCGCTTGAACACGTCGTATTTCGAGTGTGCCGGCGGCGCTTAGGCCCACGAAAGGGCGATAGGTATTTTGACGCTTTCACTTCGGCCCCGGGACAGAGTTCCATGCATGCCGATAACGCCAAGGCGGCTTGCAATTTTGTCTTTCGCCATCTTCATCCTCACGTGCTTTTGGGCACCGCCAGCGATCGTTACAGTGGCTGGATCGGCCAAATTTATACAGCCTCCCGCTACGAAGGCCGCATGACACAAAGGGTTCAAAAGGTGGGCTCAAAAAGCTTCACATCCACGGTGCTACCCGTGGACAGCGTCCGAGAATATTTCGAGCATTTTTCCGCCTTGGAAATAGATTTTACCTTTTACAGCCTGCTCCTGAATCCCGATGGAAAGCCCACGCACAGTTATCGAACCTTGGAGCGGTACGCGGAACACCTGCCCCCGGACGCTCGAGTGCTCCTTAAAGTGCCGCAAAAAGTGTGCGCATGGCGGCTGTGGACCGGCTCCGCGGCTGTGAGCAATCCGAGCTTTCTGGATCCCGACCTTTTTCGCGACGCCTTTTATGAACCGGCAGTTCATCTGCTAGGGGATCGACTGGCGGCCCTGATTTTTGAACAGGAATATCACCGAAAAGACGATCGGCTTCATCCCGAGGATCTGGCCAATCGACTGGCTGCGTTTTTTGACGCTGCACCCAAGGACACTCGTTATCATGTGGAATTGAGAACCGAAAGCTACCTCAGCCCACCGATCTTTCGCGTTCTTGGACACTACGGCGTCGGCCAGGTGATGTCCCATTGGACCTGGCTGCCCTCCCTTCGGCAGCAGTGGCAGCGGAGCGGACAGCGCTTCTTCAATGCCTCCCGTTGGCTGGTTGTGCGGTTGCTCACGCCGCGAGGCATGCGCTACGAAGAAGCGTATGCCCGAGCGCACCCTTTCGATCACCTGGTGGAGGACATGATTCAGCCCAGCCTATTTCAGGAAACGGCCGACCTTGTGGCACGCGGCTTGAAGGCCGATCAGACCGTGTGCATCATCATCAACAACCGGGCGGGAGGCAACGCACCGTTGCTGGCACGGCAATTGGTCATGACCCTTATGGAACGATCGGTGCTTTGATCTGACAAGGTCGAAACACGGTGAAACCCTCTCGCACCGAAAATCCACTGGAATTGTGCTGCCTGCCCGCATCGGCACAGGAAACCCTGAGGCATTACGACCATCGCGTGGCCTCGCTCCTACTGCAGGCTCGGGATGCCGTGGATCCGGCCATGTGGGAAAAGCAGCGACGCCTTCCTTCCGCTTTTCTCACACACCTTGAAAAGGCCTTCCTGGTCTATGACCAATCCCTTCGATTCGCGCAGAGCCAACTGCATCGAGCGGGTTGGTCCATCACGTGCGCTCCGGGATGCAGTCACTGCTGCACGCAACTGCCTTCGGGACTCACCGGCGTCGAAATTCTCTATCTTTCCCACGGAGCCCTTCGAGCCGGCGTTCTGGATCGCATGTTTCGCCGCTGCCTGGAACGATTGGAATTGTGGGAAGAAATTCGTCGATGGAACGCTCAGGATCTTGCCCAAGCGTGCCTGGAGCGCAGCCTGGCGCAGCGACTGCACCGCTACAACGCCCTCAAGGTGCCCTGTCCCTTTCTCGAAGCCGGCTTATGCAGCCTATATCGCTATCGCCCTCTAGCCTGCCGCATCCATTTCAGCCTGTCGCCACCTCACTGGTGCCGACCGGACCACTTTCAAAACGCCCATGCCATTCGGTTCAACCTGGAACCGAGCCATCAGGTCATGGATGCTTTGGAACGTTTGGATCAGGTTCTGCAATTGAATCTTTCGGACCTGTTGGTCTGCGGTTTTGTGGAATGGGTCGTCAACGTCATGGCCTTTCGGCCCATTGCGTGGACGGAAAATCCTCATTGAACACGGCACGGGACTTTGCTAGGAGCCTTTGTGAAAGAAGCTTAGGCTTCGCAAGGATGTCGGGAAGATGTGGCACTGCGATGAAGAAAGCGAAAAAGAGCTCATGAGCGCCCCGAAACCGCACGAGGAAATCTTTGCTGACTGGCTTCACTTTGATCCCCTGGTGGTGCGCCGCGCCGTGACGGCTTCGGCGCCTTCCCTGGCAGACAACACGGCCGACCTGGACCGCCTTCGGCGCGCTCTTCGGCAGCAAGGCTATGACCCCCTTCGCGTGCCACCTGGAGAATTGGGCGCCTATGCGAACCGGTTTCGGCAAGGAAACTTTAAAGCCACCGCCGTTTTGAGCTTCACGGGGGACGGATGGGAACTGACGGAGCTGTTTTCGGGAACTGACCAGAGCCCCGTCTTCGGTGTAGCTGTGGATTTGGGCACCACTCAGATCGCTTTTTATCTGGTGGATCTCATCACGGGACAACTTCTGGACCGCCTTTCGGTTCCCAATCCACAAATTTCCTATGGGGAAGACATTCTCACGCGCATCATCTATGCGTCCACGCCGAATCGGCTCCTTTTGCTGCAAGACCTTCTGCGATCCACTCTGAACGAGACCCTTTCGTTTCTGGCCGATAAACACGGGTTTCGAGTTTCCCAAATTTATGCGCTCACCGTGGCCGGCAACACCACCATGACCCATTTCTTTTTGGGGTTGGACCCGTCGCGCTTGTGCAAGGAACCCTATATTCCCGTGGCCAACACCTTTCCCATACTGCACGGAACGGACCTCAGAGTGGCCATGCATCCTCGAGGATTGGTGGTGGTGTTTCCCAACGTGGGATCTTATTTCGGAGGTGATGTCATTGCCGGTATTTTAGCCACCGGCATGCACCGCACCGAAGAGATCTGCCTGCTTGTGGACGTGGGCACCAATGCCGAGGTGGTTCTGGGCAATAAGGATTGGCTTGTGGCCTGCGCCGGGGCTGCCGGTCCCGCCCTGGAAGGCGGCGTGGTGGAACGGGGCATGATGGCGCAGCCGGGAGCCATCGACCGGGTGCGCATCGACCCCGACAGCCTGGAACTCACTTACCATGTTTTGGGCGATGAAAAGCCCAAGGGCCTCTGCGGCTCGGGCCTCATCGATCTCGTGGCCGAAATGTTCATGGCGGGCCTTTTGACCATTCAAGGAAAGATCAACACCCAGATCATCGATCCGCGCATTGTCGTCTCGGAAAACGGACCCGCCTATGTGGTGGCCTGGGCTGACGAAACGGCCGATGGCCGTGACCTGCTGGTCTCCGAAATCGACATCGGCATTCTTCTCAAGTCCAAAGCGGCCATGTACACCATCTTGAACATCATCACGCGTAAAGTGGGGCTCCGTGTGCAGGATATTCACCGGTTTTTCGTGGCCGGCACCTTTGGCAGTCACATCGATCCGGTCATGGCCATTCGCATCGGCATGCTGCCGGACCTGCCACTGAAAACCTTCCAAGGCATGGGCAACACGGCAGGACGAGGAGCTGCCATGACCTTGTTGGATCGTCGACTCCTCGGCGACATGAACGACGTGCGCCAACGCATCACCTACGTGGAACTCAATGTGAACCTGGAGCTCATGAACGAATTTCGCGGAGCGACCTTTCTGCCGCACACCGACCCAAAGCTTTTTCCTTCCGTGACCATTCATCCTCGAGCCATGGGGTAAGCGATGGGACGATGGGATTGGCATGACGCAGTGGGACGATGGGGAACGATCGTTCTGGTCGCGTTTCTTGCGGCCCTCGATCTGTGGCTGTTTCGAACCGTTTTCCTTTCGCCAAAAGGTCTTAAGGGCTACCAGGTTAAACGCCGTCAGGTGGTGGAAATGCAAGAACAGCTTACGGCGCTGCGCAAGGAAACCCAACAACTCTACCTGAAAACCCAGCGTTTCAAAGAAGATCCCCATTACGCCGAACGGTTCCTGCGACAGAACCTGGACCTCATACGGGATGGCGAAATCCTCATTCGCTTCCTTCCCAAAGCTCAGAAGACTTCCGCACCGGACAAGGCCACCCGGTGAGTCCGCTTCGAAGGCTCATGCGTTCCCGAGCCATACGCTTTTTTCCAACGGTGGGCAAAGGATTGGCGCTTCGGCCGGACTGTGCATGGGGCGCAAAGGCCTTGACGCCTTTTCATGCCCTATGGTACTCGAAGCAGTTCCAAATCATCCTACTCCTTGCTCCGCCCCGAGAGGCGGGGCTAAGAACCCGAAAGGAGGATTTTGTCCATGCAGTTACGCAAGTACGAATCGTTTTTCATCGTGGACCCCGATCTTCCTGAAGACGCCTACCAGGGCGTGGCCCAGAAATTCCAAGGCGTCGTCGAATCGGGCGGCGGCACCGTGCTCACCTATACTCCCTGGGGGAAAAAGAAACTGGCCTATCCGGTCAGGAAAAAATCCTATGGCTACTACGTCCTTATGGAATTTGCCTCAGGGCCAGACCTCATCGCCGAGCTGGAACGCACCATGCGCATCGATGAACGGGTGCTCAAGTTTATCACCGTCAAGCTGGACGATGCGTTTGACCCGGAAAAGGAAAAAGATCAACAACGCCCTGGACCGATGCCTCCATCAGACGATGAAGAAGAAGCGGAATTGCCGCCTCAGTTTGATGCCGAGCGTGGGGAGGAAGAGGAAGAAGAAGAGGGCGAGGACGACAAAGAGTAGGCGCCTTTTTATGGAACGGTTTTGGATTATGAAAAATTTTTTTGAAAGAGGGAGTGTAACGTGGCCGTAAAGAGGAAACGCAAAAGAAGGATTTTTCGGCGCCGTCGTGTGTGCCGGTTCTGTGCGGACAGCAGTCTACGCATCGACTATAAAGACGCTAAGATGCTTCGCTATTTTCTCACCGAGCGGGGCAAGATCATTCCACGGCGCATCTCGGACAACTGCGCCAAGCACCAGCGGGAATTGACTCTGGCCATCAAGCGCGCTCGCCAGATGGCTCTTTTGCCCTACACGGTGGACCATTCCATCTAAAAGGGCGGCAGAGCAACTCATGGGACGGTAAGGAACGCCGCAGATGAGCGCCTCCATGCCCCAAGGGCACGGCACAGAACCCGATTCCACTCGAACGGTGATGCGGGAATTCGCCGCCGGCATCGGGCTCAGTGTGGCCGTGTTTCTGCTCTTGATCTTGCTTCCCGTGACCGGCATCATGGCCACGGTGATCGTGCCCGTGCCGTCTCTGATCAGCATTTACCGATGGGGTACTCCTTTGGGGTATTTTGTGCCCGGAGGATCCGCCGTGGTGGGCGGAACACTTTCCTTGCTTTTGAAAACCCCTCAGAGCTTGGTCTATTTCATAGAATTGCTGCTACTGGGAACCTTGTTGGGATCCGGTATGCGCAAGGGCTGGTCCATGACACGAACCGTGGCCGATGCCGTCGTGAAGGTGTGCGCCTTTGGAGCCGTGGTTTTCTGGTGGATGCATGGCCATGCTGAGGGCGGCCTGTGGCACCATCTGGAAGAGCAACTACGCGCCATTCTGGCCTCGGTGTGGTCCCAGACGGCCTCCGAAGGCACGCAGGACGCGGACTTGCTGACGCCATGGCAAGCTTGGATCCCCATTCTCGCCCGCTTGTTTCCGGGTGTGGCTGTGGCCAGCACCATCATCGGGGCTTGGTTGACCTTGTCGGTGGCTCGGCGCATGCTCCTGCTTCGGGGCGTATTGATGCCACATTGGCCTGCATGGTCTCTATGGAGCGCTCCGGAAGGGTTGGTGTGGGCGCCCATCGCGGCAGGATTTCTGTTGCTGGTCTCCTCTTTCAGCCTCAAGCTGCTGGGGGCCAACGTGCTCATCGCTCTGGGGGCGGTGTACCTCTTGCAAGGCGTTGCCATCACCGCCTTCTATTTTCAAAAATGGCACGTCCCTCGCCTGTTGCAGGCCTTCAGTTATGCCTTGATCTTTTTTCAGCAGTTTGTAGGCTTGGCCGTGGCGCTCATGGGTTTTTTTGATACGTGGATTGATTTTAGACGCCTGAAAAAAAAAGCCGACGTTTTGTCCTCGCCCTAATGGAGGTTTTCATCAGCGTGACACGCAAACCATGGCGGGGCATGGCATAAAGGAGTCAACAATGAAGGTGATTCTTACGGAAAACATTCCGAACCTGGGACAGATCGGAGACATCGTCAAGGTGGCTCCGGGCTACGGCCGCAACTACCTGCTGCCCAAGGGCCTGGCCATTGAAGCCTCTAGCGCGAAAATTCGCGAACTGGAACATCACAAGCGTGTTTTGGCTCAAAAGAAGGAAAGGGTGCGACGCCAGATGCTTTCGCTGGCGGAAAAACTCAATGAGACCACCCTGACCTTTCAGCGCAAAGTCATAGAAGAAGACAAGCTTTACGGATCCGTGAGCGTGACCGACATTCAAAAGGCGCTGCAACAGCAGGGCTTTGAACTGGACAAGCGTTTCATTTTGCTGGATCAGCCCATCAAGCAGTTGGGGGAATGCACTGTGCCCATCAAGGTGGACGCGGACATCACCGCCAACATCACCGTTCTGGTGAACAAGGAAGAATGATGCATGGACGGGCTCGCCGACGAGCTCAAGAAAATCCCTCCGCACCACCTCGAAGCTGAGCAGTCCTTGATTGGAGGGCTTCTGGTGGACAGCGCCGGCCTGGCGGCCGCTTTGGAGATCCTACGAGGGGACGAGTTTTATCGGGACGCGCACCGCGTCATCTTCCGGGCCATTCAAGACCTGTTTGAGCGCAACGAACCCGTCGATCTGGTCACCGTTGCCGACTATCTACAACAAAAGGGTGATCTGGATGCCGTCGGTGGGGCCGCTTATCTGGCCTCACTGACGGAACTGGTGCCTTCCGCGGCCAATGTGGCCACCTATGCCAAGATCATCAGTGAAAAGGCTATTCTGCGGCGCCTGATTCAGGTCTCCGGGGAAATCATGTCCTGGTGTTATGGCCACGGGAAAAATGCCGAAGAAGTCCTGGACCGCGCTGAAGCCGCCATCTTTGCCATCACGGAACGCCGCATTCGCAGTTCGTACGCCGTCATCAAGGATGTGGTCAAACAAAGCATCGGCACCATCGAGGCTCTGCAGGAACGCAGAAACATGGTGACGGGCGTGCCCACGCACTTTCATGATCTGGACAAGATCACCTCAGGACTTCAGCCCTCGGATCTCATCATCCTCGCGGCACGACCCAGCATGGGTAAAACGGCTTTTGCCTTGAACATTGTACGCAACGCCGCAGTGAAAAGCGGGGTGCCGTGCGCCTTCTTTTCCTTGGAAATGAGTAAGGAACAGCTGGCCATGCGATTGCTGTGCGCGGAAGCTCGGGTGGATTCCCAAAAGGTGCGGACAGGCTTTCTCAGCCAAAACGACATCGTCAAGCTTCTTTCCGCCGCCAGCACCTTCATGGAAGCCCCCATCTTCGTGGACGACACGCCGGCCATTTCCACTTTGGAGCTTCGCGCCAAAGCGCGACGCCTCAAGTCGGAACACAACATCGGGTTGGTGGTGGTGGACTACCTGCAGTTGATGCGCAGCCGAGAGCAAACGGAAAGGCGTGAGCTAGAAATTTCCGATATCTCTCGGTCCCTCAAGGCTCTTGCCAAAGAACTGAGCGTGCCCGTGGTGGCCTTGTCCCAGCTGAACCGCAAGGTGGAAGAACGCCATGACAAGAGACCACAGCTGGCGGACTTGAGGGAATCCGGGGCCATCGAACAGGATGCGGACGTGATCGTCTTCATCTATCGTGATGAAGTCTACAATCCGGACAGCAAGGACAAAGGCACGGCGGAAATTCACGTGGGTAAACAGCGCAACGGCCCCACAGGCCGCATCAAACTGGCCTTTATCAACAGTTATACCCGTTTTGAAGACCTGGCCGCGGAGGATTTGCCCGTTTAGGGGTGCATTTTTCGTACGCGGCGGCTCTTTGAACGCTTGAACCTGGAAA
Organism: Desulfosoma caldarium; assembly: GCF_003751385.1. Taxonomy (NCBI): domain Bacteria; kingdom Pseudomonadati; phylum Thermodesulfobacteriota; class Syntrophobacteria; order Syntrophobacterales; family Syntrophobacteraceae; genus Desulfosoma; species Desulfosoma caldarium. Next base: position 198,593 of record NZ_RJVA01000013.1, on the reverse strand, counting down.
GATGATGGCCATGCAGACACACTCCACGACCGGAGAGTACTGGAACCCCAAAGTCGAGACCCTGTCTCGCGAGGCTCTGGAAGACCTCCAACGCAAACGCCTTCGGGCCACGCTGCGTCGCGCGGTTCGTGCCCCGTTTTACCGTGAGCTACTGGGCCCCGAGCCATGGCGGCATGTGCGCACTTTGGCCGATGTGCGCCATTTGCCGATCACCACCAAGGAGGATCTTCGGCGAGCCTATCCTTACGGGTTTTTGTGCGTTCCCAAGGACCAACTGGTGCGGTTGCATGTTTCTTCCGGCACCACGGGACAAGCCACAGCCGTCTTCTACACCCATAAGGACGTGAACACCTGGGCCGAACTCATGGCCCGGTGCCTCTATATGACCGGCGCACGGCCGGGAGACGTCTTTCAAAACTTGTCCGGATACGGCCTTTTCACCGGCGGTCTTGGATTTCATTATGGGGCCGAGCGCCTGGGGTTGCTTACCATTCCCTCAGGAGCGGGCAACAGCAAACGCCAGATTCATCTTATGCGCGATTTTTCCACCACGGTCATGCACATCATTCCCAGCTACGCCCTGCGCCTCATGGATGTCATGACGCAAATGGGCGTCGATCCCAAGAGGGATTTGCAGCTTCGCATCGCGTATTTGGGTGCTGAACCCTATTCCCAGGAAGTGCGCCGACGCGTGGAAGACTTTTACGGCGTTAAGGTCTACAACAGCTACGGCCTTTCGGAAATGAACGGCCCCGGCGTGGCATTTGAGTGCGTTCACCAAAACGGGCTTCACATCTGGGAAGATGCGTACTTAGTGGAAGTGCTGGATCCCGAGACCTTGGAACCCGTTACAGAAGGGGAGTTGGGCGAACTAGTGCTCACAACCCTCACTCGAGAAGGCATGCCTCTCATTCGCTATCGCACCAAAGACCTGACCCGCATCCTTCCCGATGCCTGCCCCTGCGGCCGTGTGCACAGACGCCTGGACCGCATTCAAGGGCGCTCTGACGACATGTTCATCCTCAAGGGCGTCAACATCTTTCCCATCCAGGTTGAACAGGTTCTCATGGGCATTCCCGAAGTGGGCAACAATTATCGCATCCTCTTGGACCGTGAGAACAACGTGGACGTTATGACCGTAGAAGTGGAAGTGACCGACAAGATCTTTGTGGAAGACATGCGCCATCTGCATAGGTTGCAAAAGAAAATCACCAAGGAACTCAGAAGCGAACTGCTGGTCACTCCCGAGGTGCGCCTTGTGGAACCCCACGGGTTGCCTCAAAATGACGGCAAAGCCGTGCGCCTCCTGGATCGGCGAAACCCTTACGGGGCATGAAATAGGTTGAAGCCAAATCCGGCACGTTGCTCAAAAGTTTTTTCTCTTCAGTTTCCCGTTTATAATATTTTTGACGGCTGATTCTTTGGACCCAGCACGGCGTTTTCTGCAGCAAGTCCTCGGCGGCTTGAAGGCCGAGGCGATGCTGCGGGTGGAGGGTGGACCATCTCGAAAGTTTACGGAGACCTTACAGGCCTGAAGAAACAGGTGCGCAAGCGCCTGGAAAACCTCACCCGCCGCAGATCCCTGCCCCGCGACGTCGTCTCTCCAGATCTGGCTCGCGATCTGGCGCGCCTGTCTTTTGACAGCGGTCGTCAGATCGGCGTCATGATAGGCCGAGACGGCGCCGTGGAAATGGTGCTGGTGGGAGATTCCCGATCCCTTTACATTCCGGACCTTCCCAAGTCCCGCGCAGGACGATGGCGCCTTCGAGGACTTCGATTCGTTCATACGCACCTGCGGGAAGAACCCCTAACCCAAGACGACCTCATGGACCTGGTCTTTCTGCGCTTGGACTGTATCGCCGTCATTCGCGTGGACCTGCACGGAGGCGCCAAGGATTTGGAAGTGGCCCACATTCTGCCGGCTTCGCGCCAGACGCAGGTGGCATGGCGGATTCTGCCGCCCACGCCCTGCGCCGAACCAACGTTGCATTTTCTGGAATTTGTTCAGTCCCTGGAAGAGGAACTGGAACGGGAACGGCGGTCGGTGGCCGCGGAAAAGGCCAAGGATCGGGCGATTCTGGTGAGCGTCACCACCGAGGAAAGGGAGGTGGCGGAAGCCTCTTTGGCGGAACTGAAAGAATTGGCTTGCAGTGCCGGCATTAGTGTAGCCGACAGCATCGTTCAGCGGCAGCGGCAAGCCAACCCCAAATACCTTATCGGCAAAGGCAAACTCAGCGAAATCATCGTTCGGGCTCTCCAGTGCGGTGTGGATCTTTTGATCTTCGATCAGGATCTCAATCCATCCCAGATTCGCTCCATTACGGATACCACGGAACTGCGCGTCATCGACCGCACGCAACTCATTCTGGACATCTTTGCCCAGCGAGCCCACAGCCGAGAAGGCAAGCTGCAGGTGGAAATCGCCCAGCTCAAGTATCTTCTGCCTCGGCTGGGCGTCAAAGACGACGCCTTGTCACGCCTGAGAGGTGGCATCGGCGTGCGAGGGCCCGGGGAAACGAAGTTGGAAATCAACCGCCGGCGCATTAAAGACCGCATCGCGCATTTGGAAAAGCAGCTACAGCAGGTGCGCAAAAACCGGTCTCAGCGAAGGGCCAAGCGCCTGAGGCAAACCCTGCCCATTTTGTCCATCGTGGGCTACACCAACGCGGGAAAATCCACCCTGCTCAACACCCTCACCCACAGTCGTGTCTGGGCGGAAGATCAGCTGTTTGCCACGCTGGATCCCACGACGCGACGGCTGCGTTTTCCACGGGACATGGAAGTTATCGTGACGGATACCGTGGGGTTTATTCGCAACCTGCCTCAAAACCTTCTGGATGCCTTTGCCGCCACACTGGAAGAACTCAACGACGCCGATCTGCTTCTGCACGTGGTGGACCTGAGCAACCCGCACTACGAAGACCACATGGCTTCGGTGGCCGAAATTTTGGAAAAGCTGGGCCTGGATCGCAAGCCCACGGTGTTGGTGTTCAACAAGATGGACAAAGTGGATTCGGACACGCTGGCTCGCGCGCTGCAGCGTTATGAAGCCGTGGCGGTATCGGCCATCGACCGCACCACACTTTGGCCTTTGCTGGAAGTGCTTCAAAACAAGGTGGAAAACTTCTTTCTGCCTGAAGATGCCGAAGCTTCTGAGCACCTCACGGTTTCCGAATCGCCCTCGGAAACCGTGACCGTAATGGATGTGAAAGCCAACCGGCTCAGCACCCGCCTTCGCGTGTCCTGGGCCGGCAAAGACCTTTAGCCGGAGGCGGCAAGGGCCATGGGGTTCTTGGCGGCCAGAAGGCTTCGCACGGTTTCCACATCCCTTTGAATCTGCGCCACAAGCGCTTCCGGCCCGGGAAAGCGGCGTTCGTCACGAATGCGCTCCACAAAACGGACGGCAATTTCCTTGCCGTACAGGTCGCCGTCGAAATCCAGCACATGCACTTCCAGGGAAGGCGTCGGATCACCAAAGGTGGGATTCCAACCGAAATTGGCCGCGCCCATATAGGTTTCGCCGTCAATGTCCGCTTCCACGGCATAGACGCCGGGCTTGGGCAGCACGTGCTGATGGACGTCCACATTGGCCGTAGGGAACCCAAGCAGCCGACCCCGCTCGTGCCCTTTGACCACACGCCCGATGATTTCGTAAGGCCGCCCCAGAAGCCGCTCCGCTTCCCGAATTTCGCCGTCGCGGATGAACTGGCGAATGGCCGTGCTGCTCACCAGGGTGCCCTCCAGCTCAATCCCGGAAACCATCTCCACCTGGAAACCATATCGGCCGCCCAAGTCCCGCAGCAATCGAATGTCTCCCTCCCGGTTTCTGCCGAACCGGTAATCGTACCCGACGACAATCCCCTTGATTCCGATGCGGTCCACCAGAAGATCCTTGACGAAGTCGTGGGCGGAGATTTGCGCGAAGCCCTTGCTGAATGGAATCACGACGGTCACGTCGATCCCTTCGGCCTCGATGAGTTCCAGTTTCTTTCTATGGGACGTGATGAAATCCGGTCCTCGGGACGGCGCCAGCACTTGCAGAGGGTGCGGATCGAAGGTCATCACCACCGATTGTCCGCCCAGCTTTTTCGCCCAATCCACGACGCGTCGGAACAAAACCTGGTGGCCGCGATGGACCCCGTCGAAATTGCCGATGGTCATCACAGGATTGTTCAAAGGCTTTTGGATGTCTTGCACGCTTCGAATCACCTTCATCGCTTGTTTGGGAACCTCCGGTTTCACCACAAAATGCGCTTGACAGCTCAAGGCTTTTACCATAGTTTAACGTCGCTTCCAAGGCAATGCCTTTTTGTAATATAGAGCCGAAGTGGCGGAATTGGTAGACGCGCTAGATTCAGGATCTAGTGGGCAATAGGCCTGTCGGGGTTCGAGTCCCCGCTTCGGCACCAGCACAAAAGAAACGGCCGGGATCCTTCAGGACCTCGGCCTTTTTGCTTGTGACCTCCGCCCCAGGGCACCTTGGCCTTGCCACGGCGTCGGGATAGGACTACCTCACGCTCACCACGGGGCAGGATGCATTCAAAATGACGTAGCGCGCCGTGGATCCGAAGATAAGCTTGCCAACCTGGGATCGGCGCCGCACACCCACAATGATTTCAAGACATTTCTGCTCTTCGGCAAAACGCACCAGGTCTTCTCCGGCCGAAAGCCCTCGAATGAGCAAATGGGTCTGGCAGGGAATCTGGGCTTCTCGAAAAAGATTTTCCACATACTGCAGCCCGTCTCTCGCCTCATCGACCTGCTCGGCGGTGGTGCCATGTCCCCCTTCCAGGGACCAAACCACATGGACCTCTGCATGAAAGTGCCGCGCATGGAACAAGGCCACGTTCACGGCTTCCTTGGCCGTGCGCGTCCCGTCATAACCCACCACAATTTTAGAACCTTCACGACCTTGTACGCTCATCATGCATCCCTCACCCTGGTTGGTTCCTTGCATTTCGGCCTTTTAGGCGGGCATTTGCTGGCGGTGTCCTTACTCGCACCGAAAAAACACTGTTGCCCTTGACGACGATGGGCATAACGGACCCGTTGACCGTAAGGTGGGCACTCTCGATCAAAGTGCCGAAGGCACGCCTTCAGGGCTCCAACCTCGAAGGCGGTAATAATCTTGTACCATGCGGTTCAACTCCTCTTCCGTCAGGCGGCGCCCATCTTCCAAAGGTTCTTGAAGAAGCCTTTTCGGCAGGCGGTCGTCGGTCGCCGTGAGGCCTTCTCGAAGATTAAAGCGCCGTGTGCTGTCCACCACCCGTGAGGCGAGGCGTTGCAGGTCCGCTTTTTCCATTTCTTCTCCGGTGGTCAGGGCGATGATTTTGGAAAGTTCCTCCCACTGGTAGAAATCTCGATAAAACCGGCACAAAATGAGGCAGTCAAAGAGGGTGCAGCGGTCTTCAAAATCCAGGAACAATTGGGCCTTGCCTTCAATCTGCTGAGGATCGATCATGCCGGCCAATTCGGCCTTGTAAAAGGTGGCCCGCAAATGGCACGCTCCTCGGTCGCTCACCGCATAGGCCAGCCCCATGCCCTTGAGCGCTCGCGGGTCATAGCCGGCAGGTTCCATGCCTTTGACATGCACGGCCAGGTCTTCCAGGCCTAAAGCCGCGGCTGCCGGCCGAACGCCCTCGGCCAGAAGATCGCCCAAGCCCTGGCGCTTGGCGATGTTTTCCAAAAGCCGAGCGATGGCGTCCACGTCACCGTACTCGAGCCGCTCCTCAATCTTGCCACGCCGTGACGCCTCGATGGCAAAGGCCGCCATGTTCCCCGCCGTGATGGTGTCCATGCCGAGGCGGTCGCACAGGTCATTGAGGTGAGCGATTTCATCCAGAGCGTCGATGGCACACAACCCCCCGAAGGCGTAGATGGTTTCGTACTCGGGGCCTTCGATTTTGAGGCCTTTGTGCCGGCCTTCCTGAATTTCCACATACTTTCCGCACCCCATGAAGCAGGTGCGGCACGCCTTGGGCCGCGCGCCCCATCGGTCCACAAGGATTTCGGCGCTGATTTTTTTCCAGGACTCGAAGGTCCCCTTGGCCCAATACCGGGTGGGAAAGGCTCCCACGGTGTTCAACAGGGCCACCATCATGGGCGTCCCATGGGTGCGGTAAGCCTGGGTGGCTTTGTGGTCCTTGAGGTCCTGAACGGTTCGGCGAGCGTAGGTCTTGATGCCCTCCGGATCCGCCACTGGCCGCGATTTGGATCCATGGAACACCACGGCCTTAACTTTCTTGGACCCCAGCACAGCACCCATGCCGCATCGCCCCGCGGATCGCCAGTAATCGTTCTCCACGACGGCGTAGCGAACCAGGTTTTCTCCCGCAGGTCCGATGACGACCGCGGCGGCACCATCCACGCCGCAACGCTCCAACACGGCATCTTCTGTCGCGAAGGTGTCCTTGCCCCAGAGATCCGAAGCGTCGTGAAACTGCACCGTAGAGTCCGTAATTTCAAGCCACACGGGCGTCGATGATGCCCCTTGAAGCACGATGGCGTCATAGCCCGTGCGGCTCATGGGTATGGCGGCACGGCCTCCCGAATAGGATTCCCCGTAAAATCCCGTCAAAGGAGATTTGGCAAAAATACCGTGCCGGCACGATCCGTAAATGGCCGTGTCGCTTGCAGGGCCCAGCGCAAAAATGAGGTGATTTTCCGCCGACAAGGGATCCACGCCCGCAGGATTTTTTTCCAGGAGCAATTGCGTAGCCAGCCCTTTGCCTCCAAGAGTGTGGCGAAGACTCTCGCGGTCCAGCGGCACCACATTCGACCGGCGCGCCGCCACATCCACCACTAGATATCGGCCGAAAAAGCCCTGCATACGCCCTTCCCCTCCTCTTCTTGCCGTTTTGGGTCTTTCAGAACGCGCGACCTTCACCTACTGTGTCAGTTCCCTCAGGGATTCCTCCAGAATGGCCAAGCCTCGCTGCAACTGTTCGTCGGTGATGACCAAAGGCATCACAATTCAAATAACGTTACCGGAATTGCCGCAGGAAAGCAAAACCAGTTTCTTTTCGTAACACAAGCTCACCTATAATGACCCCGCACTGGACTGGACCAGCCATAAGCGTTGGATTTGGTCAGCGAAAGAGGGTGTATAATGCAAGAAAGCGTGGTTAAGCTAGTTCGAAGGCAAAGATGGACGGTCAGTCGTCAAAAGGAGATCGTGCTGGAGATTCTCAAAGGTCACAAAACCATCGTGGATGAGGCATGCGAGCACGATGTCAATTGGACAACTGCTAACGCTGGTCGAATTACCGCGAAAATCCACTCGCGAACACATCGGAACCCGACGATCTATGGCCCATTTGAATGAATGCACCGTCGAACGGCCGGATTTCCTGGCAATCGGTATAGATGCCTCGGGTAGGGGCAGGCCCCTGTACCGGCCCCGATGGCCTCCGTGCCGGCCCCAATCAGGGGCAGCCACAGGGGCCTGCCTATTCATAATCCGGACAGACAAGCCAAGAGCAGCGCGGTCACAATAACGCAAATTTTGGTCTTGATTCCTAGGGGTCATTACAGACCGACCTCTCCGCCTTGATAGACTTGACCGTCCTTATCGTGGAACAAAACGTTCATCAGATGCTTCGCATCGCGCACTATGGCTACGTTTTAGAAGGCGGCCGCATCGTGCAGCACGGAACGAGCCGCGACCTGGAAATGGACCCAAAAGTGCGTGAAGCCTATCTGGGGTTCTGAGGATTTTTTCAGACTCGCCTGCCTTGGTCATGGACCGGCGGATATGGTTTTTCACGGCAGAGACACAGTAGGCGCAGGGAAAAACAGTTTCATCGTGATGAGAATCCATGGGTTCTCGGTATCTCGGCTCGGCGCTTTTGAACCTTGCCCACACCTTCCGCGCTCTGTCATCCAAAAAGCAATGAGCTGATGCCCCCCTCTTGATGCAGCGCTTCCAGCACTCTGGAGACGAAAAACGTGTCCAGAAGTCAAGGTCTTGATCGAAGAAGACAGGAATGACCATCACCCATCGAATGGAAATGAATTCGGAAATCATGCTCGGCAAGCCTGTGATTCGAGAGACACGGATCCCCGTCGAGCGGATCTTTTGCAAACATGGTGAGGGGGCGAGCGAAGCAGATCTTTGCGATGCCTACCCTGGGTTTACACCCGAGGACATTCGGGCCGCTGCGGTCCTCGCCGCAGACGTGCTCGCGCACATGGAAACCATCCTTTTGGAGCCGTCGGACATCACGGCCGCAGGCTAACCCATGCGATTTTGCCATCGTCCGTGCGTTGCGGGCAGCACGATACGACGTGCTGGCCGTCCGGAATTCCATGCCCGGAGCACGGACAGCGCGGTCATCGAACGCGCGCTCAGCAAATCTGGCATTCCGTTGACCGAAGACAAGGACTTCGTCCAAACGGTGTGCACCAGCGCTGCCGAGTCTTCCGGTGTGATCTTCATTCGATATTCGGCTCTCACCCGCTAGGTTATGCCACAGACTGTGCTCACGTTCATCGAAACGAAAGCAGCGGGCATTCCTGCCGTTTCGTTGTCGTGCCACCCGGCCGGATTCGAATGGCGGACGGCCCACGAACCCATGAAAAAAGAGCCTTGGTCAAATGTCGCGGTTAAGAATAAACCCATAGGGGTATTTTGATAGGAGCCGTTAAAGCGGCTTGAGGACAAAGACCTGTTTGACGGCTCGAGCGACCCGCACTTCCTTGACGTCCATGAGGCTCTCCGGGTTGGATTCCAAATCGGACCAGGAAGCGAGCACGGTGGCGGTGCCGTCGTGCGCAACAAGCACGGGCACGGTCTGCTTGGGGGGTTTTTTCCCTTCATAGACGAGGTCCGCCTTGTCCTTCGGTTTCACGAAGCGGCGCTCCACGGCATAGGTTCCCACCGTTTCGTAGACCGGAGCTCGGCTGAATTCCTGGGGTTCCAGATCCCTCACCGCGCCATTGTCCACGATGAAGAAACGTGACGGGCTTTGTTCCTGGGGCGCCGGGGGTCGAGCCTTAGGCTTCATGGTGTAGGTCTCCTTGATTTTTCCTTCCGCCATCCATCGCGCGGCATGCCAACCGACGGCCTCGGAAGACAACACATCGCAGCCCAGCCGGCACGTGAGACATCGCAGCATCGGAACGAACCGCTCCTCTTTAGTGCACCAGACAAAATGGCTGCGACGTGGGCTGGAGTCCGCGGGCATTTAGGCCTCGAGGGCTTCCTCCAATTTCTTCACGGCGTCCTGAAGATCAGGAAGAAGTTCCGGGGAAAGGGTGACACCTTTTTTGGACGGACGATATTCACCGTCGTCGCCTTTGTAGTAGATGCGAATATCGATGTATTCCTTGCCTCGAAATACATTGAGCGCGACGCGAATTTCTTCCAAGGCGTTCTTTTGAAAGGCGTGAATGAGTCGATTTTCTGCCATGAACAGACTATCTCCTTGTTCTTGGGCTTTCTTCAGCCCTAAAAGATCCTTTTCTCACCACCTTGTCAACGACTTTTCCCTCATCCCTCACCACTAAGATGGCGACGCCACTGCTTCTTGCAACGCCGTCCAAAGCCCTCGAAAATCGGCCGGCACCGGCGCCTCAAACGCCATGGGGGTTCCATGGCGAGGATGGGCAAGGGCCATTCGCCACGCATGCAACATGGTGCGAGGAGCGTGTAAGGTCACGGCGGCCTGCACGGCTGGATTTGGGATTTGACGTGCGCGGCGCGGGCCACCTCCGTAGGTTCCATCCCCGACGACAGGATGGCCCATGTCTTGGCAGTGCACTCGAATCTGGTGGGTGCGCCCTGTCACAATGCGCACTTCCAGCAGCGAGATGGCGTCCTGCCAGCTTTGGCGCACCTGCCAGAACGTGACAGCTTCTTTGCCGAGCCGATCCACCACGGCCATCTTTTTTCGGTTAGTGGGATGCCGGCCGATAAGGGTACGGATTTCTCCCGAGCATTGGGGCAAGGTGCCGTACACAAACGCCAAATAGGTCTTGCGAACCGCATGGCCTTTGAACTGGTCGATGAGATTCAGATAGGCGGCATCACTTTTGGCTACCACCACCACGCCGGACGTCTCCTGGTCCAATCGATGCACAATGCCCGGGCGCAACGGCGCCCCTTGGCTCGCCAACCGCGAGCAGTGCGCAAGAAGCCCATGGACAAGGGTTCCTGTGGCGTGGCCCGCTCCTGGGTGAACCACCAGCCCCGCCGGCTTGTTGACAACGATCATGTCCTCGTCTTCAAAAAGCACCTCCAGGGGCATGGGCTCCGGAATGATCTCCGTGGAAACCGCCTCGTCCACGACCTGCACGCAGACCTCGTCGCCTTTTTGCAGCACATAAGCGCACTTGACCCTCTGCCCGTTAACCAGAACACGGCCCGACTCGATCCACTTTTTATACTGAGACCGGGACCGTTGCGGGTCCTGAGCGCTCAAAAAAACGTCCAGGCGCCGTCCTTTGTCCGGCGCCTGAACGTGAAAAATCGCCCTTATGTTGTTTCTTCCATGGGACATAAAGCCACTAATGGCGCCGTCCCGATTCTGACGGCTTCAACGTGGTAAAGATCATTCGACCGCCGGTGGTCTGCAAAATGCTCGTCACAGAGGCCTCCACTTCCTGGCCCAGAAGCTTGGCGGCATTTTCCACCACCACCATGGTGCCGTCTTCCAAATAGGCAATGCCCTGACCTTCCTCCTTCCCTTCCTTGAGAATCTGCAGGCGCAAAACCTCCCCGGGAAGCACCACAGGCCGCAGTGCGCTGGCCAAGCGGTTGATGTTGAGCACCTTGATGCCCTGCACTTCAGCCACTTTAGATAAATTGTAGTCATTGGTCACGATGGAAGCGTTCAAGCGCACGGCCAGCGCCGCCAGCTTGGCGTCCACTTCGTTGAGGTGAGGGAAATGGTGCCGTTCGATGCGAATCTCCGCCAATTCTTCTTCCTGAAGCCTCTTCAGCATATCCAAGCCCCTTCGACCGCGAAGCTTTCGGGACGGGTCAGGGCTGTCGGCAATGTGTTGCAGTTCTTGAAGCACAAATTCGGGAATGACCAAGGTTCCTTCTAAAAAGCCGGCTTGAAGAATGTCGATGATGCGCCCGTCGATGATGGCGCTCGTATCCAAAATCTTAAGCGATACCCCTCGCCCTACAGATCTTTGAAAAAGCTGCCAGCTGGGCCAACCCAACTCTTCGATCTTGATGCTGCCCACCACCATGCCCACATAGCCAAAGATGCACACCAGAACCACCGAACTGGCCACACGAATGGTGGCATTTTCAATGCCAATAAAAGCAAAACTCAATAATTTCACAATCAACAAACCTATCACCAAGCCCAGCGTGCCTCCCACCAAGACCTTAATGGGCAGGCGCCGAACCGTCTTGACCAACCAGATGGCAAAGAACGCAAAACAAAACCCTACACCCACACCCACCCACGGAGCCCATCGGTAGGCTGCCAGCCTCTCAATCTGGCCCGCAATGAGATAGCCTCCAACACTGCACACCCCAATCAGCACAATCTTGGTGATCAGACTGGCCCAAGCCACACATCTCACCCCCTTTCCTTACAAAATGTCGTGTCCTAATGACGGGATCGAATGACCCTCAAGAAAAAACCTGGAGAAACATTTCGCGCCCAGCGCCCTGAACGGTGCACTCAGCGGCCCAAACGGCCTAACAAGCTACCGCAAAATCTCGTCAATCTCACAGGCGATCTGGCTTTCCTGAGCCCCTATGGCCATGGCCACTTCGGTGACCAAAAGCGCGCGAGCAGTCTCCAGCATCTTGCGTTCTCCAAAGCTCAGTTCCTTGTCGCTTTGCAGCACGGTGAGGTCTCGCAGCACTTCCGCCAGTTCGTAAATGGAGCCTGTTTTAATTTTTTCCATGTATTCTCGGTATCGTCGGTTCCATGTGCTGGAATTAACCGAGATTTCGCGGCGACGCAAAATGTCGTAGACCCTGTTGACCTCTTCCCTTTGAATAAGCCGACGCAGCCCCACCATCTGCGCATTCTGGACCGGAATCATGATCTTCATATCGTTTTCCAGGATGCGCATGATGTAGAAGTCTTGGGAATGACCGCCGATGGATTTGGTCTCAATGGCTTCAATTTTGCCGACGCCATGCGCCGGGTATACGGCAAGATCCCCAACTTTAAACATCCTGACCTCCCTGTTCCTTCACAACGCTTCATACCGTGAAGGAACGGTATGACCAAAGGGTCCCACGCGGTGGGCCACGAAACCATAAGTTTTAAAATAATAACACCTTAAAGGGGTCATGGAAAGGGCAAATCGAGATGGGGGACAGCGGCTGGACCGAAATAGGAGGCGTGCCAGCGAGCCCCCGCCTGGGCGGGGGCCCTTTTCGGTCATACTAAGGCAACGCTTTTAGCGAATGAGCAGGGGAGCGATGACCAGAGAGATGACCGACACAAGCTTAATGAGAATGTTCATGGTGGGACCGGAGGTGTCCTTGAACGGGTCGCCTACGGTGTCGCCCACGACAGCGGCTTTGTGGTTGTCGGAACCCTTGCCGCCGAAATGGCCCGCCTCAATGTACTTTTTGGCGTTATCCCAAGCACCGCCGCCGTTGGCCATGAACAGGGCCAGCATGACGCCGGAGACGGTGCAGCCCAGGAGCGTGCCGCCCAAGGCTTCCGCACCGAGAAGGAACCCCACCACAACCGGAACGGTCACACCCACGAGGCCAGGAAGCATCATGCGCCGAATGGCGCCCTTGGTCGCGATGGCCACACAGCGAGCCGGATCGGGTTTGCCCTTGCCTTCCATCAGGCCCGGAATTTCACGGAACTGACGGCGAATTTCTTCCACCATATCAAAGGCCGCATCGCCTACGGCCGTCATGGTCAACGCGGCCACGAGAAAGGGCACGATGCCCCCGATGAGGGCGCCTATGGTCACGTATGGATTCGTGATGTCAATGGTGGAAAGCTTGGCCGCCTGCGAAAAGGCCTGGAACAAGGACACTGCGGTCAGGGCCGCTGCACCGATGGCAAAACCCTTGCCGATGGCTGCCGTGGTGTTGCCCAGAGCATCCAGGCTGTCCGTGATGGCGCGCGTTTCCGGGCCCAGTTCCGCCATTTCGGAAATGCCGCCTGCGTTGTCCGCAATGGGACCATACGCGTCCACGGTCATGGTGGCGCCCACGGTGGCCAGCATGCCCACCGCCGAAATACCGATGCCGTAAATACCGCCCATCACATAGGCTATGTAGGTGGCCGCACAGATGCCTATCACAGGCAGAGCCACACTTTCCATGCCCACGGCCAGACCGGCAATAATCACCGTGGCCGCACCGGTTTCAGATTGGCCGGCAATCTTGCGCACCGGCGCCATGGACGTGTAGTACTCCGCCAGAAGACCAATGATGATGCCCACCACAAGACCGCTCACCACGGCGTAAAAAACACCCATGGGCATTCCCAAAGACTTGGTGATGTAGTAGGTAATACCCACAAAAACAACGGCCGCCACAAACGTTGTGTAGCGCAGCGCACTCTGTGGATTCATGCCGCTCATGGCCTTGAGGCTGAAAACACCCAGAAACGAGGCGATCAAGCCTCCCATGACCACCAGAAGAGGCATGGCCATGTAAGCCAGCCGGTCCGCTCCCTGAAGCATGTCCTCAGGCATGGTCGCCGCAATGGCGATGGTGGCAATGATCGCGCCCACATAGGACTCAAAAATGTCCGCGCCCATGCCGGCAATGTCTCCCACGTTGTCCCCTACATTGTCGGCGATGACACCCGGGTTGCGCGGGTCGTCTTCCGGAATTCCGGCTTCCACCTTGCCCACCAGGTCGGCGCCCACGTCAGCTGCCTTGGTGTAGATGCCGCCGCCCATACGAGCGAACAGGGCGATGGAGCTGGCACCCATGGCAAAGCCGTTGATGTAGCTGGCCGTCGCCGGGTCTTGCGCAAACAGATAATAGGCAACGCCCACGCCCAACAGCCCAAGGCTTGCCACCGAAAGCCCCATGACCGCGCCACCAAAATACGACACCGTCAAAGCCTTGGACTGGCCCCATTGATTGGCCGCCCAGGACGTGCGCGAATTGGCCCGCGTGGCCGCCGTCATACCCGTAAAACCCGCAATAACCGAACAGGCCGCACCGCCCAAGAAGCAGTACGCAGTCTGAGGATTGAGGCCGAAATACAAAAGGCCCGCCACCACAGCGATAAAAATCACCAGCACCGAATACTCGGTCTTAAGAAACGCCATGGCCCCGGCATGAATCATCTCTTCCAGTTCTATCATCCTGTCCGTGCCGCTGGGCTGCTTCTTGATCCAGGTAAAAATCATGAAGGCAAGTAAGAAGCCAGCGACGCCAAGGATCGGTGCGTACATCGTGTAAGTGACCATCGCTTCCATCCTCCTTCAACTTGTGCAAATTTTAACTTGACAAGCCAAAAAAAAGTTCACCGCTGCGTTTCCGCCCGAACAAGCATCGTAGTGGCCGCACTCCTTCGATTGTAAAGATTCATGGCCGCGTCCACGCCCTGTTCCACCACGACTTGACCCGCCTGCGCGCCGAGGGTAATCATGCCTTCGAACCGGTCCCGCTCGTCCTCGTATGGGGCACTCAGCACAAACTCTTCCACCGGTTCTCCGTGCCGAGGCCGGCCGATGCCCATTTTCAGACGAGGAAAATCGCCGTCGCCCACCCGCTCCACGATGGACGCCACGCCTCGATGGCCGCCCGCACTCCCTTTTCGCACGATCTTCAAGCGCCCCAAAGGCAGGTCCAAATCATCATGAATGACCAGCATGTGAGTGTGCGGAATCTTGAAGTAATGAAGCATGGCCTCGACGGCTTCTCCGCTTCGATTCATGTACGTTGTCGGCTTGATGAAAAGGACTCTGCGCCCCTTCACCACGCCTTCGCCCCACTGCGCTGCAAACTTTCGCTCCTGAAGGCTCACCCCCCATGCCGCCGCCAAGGCATCCACCACGGCAAAACCCACATTGTGCCTGGTGCCTTCATAGCGCCGCCCGGGGTTGCCCAGCCCGACCACCACGTGAATCTGTGCCGAAGCGAAAGGCCTCTGGCTCTCTGCCTTCGGGCAGAAACTTCCTTCGACCACCTATGCCTCTGTCACCCCCTCTCCATCTTCAGTTGGCGATTCCGAAACCTCAGGCGCTTCTTCCGATTCTGGTGTTGCCACGGTCACCACAGTATAGCTGTCGTCGTCCAAGATCTCAAAGGGATAGTTACCACGAATATCAGAAATGTGCAGCGATTCCCCAATGCGCAAATGGCTCACGTCCAGCGTGATCTTTTCGGGAATTTCCGTGGGAAGGCATCGCACAGACAGACTGTAGCGCACCTGGTTGAGCACACCGCCCTCGGCAATGCCCACGGGAGTGCCCACAAGTTCCACCGGCACGTCTAACGTCATGGGCTCATCCAGCGCCACTTCGTGAAAGTCCACGTGAATGATACGCCGCTTGTAGGGATGGACCTGCACTTCGCGAACGAGCACCTTTTTGGTTGTGCGCTGCGCTCCGTCATCCACCACCAGAGGAATAAGCCGCGTTTCTTCTCCCATAGCCTTGAGACACTTGAGCAATTGGTTCAAGGGAACAGACAAGGGAAGAGGAGAGGTTTTGGGGCCGTAGCACACGGCCGGAATCCACTCCTGTTGGCGCAGCCGCCTGGCAGGGCCTTTTCCCGTTTGCGTTCGTACTTTCGCTGACAACTCCAACATCGCCATCGATCGCCTCCATAGGAAAAATACATCGAAGAATCGAACCGCTAGGCAAAGAGGCGGCTCACCGATTCACCTCGATGAATGTGATCCATAACTCGAGCCAAAAGGGGGGCTACACTGACCGTCGTGATTTTCGGGGATACCGCTGCTCGGCTTGGCAAGGGAATGGTATCCGTCACCATGAGCCGTCGAAGCTCCGAGGCTTCAATGCGCTCAACGGCTCCCGAAGACAGCACGCCATGGACACAGAAAGCCGACGCTTCCCGCGCCCCAAAGGCCATGACGGCCCGCACCGCCGCACACACTTTGGTCCCCGTGTCCACCATGTCATCGTAAATGAAGACAGATCGGCCACGCACATCCCCCACAACCACAGCTTCCTTTTGACCCGTTACCTGTTCCCGATGAATAATGGCTAAAGGCAGCCTCAATTTTTCCGCCAGCACGCGGGCTCGAGCCACGCCAGCGGCGTCGGGCGCCACCACCACACTGTCCTGGCTTACTTCCTTTTGGATCTCATCCATGCCAAAACAATGCCCCGGAATGTCGTCTACAGGCAGGCGGAAAAAGCCTTGGATCTGACCCGCGTGCAGGGAACAGGACACGACCCGGTCCACCCCGGCGGCACTCAGCAAATTGGCCACCACCTTGGCGGTGATGGGAACCCTCGGCTTGTCCTTTTGATCTCGACGCCCATACCCGTAATAGGGAATAACTGCATTGATGCGTTCCGCCGATGCCCTTTTGAGGGCGTCCACCATGAGCAAAAGTTCCATCAAATGATCGTGGACCGGCCGACACGTGGACTGCACAACGTAGGCGTCCACGCCCCGCACGTTTTCCCCGATCTCCACGCGAATCTCCCCGTCGGAGAACCGCGTCACCAAGGCCTTGCCCAAGGACATGCCCAAATGGCGGCACACACTTTCCGCCAGTTTCGGGTTGGACGACCCGGCAAAGACTTTCAGTCGATTGCCCATGCTCCCCCCGACCCGTCCCCCCAAAGCGCTAATCTTCAGTCCGCCGCCTCGGCTTCATGGCCGGGGCGCTTCTCGCATCTCATGCCGCCCGCTTGGCCAAGCTGGGTTGGCTGGGGTGGGAGGATTCGAACCTCCGAATGCGGGTTCCAAAGACCCGTGCCTTACCCCTTGGCGACACCCCAAAAAAACGATGCGTTCACCGTGCTCGGCAGGACTGCGGCCCGTTGAGGGTGGTGGTCACCGCCCACCAGTACCGGCTCCACGCTGCAGGAATCCGCGTCGCGACGGCCCGGGCCTGATCCACGGTTTCAAAGATGCCAAAAACCGTAGGTCCGCTCCCGGTCATGAGCGCCCCTACGGCCCCATTGTGCAACAACCACTCCTTGATGGCGACAACGTCCGAATAGGCTTTCGCCACCACATCTTCCAGGTCATTTTCCAGACATGACGCCGGGTTGAGGGGGCAAGCTAACAACGTCTGGATCTTAATGCGACTCCCTCCCCTTGTCAACTTCAAACTCCCGTAAGCCCAAGCAGTGGACACGGCGTACGGAGGTTTCATCAGCAGGAGGGGATACTGGGGCAGACCAACAATGGGCTGCAATTGATCCCCAATGCCCGTGGCCAAAGCCGGTCGGCCCAGGAGAAAAAAGGGCACATCGCCCCCTAGCCCCCGAGCCAGTTCATGAAGGGTGGAAGAGGGCAGCGGTTCGGGAGCCACGGTATTGAGAAATCTCAGCAGGGCCGCCGCATCGGCGCTTCCTCCCCCCAGGCCGGCCCCAACGGCAATGCCTTTCACCAGATAAAGGCGCAGTCCGATGCGCCAGCCCGATCGCTCAAAAAAAGCTTCGGCCGCCCGATACAGCAAATTTCGCGCATCCGTGGGCACCTCGGGATGATCGCACCGAAGCTCAAGACCCTCCGAACAGGTCTCAATGTCCAGCCGGTCCTGAATGCCCACGGGGAGCATGAGGGTGGATAGGTCATGGTAACCGTCGGGGCGCTTTCGAAGCACTTCCAGCCACAGATTGATCTTTGCGCAAGCGGTCACCGAGACCTTCATGGATTGCATCCTTGCCAGCACGTGCAACAATGCCTTTGAGCCCGAGTGGCCCGTAAGCGCAGGCGTCCGGCCTGCTTTTTTGGATGCAGGCCAGAGGCCTATGCTCTCAGGGAAAATTTCCTTGGGGCATTCTCTTGAACGTTTGCTTTCCCCCTTGTCCGATCATGGCCAATTGGCGCCATTGCGCGTCTTCCGTCTTTCCCGAGGGGGGTTGGGTTGTCCGTGCGCAGCCGTGGAGGGGGTAGACAGTCCCGTGGATATAGGCTTCCGCTGGCACGGGAATGCCATCTCTAGACCTGAAAATCCCTGAACAAGACGTTCTCGAGGTTCCACGTCCGCGGGAGTTACGGGAAAAAGGTTCGTGGCGGTATCTGATGCCCCATTAGGCTCTCGCATGCTTGGGAGTGACGGTTTGAAGGGTTTTCGTAGGGCCTCGTCCCCGCTTGCTCGAGAAGGCCCTTGTGGGCTTTCGCTCTAAAAGCACCCCGCGGCACCATACTATTTCGACGCTTTGGGCCGCTTTGACAGAAACCTCGGCCATTGACACCCCGGTCGTCGAAACCGCGCCCTCACCGCTTCACATGCGCAGGGGCCTTGCCGCCACTCCCGAGGCCCCTGTGGACGAACGTTTCCGTACCCCCACTGAAACTACGAATGACTTTGTTTGACAAAGCGCAGCCGCAGATCATAAAGCACCGTCTGCAGCAGCTGCTCTTCGTCCTTGTCCAGGTTTCCCTTGGTCTTTTCTTGGAGCATCGCCAGCGTATCGATAATCTGCTTGGCCAGGGGAAGGTCTTTTTCTACCTTTTGGGTCGAAGGGTCGGGTACTTCCCCCAAATGCACCAGCGCGGAAGAACTCAACGAAAAGACAAAAGTGGAAAAGGTCACCTGAGGGTACGTGGCACCGGATCGAGCCTTTCGAGCGGCCTGGTCGGCGTCGGCCTTGGCCTTCTCCTGCACGGATGGCTCCCCCGTGGGCTCTTTCGGCTCCTGCCGCTCGGCTGCCGCGGCGGCTTCCACGTTCCCTCGCCCTTCTACTTCGTCCAACACGATCTTTCGCCGATCTCGAACGACAAAGCCCTTCTTTTCCTGCTCCTCCATAGGCCCTCCGTCACACGGCTCACGATCATGGTCGCTCATGAAGTTTCTCACGTTACAGCTCGAGAATCTGCACGATATTGACATTTTCCAAGGACAGCAGTTCCTTGACCACATCGGGCGTCACCGGCGTGTCTGTGCGCAACAGAATGATGTTTTGACCACGTTCCAACACCTGCCCCACGTCCATCATGGAAATGTTGATGTTGTGCCGTCCCAGGCAAGTACCAATGGCACCGATGGTGCCCGGCGTGTCGATGTTGTAAATGAGCACCAAATGCCCTTCCATGGCGGCTTCCAGCCGAAAGTCATTGATGCGCACCAGCCGCACGTCCTTCTTGCCGAAAATGGTTCCCGCCACCAGGTTTTCGTCCTGGGACGTCTTCATGTAGATGCTGATGAGGTTGGTGAAGTCTTCGGCTTCCGTGCGCAGACTCTCCGTGACTCGAATGCCCCGTTCCTTCGCAAGCACCGGAGCGTTAACGAAATTGACCTGCTCCCCCAACATGGGCGTCAAAATACCCTTGAGGACCGAGATGGTGAGTGGCTTGGTATCATTGACTTGGCACACATCACCTACGTATTCGATGGAAACCTGCTCGGGGGCTCCCTGGGTGATCTGCTGCACCAGACTGCCCAGTTTTTCGGACAATTCCAAATACGGCCTCATGGTGGCCAAGATTTCTCCGTCGATGGCCGGGGCGTTCACCGCATTGCGAATGGTGCCGTTCAGCAGGTAATCGATGACCTGGTCGGCCACGGCCAAGGCCACGTTTTCTTGGGCTTCATCCGTGGACGCGCCCAGGTGCGGTGTGGCAATCACCTTGTCCAGTTCCAGCAAGGGATTGTTCTTGGGGGGTTCTTCCACAAACACGTCCAAGGCCGCTCCGGCCACAATCCCTTCCCGAATGGCGTCGTAGAGGTCCTGTTCGTTGACGATGCCACCCCGAGCGCAGTTGATGAGGAACACGCCGGGCTTCATCTTCTTGAAGGCTTCCTTATCGATGAGGTTGCGGGTTTCCTGGGTCATGGGCGTGTGCACGGTGATGTAGTCGGCACGGCTCAAGAGTTCGTCAAAGCTGACGGCTTCCACCCCCAGTTTGCGAATGGTCTCTTCGTTGATGTAGGGATCATAGGCGATGACGTTCATCTTCAATCCCTTGGCCCGATCCGCCACGACGCGGCCAATGCGCCCGATGCCCACGACACCCAAGGTCTTGTTGAAGACTTCTTTGCCGCGAAACTTCTTCTTTTCCCACTTGCCTTCCTTCATGGACTTGTTGGCTTGAGGAATGTTGCGGGTCAAGGCCATGAGCATGGCGATGGTGTGTTCGGCCGTGGTGATCACGTTCCCTTCAGGGGTGTTCATGACCACGATGCCGCGCTTGGTGGCTGCAGGAATGTCCACATTGTCCAGCCCGATTCCGGCACGTCCGATGACCTTCAAATTGTCCGCCGCTTCGATGACCTCACGCGTCACCTTGGTGGCGCTTCGAATGACCAGCGCATCGTATTCTTTGATGATACTGCAGAGCTCTTCGTGCGTGAGGCTCGTGTTGACTTCCACTTCAAATCCGGGAACGGCCTTAAGCTTTTCAATCCCCGACTCGGACAAATTGTCGCTGACAAGAATTTTCATGGGTCCCTCCTGCACCCCCAGACCCGCACCCCGGGCCGATGTGTGATGCTTTCGCAACCTTTTCGCTCATGTATAAATTGATTGTGTAGCACTGCTTTTCCAAAATCGTCAAGAGGTTGCTCATGCACCACGCCACCCGGTCGACCGGAGAACGGAGGCCCTTCCTCATTTGCGCTGAAGCCCAACGGCGTAGATCGGAGAGCTTTCGGAGGGACGCGCGGACCATGGAAGTGGGCAATGGGGACCGTGGAGAACCGAGCTCGAGGGCAAGGGCAGGGCTCAACGAATCGAAGGGACGGCCTCTGGCCCGCGGCAACGGCCAGGACCGCAAGGACGAGGTCCTTACTCAAAGACGCCTCTCACAGGGGTAACTCCATTTCTCGATAGGAACTTCAGGGCATGGACTCCCGCTTCCGCGGAAGGAGTGACGATAAGGCGTTGCCCACAACGTCCATTCCTTTGGTCGATTGGACGCAGCGAGGTGTGGATTCCCGCTTGCGCGAGAGTGACAACGATAACGTTTGGCGACAGGTCTCCGTAAAGATCCTAAAGTATGCCCTCAAAGCTCATTGGTGAGCGCGGTGGAATGTGTGGAGGAGCAGCACAGGCCGCGACCATCACGCATTCAGGCAAATGAACTCCCAAAAGCTCAAAGCCATCGCGCCGTGCGGCGCTCCTACGAAATCAAACCATGACGCCCCTTACCGACACGCTGCCCCTGCAAGGTAGGCATGAAGGGCACACGACGACCTTACGGAGGGACGCGTGCCGGCGCGTCCGTGGGCGCTCATGCCTGTCAATGTGAACGAAAGATTGGGACTCACCGTGCTCTGGTGCATGCGTGGACAATCAGGAACCGCGAGAAGTTTTTCGACTTTCTTTGAGCCATCGCTCCAATTCTCGAAGGCGATCGTCCGATGCCGGCAGGTAAATTTTGGCCTTTTGCATATGAAACGCCACAAGCTTGGCATCCCCGCGCCTCATGGCATGCCGGGCCAGATAATAATGGGCCGGCCCCAGATCCTGCATGCGCCCATAGACGACCCCCAGCTGATAATCCAGCTCAGGGTTCAGCGGCGCCAAGGCCTCGGCTCTCTTAAGGTGCCGCAGGGCTTCCTGCCATTTTTCCTGATCTTGATACACAAGTCCCAAGCGCAAGTGCGCCATGGGGGATTCATCGTCCAGGGCAAGGGCCGAACGCAGCGCTTTTTCCGCCTCTTCCAAGCGCCCAAGTCGATGATAGGTCTCGCCCAAACCCGTCAACACCAGATGGCTCATGGGCTTCAGAACGGCGGCCTGGCGCAGAAGATTCAGCGCCTCGTCCAGGCGGCCCTTGGATAAGTGAATGCGACCCAGCCCGTAAAGAGCCGCCGCTTTGCGCGCCGGGTCCTGAAGCCATCCTTGAAAACGCCTCTGTGCCTCCCCAAATTCGGCGTGCCGACTCAGCAAGATGGCGAGCACAAAGGGATAATCTCCCAGGGCATCGCGAACCTTTGCGCTCGACGGCCGAGCCCCTTTGCGCTCCACCAACAGCTCCAAATACCCCACCCGTTCTCCCATGGCAGGGTGGGTCATGAGATAGGACGGCACCCGGGAATCGCTCTGCCAATTCATGCGCCGCATCTTTTGCATGACCGTCACCATGGCCCGAGGCTCATAGCCCGCCGACACGAGATATTCAAACCCCAGGCGATCCGCCTCCTCTTCGTCTTCTCGACTGTACTTTAGCTGTAGCGTTTGCGCGCCGGCCATGGTGCCCATGGCCAGAGCCCGGGCCGCATCGCTTTCCAGACCCAAAAACGCTCCCGCCAAAGTTCCCACAATGCCGGCGATGCTTAAAATCCGGCCTCTTTCCAGCTGCTTGTGAATGTGGCGGGACTGTACGTGCGCCAGTTCGTGTGCCAGAATGCTTGCCAATTCCGCTTCGGAGTCCATAAGTTCCAAAAGTCCTCGAAAGACAAAGACGTACCCTCCGGGAATGGCAAAGGCGTTGGGCGTGGCGTCGTCGATGACAAAAAAGGCGTAATCGTAGTGCACGGGCCCTAACGCGCGCACCACGCGCCGGCCCACGGCTTGCACGTATCCGACCACCTCCGGGTCTTCAATGAGGCGGAAATGGTCGCGAACCATCTGCAGTATCTTGCGGCCCAGTTCCTTTTCCTCGTCCAGCTCCAGAGCCCACGTTCGTGACGGCCCCGCCGCAAACAGCAGACTCAAAACCAACACCCCGTACAAGACTCGGCGCCAAGATCGTGTCATTCTCGTTCACCTTTGGGGACCACCAGATGCTCATCCAAAGGCACCACGGCGCCCTCAGACCACAGACTTTCCAGGTCGTAAAGTTCTCGAATGGGCTGATAGAAAATGTGCACGATGACATCCCCGTAATCCAAAAGCACCCAATGCCCTTCTCGTTCCCCCTCCACACCTAGAGGGCGTACGCCCAGTTGCCGCAGCCGTGCTTGCACCGCCTCGGCGATGCCCTGCACCTGACGGCTGGATCGACCGCTGCAGATCAAAAAATAATCGGCAACCGTGGTGATCTTTGACACATCCAAAAGGACCATATCCAAAGCCTTGCGGGTGTCGGCCTCCTTGGCGCACGAAAGCGCTTTGGACAAAGGATCCATGCGGGTTCGCGTGTTCTCGGACTGTCTAGCTGTGTTGGCCATTCTTCCTCCATCACGGACATTTTGCTCGTGTTGACCGATACAAGCTCTTTTCACTAATATAATCCATCACCGCGTCGGGGACCAGAAACCGAATGGATTTTCCCTCGGCCACCAGAGTTCGAATGCGCGACGAAGCAATATCGAGCCGAGTGGTTTTTAGGCACACCACAGGAAACCGCGTGATGGACCGGTAAACGGTCCGCGCCGCACGGCTGCCTTCCTGCCCATCAGTCGCCTCGTGGCCATAATCCGTGGACACATGCTTATGTAGAAAAGCCAGAACGTCTTCGGTAGCGAGGTTAGGCCTATCAAGCACGACCACCGTGGCTAACCGAAAAATTTCACCATACCGCCACCAAGTGGGCATTTCAAAAAAAGCGTCGGTACCCACCAAAAGGAAGAGCTGGGTTTCGGGCGGCAGCTCCAGGTAAAGGGTTCGAAGGGTGCGCACGGTGTAAGATGTGCCGCGCAGGCGTTTTTCCACATCCGAGAGGCCAAAGCGCGGGTGGCCGGCCGTAGCCAGCTCCAGCATGCGCCATCGGTGTTCAAAGGCCACAAGATGCGGGTCGGGTTTGTGGGGAGGCACCCAGGCCGGTAGGAATAGGCACAGGTCCAAGGCTAGAGCTTCCACGGCCTCTTCGGCCATGCGCAAATGGCCCAAATGCACCGGATTGAACGTGCCGCCCAAAATACCCAGGCGCCTTAAAACATCCCGGCTCATGCCCTCCCCGTGCCCCTTCAGCCCTAATCGCGCAGCTGCCCCGAGCCAAAGGCGATGAACTTGGTGGTCGTCAATTCCTCCACGCCCATGGGGCCAAAGGCATGAAGCCGCGACGTGGAAATGCCGATTTCCGCGCCCAGCCCCAACTGGTATCCGTCGTTGAAGCGGGTGGACGCGTTGACCAGCACCAGACTGGACTGCACTTCCTGAAGAAAGCGCATGGCGCGATCAAAATCTTCTGTGAGAATCGCTTCCGTGTGGTTGGATCCGTAGCGCGCGATATGGTCGATGGCTTCTTCCATGGACCCCACCACCTTGAC
Organism: Desulfosoma caldarium; assembly: GCF_003751385.1. NCBI lineage: Bacteria > Pseudomonadati > Thermodesulfobacteriota > Syntrophobacteria > Syntrophobacterales > Syntrophobacteraceae > Desulfosoma > Desulfosoma caldarium. The sequence goes on along the minus strand of NZ_RJVA01000013.1, from coordinate 174,381 downwards.
GGCCAAAATCAGGTCCAGATATTCCATGCCCCAATCCTCGTCCGTTGCCGGTCGACATTCAGGCACCAGCCGGCAGGTTTCGGGGCATCCTCTCAGTTCCACACCATGGCGACGAAACACTTCGGCCATCCGTGGCAAAAAGACCGGGGCCGCCGCCCGATGCACCAAAAGAGTTTCCATGGCGTTGCACACGCCGGGCCGCTGCACCTTGGCGTTGAGACACACCTTTTCGGCCATGTCCATATCCACCCTTTCATCCACATAGATGTGGCAGACCCCTTTGTAATGCTTCAGGACCGGCATGCGCGCGTTTTCCGCCACGAAACGAATAAGTTCCTCACCCCCTCGAGGAATCATCACATCGATGAACTCTTCCAGCCGCAGTAACTCCAGCACCGCCTCCCGATCGGTGGTCTCCACCACCTGCACGGCCGCCTCCGGCAACCCCACTTCACGAAGGGTCTCTTGAAGAATCTTCGCTAAGCATCGATTGGAATGAAAGGCTTCGGATCCGCCTCGAAGAATCACGGCATTGCCGGCCTTAATGCACAATCCGGCCGCATCCACCGTCACGTTGGGACGCGATTCGTAAATGATGCCCACCACGCCCAGGGGAATGCGCATGCGGCCCACGCGCAAGCCGTTAGGCCGCGTCCACAGGCCGGTGACCTGGCCCACCGGATCCGGAAGCTGGGCTACCTGACGTAATCCGTCCGTCATTTCCTTGAGCACCTTGTCGGTGAGGCGCAATCGATCCACCTTGGCCTTGGGCAGCCCTTTTTCTTCGGCAGCGGCAATATCCAGCGCGTTGGCCTGCGCGAGGCGATCCCGTTCCGCACCAAGCCTTTCTGCGGTTTTTTCTAAGAACCTTTGCTTTAACGTCGTGCCCGCCTTGGCCATCTGGTGCGCCGCTTCACGGGCTCGCTTTCCCATCGCCGTCATCTCTTCCCGGTATCCCATGGCTCTTCCTTTTTTCTCGAAGTACCGTCGAACACTTACGGTTCATTGAGCACGAAATTGTTTCGGTGAATGACCTCATCGGAATGCTTGTAGCCAAGCAAAGCCTCGATCTCCTCGGTATGATGCCCTTTAATGCGATCAATTTCATCCGAACGGTAATTGGTCAAGCCCACGCCCACCAGCGTGCCCTCTTCATCCACGCAGCGCACCGCAGCTCCCACACCAAAGGCGCCTCGCACTTCTCGAATCCCGATGGGCAGCAGGGATTTTCCCGCCTTTTGCAGCGCCTTCACCGCTCCCTGGTCCAGTACCAATTCCCCTGCCGGTTTGGGCAGGTTGGCCAGCCAAATCTTTTTGCCGTGATACAAGCGGCGCTTAGGCAGAAAAAGGGTTCCCAAAGGTTCGCCGTCAAAGAGGCGCACCAGGACGTCCTTCTCCCGACCCGGCCCGATGACCATGGGAATGCCCGACGCAAGGCATTTCTTGGCGGCCTGCAACTTGCTCAACATGCCTCCCGTGCCCACCGAGCCGGGTTCCGGCGTGGCACAGGCCGTCAGCTTGGGATTGAACCCATGCACCACGCGAATGAGCCGCGCGTCAGGCCGGGCTCGAGGGTCACACTCATAGAGGCCTTCTGTGTCCGTGAGGATCACCACCAGGTCGGCGGCCACCAAGCCGGCAATGAGTGCCGAGAGTTGGTCGTTGTCCCCGAACTTGATTTCTTCCACCACCACCGTGTCGTTTTCGTTGACTATGGGCACGATGTTCCAGTCCAGAAGGGTTTCCAGAGTGTTGCGGGCATTCAGGTACCGGTGCCGATGAGCCAGGTCTTCGTTGGTGAGGAGGATCTGGGCTGTCAGCAGTTCAAACTTGTCAAAGGCTTCTTCCCAGGCGTTCATGAGAAAGGTCTGGCCGATGGCCGCCGTGGCCTGTTTCTGAGGAATGGTGCGGGGTTTTTCCTTGAGGCCCACCTTGCGCATGCCGGACGCCACCGCTCCAGAAGACACGATGATCACTTCGTGACCTCGGTGCTTCAATTCCACAATCTGATCGGTCAGGCGATGAATGATGACGCGGTCGAGGCCTCGAGGCATGGTGAGGACGGCACTGCCGACCTTGACCACCACGCGACGACATCGTCGAAACCACGATGCGCGATCCGGAATGTCCTCCTGTGCCTGCTCGAAAACATCCCCTTGAGACGCCTCGTGTTCGTGGGCATCCTCCAAAACCATGATGGACTGTTCCTCCATGACGTCATTTCCTTCAAACATGTCCCGAACCCGCCACGCCACAGGCCATGCCTCTGGGGACCTAACCCGCCGAGGCCGCGCGGCTCTTGCGCCGTTTTCAAAGGAGTTTCGCTTCCACTCAACTTTGCCCAACAAGCCCGTCGTTGGAGTCACCGTGCGCCGGCAGCGCACGCCAGCCTGCGGGAACAGCGCACGCCGAGACCAAAAGTGGCCACATGGAAAGCGCCTTAGAGCCTTGAGCGTGTTGGTCACTGGAGGCGCTGTTCGGTTTGTCGGATCGACGCTGGCCACGGCCAAGGTGATCCACAAGCCAAAGGCACTTTGAGGCTAAAAAACATCGCACTCTGTGGCGCTCCTGAAAAGCAAAACTAGGCCAAGGCTCCTTGAAATTTTTTCAGCAATCCCTCGACCTTTGCAAGAACAAAAGCTCCCAACGAAACGAAGCGGCGAACAACACCAACTATGGGAAACTATGCCCGGAGTTCTTGGTGGCTTAAAAAGTCTTACGGATTCATTACGGAATTTTTCCCCGCGGATAAATTGTGCCGTCCCGCCATCGCCGTGCGAGGCAGACCGCAAGCAGGATATCCAGAGATATCAGAACGTCCCTGAGTGCCCACTGAAAGGAGTGGCTCAGCCTGCCATAGGGGCCTCCTCTGGTCCAATGGACATGGAATAATTGAATAGAAGACCTAGTGCCTTGCGGCGATCCTTCGGGCGTGGGCATGGCTTGAGTGGACATCCTTGCATCGTCCCCTCCCTCAACGGGCGCAGCCCCCTCGCTCCCTCCAGATCTTCTCACGAAAAGGTGGCCCCTTCCCAAGCACCGGTCGTTCCCACATTTGTCGGGCTGGCCCTCAGGGCTGCAACAGATTTATGGCATAAATCAAGATGTGACCCCAATGTCGAGGTCTTCCAACGTTTTTCCAACAAACGGGGAAAAGTAGCCGCGTAAGGCCGCCCGAAGCAGTTCTTGCGCCAACACAGAAATGCCGCCCTCGCCATAGCTGCCGCTCCTTTCGGCTTGCCCTAGGGAATCCAGCAGGGGCATTTCGCCGGGAAATTCTTTGGCATAAAGCCGTTGCGCCAGGTCCTGCAGCGAGATAAGGGACGGGTGCTTGGCCAGAGTGTAGCAGCCGAGGCGCTGCGCGTCTTCCACAAGGACGCGGTGTTCCACAAGGTATTCCGAAAGAGTGAGAAGCGTCTCCTGAGGAACGCCGATCTCGTCGGCCAACGCGTCCAGTTCGCAGGGTTCATCACCTCGAAGAAAATGTTCGTACACACGAAGCACCAGAAAAAAACCCAAAAACACTTGCGAATACCGATGCGCCGCCCATCCTTGGTTCTGTTCCAGTATCAGGGCTTTGGCGTTTTGCAGCGCGTAGCTCAGCTGCCCTCCCCACAAAAGGATGATCCACGTGAGAAACAGCCACACGAAAAACAAAGGCACTGTGGCCAGGTTTCGATAAAAATTCGTCATGGTGCCCGCCTGGCTCACGTAGAAATAAAAACCCTTTTTGGACAATTCCCACAGGACGGCGGCACACAACCCGGCCAAGACCGCGTTTCGAAACCGTACCCGCGCCGAAGGCAAATAGAAGTAGATGAGAGCAAAACAGATGGTTTCCACAAAAACGGGAGCACACAGGCTGTAAAGGGTTCGAGCCAGAAAATTCCTTTGAAGAAAGGATTCCACGGCCCCACCTTGGGGCACCAGCACGTTGCTGATCCACATGGAGGCCACGATGACGAAGGGGCTTGAAGTAAGCAGCACCCAAAAGGCAGTGACTTTTTGAAAATAATGGCGCGATCCCTGCACCCTCCAGATATGGTTAAAAACCCTTTCCGCGGTGATCAGGATGTTCAAAGCCCCCATGATCAGGCCCAGCAAGGCGGCCAGGTTGATGAGACCCGCCGGGCCGGCTTTGAACACCGTGGGGGAAATGGAGCTTTCCAGCCACTCCATGACCTGGTGTTGAAATTCGGGCACCACGGCCGGCAGGATCTTTTGCTGGACAAAGTGCATGATGCGTTCACCCCCGCCCAAAAGCCCCACGAAGCTCACGAACAACACCGACAAAGGGATCATCGACAAGATGCTGGCAAAGGCCAGACTGGCCGCGCGGTCAAAACAAAAATCCCGCTGAAATTTCCACAAGCTCAAGTAGAGCAACCGCCCCACCTGGCGCAGCCTATGTTCCACAAGGCCTTTGGCAAGGCGATGATCCTCTTTGAAAAGAAACCCCTGCAGGCGATGCATCCAACCCCTGGGCATGGTCTTCCCTTTCGTCATATGGGTCGTTCCTGCGGCCCAGCCACGGCGCGCCCATACATGCGGCAGGAAAAATCCTTCACGCCCACATAACCCAATTCAGAACTGGCATACCAAGCCGATCGATAAGAACATCGATCCGTGGACCAGAACCGCTGCACGCGCCGTGAAAAGACCGGTTCCAGGCAAAAGGTGTCCGGATATCGGGGTCTTTTAAGTATGGTGGTCAGCTCGGACACCGTCGGAAGTCGCCAATCCCTGCGGCCGCCGAAAGACTCTCGGCACAGATCCTCGACGTACCTGCGTGCCTCGGGCCACGACAGCCTGTCCTTGGAACCGTCGCGCTGCCACCACAACCCTGTAGTGCCATCGTAGAGGCATTCGGGATAGACAACCCAGGAATTGATCGTCTCACGGCGAGGGCGCCATAGGGCATCTAATTCGAAAAATTCCTGAGCGTCTCGGCGACGCACTTTGACGGGTTCGCGCCGGCACCGCAGCCGATCCGCGACCTGAGGCGGCTCGTCGTGCCACAACCGGCATGCCTGGTCCAGCGCAGCATCAAAGGTGCGGCGTAGGGACCTCAAGGCCTGCATCATGCCCCGCGTGGTGCGATAGCGCCGCGCGGGGTCGGCGGCACAGGCTTTGCCAAAGAAGGCCTTCCAGGGTGCCCCGTCAAAGGGATGGGGCAGGGCGGCCACCGATGTTTTTGAAGGCAGTAAGCCCGTCAAGAGCCGAAAGAAGACGGCGGCGGCACTGTAAAGGTCGGAAGCCGGCGTGGCGTCATCGGGATCACGCTCCTGTTCCGGCGCCGCATAATAGGGTGTCCCCACGATGAGTTGCCTCGGTTTGGGAAAGACAACGCCCGGAATCTTGGACAGCCCGAAGTCGATCAATTTGACGGTCCCTTCGTCGGCCAGAAGCACATTGGCCGGTTTCAGATCCCGATGCACCAGACCCGAGCGGTGCATGGCCCCCAGCCCCGAAAGCATCTCTTCCACGAGGCGGAAAGCCTCTCGAGGGGGCAAGGGTCGCGTGGGCCGCTCCAGCACGGCCTCTTCACCGATATGATCCGCCAGAGAATGACAATGGTATTCCATGACGAAATAGGGACGTCCATCGTGAACGCCGCGATCCAGTACGCAGGCCAGGTGAGGGTGGCGCAGCCGCTCCATAACAGAGGTTTCCATGAGGAAGAGTCGGCGCGCCTGGTCTTCCCCGAGAAGCGTCACCAAGTGCGGATGGGGATCCAGGATTTTTAGGGCGAGAAGGCTCGAGGCGTCGGGATCCCACACGCGATAGACGCGGCCCATGCCGCCCCGCCCCAAAAGCCCGAGAATCTGATACCGTCCGATCCACCGCACGGCATGCCCCTCATGCATTGCAACGCACCTGAGAACGGCTCACCAGAGCCGGTCGGCGTTAATGCGTGGAAAACCCAAAGCGAGAATCTTTTGCACCGTCTTGGCTATGTCGTAAGCCACGCGCCGCACGACGATCGTCGAAGACTCTGTGTTCCAGATCACGTATTTGGCACGATTGTCTCCGTCCCGAGGTTGCCCCACGCTGCCCACGTTGACGATGTACCGGGCGGATGGCTGCAAGTGCAGCGCATCGGATCGAAACCGATGGATGCGTCCTTGGTTTCCGTCCCATCGCACCCACAGCAACTGGTGCGTGTGCCCGACAAAACACAGGGGATTTTCGTAAAGGGAAAAGAGGTGAGGAAGCTCTTCCACGACCACCTCAAACAGATACCGGGTGACCGACTGGGGCGGACACCCGTGAACGCACAGGGCCCCTTCCACGTGAAGCGTCGTCGGCCATGCTGTCACGGTGCGAAACCCTTGGGGGCTGAGCAGTTCCCGGGTCAGTTCCAGGGATTGTCGCGCCGAAGGATTGAACCACTCCAGGTAATCCGGGTTCATGAGGGCCCATTCGTGGTTTCCCATGACGCAGGGAATGCGAAGGGATTGAAGGCGCCGCACCACGGCTTCAGGATCGGGACCGTAGCCCACGGCATCGCCGAGGCACACCACGCGATCGGGCCGCGTGTCCTCCAGGTCGCGCAGCACCGCTTCAAAGGCTTCCAGGTTCCCGTGTATGTCGGAAAGAACGGCGATGTTCATGGTGATGCAGTCCAAAATGTCCCGGGAGCTTTGGTCATTTCCAGGGCCCTTGAGCACCTAGCGCGCCGAAAGCCCCTCGTCCCTGCCCGAGATCGCAGATGTCCCGCCCACTTTTTCTTTCTGTGGGGCCACAGGATTGCGCTCCCAGGAAAATAACGTGAACGTCCACGCTTGGGCTCCCCAGGAAGACAACCCGCAAGGCCCCTCAAGATGACGCCGAAAAACACCCCACCAAGCCGCCCTTAAGCCGCCTTCTAAACCAGCGATTCCAGTAACCCCGCAAGATAGCGCACCTGTCGATGCAGGTTCCGGTACCACTCCACGTACCGAACCCCTTTCAACCCCAAAAAGCGCCGCCGCGCCTCATCCTGCAAAAGATTTCTGACCGCCTCGGCGTACGCCCCCGGATCCCGGCGGGGAATCAGAATACCCGTAAGGCCGTCCCACACCACCTGGTCCACGCCGCCTTCCCGCAACGCCACCACCGGAAGACCACATGCCTGCGCTTCCAAGTACACCATGCCTAGGGATTCTCTAATTCCCGGAAAAACGAAAAGGTCACCGGCACTGTAATAGGCATGCAGCTCCCGGCGCGCCACGCGCCCCACAAAAACCACACGCCGGCCCAGACGCCGCGCGGCCGTTCGATGCATTTCGGCTTCCAGGGGTCCATCGCCCACCACCACAAGGCGCCAGGGTTTCGGATTGTCCCCGATTCGGGCCAGGGCATGAAAAAGAAAGTGTAGGCTCTTTCTTTTCACCCCCGGCCGAAACCGCGCCACGGCAAGCAGCACCGGGTCATGGGCGGCAAAGCCCCAGTGCGCCCGCACCGTCCGGCGGGCCGCTTCACAGCGCACGAACATTTCCGGAAAGATACCAGGCGCCACATAGGCTAACCGATTCAAGGGCACCACGCGCTCCAGGGCCGCCAGATCGTTTCGGTTGTTGATGACGGCCAGATGAGCACCCAGCAAAGCCCATCGGTTCAGATAAAAACCCGGCCGCGTCTCAGCACGCCTTCGGCGCTTTGTGCCGTACATGGGCTGCACGAGAACATAGGGAATCCCCAAAAGCCGGGAAAGCCACGGGCCGATCACATCGGGAGCCTTGTAGTAGGTATGGTACGTCAGCCACAAGTGCGGCCGCCAGATTCTGGATTGGCGCAGGGCCTCTACGACCCCTTGCACCGCTCGAGACCAGCCGCCCTTTTCCCTCCAGAACCATCGGGCACGAAAGCGGCTCATCTCCCGGCAGGCATATCCAGCGCCATGTAACGCTTCCACAAGCCCCTGGGCGATGGTCTGATCGCCCGAAGGGTCTGGATGCCCCAGGGGCTTGTTGGGGCTATAGAACGCGATTCTCAAGGATTACCGACAGCCTTTCGCAAGAGTGCCTCCAGGGGTTGAATACAGCGCCGACTGTCAAAGTGCGTTTCCACTGTGCGGCGCGCGGCCCGCTTTTGAGCCTCCAGGGATGTTCCGGCTTCCAGCACGGCCTTGATGGCCCAGGCCAAAGTGTCAGGGGATGCGGGAGGCACCAGAGTTCCCGTCACCTGGTCTTCTACCAGTTCCGCAATGGCCGCATGGCGCGTACTCACCACCGGAAGCCCCACCGCCATGGCTTCCACCAACACGTTGGGAATGCCGTCCCGATCGCCATTGGGCGCCGTCTTGCACGCCAGAACAAAGACATGGGAACGGCGGTAAAAGCCGATGACCTTTTCGTGAGGCAACGTTCCATGAAAGGTGACGCGAGGCCACAGTCCCAGGCGTCGCGCCAGGTCGTGAATCTTCTCTTTGTCCTCTCCGGAACCGATGTGGTCGAAGTGAAAATCGACACCCAAGGTTTCCAGGATTTTCAAAGCTCTCAAAAGGTCATCATAGCCTTTTTTGGGCACCAGTCGGCCCACCGAGAGCACGCGAAAGGGAGGCGCAGGCCAAGGGTCCGTGCCGTAGGCGAAGAAACGCAGGTCGATGCCGTGATAGATGGTGTGGATGGGAACAAGGGAGCGGTTCTTTGAGCCATCTCCAGCACCCGTGTTCAGCAGGGATTGTAGGTAACGCGCATTGTAGGCCGTGCAGGTGACCACAAAGCGAGCCCGCTGTATCTTGCGGCGCAGCTGATTGGGGTCTGAGGTGTAAATGTCCTTGGCGTGCGCCGTGAAACTGTAAGGCACTCCGCTCAATTGGGAAGCAAAAAAAGCCACCGACGTGGGTGTGTGGCAAAAATGCGCGTGCAGATGCCGCACAGGGCGCCCCATCAAGCGATTGTAGGCCAGATACCCCCCTTGCAGAAAATGGCGCAGAGTGGCCGAGGTGCGCCGATCCACAGCACGGCGCAAAGCGTCGCGAAAGCCTCGCACGTACCGAGGGCCCAGTCGAACCCACAGGCGCAGGTTGGGGGCGATCATGGCTCGAGGGTGCGGCAGCACATATTCGGGAAGGTAGGTCACCGAAGCGCGAATCCGGCGCACACTCTCGTGGGTAAAAGACTCTCGAGGCCGCCGCAGGGAATAGATTTCAATGGGCATGCCCATGGATTCCAAAAGGGCAATTTCCTGACTGATAAACGATTCGGAAATGCGCGGGTAGCCTTTGAGAACCATGCCCAGCCGAGGAGCCCCATGGCCGCGCGCCGCTTTCACGCCCATTGAACTCGCGCTCCCTTGTGGCATTCAGCAACCCGCGCTCGAATGACTTCCAGAGCCGTAAAGGGAAATTCCTGCGCTTTGGCGGCCATGCCGGTGCCGTTGGCCAAAAGGTGCTCAACCTTTTGGTAGACGGCCAAAGGACTCAGCCGCTCCGGATGCAGGTATTCACAAAAGCCACGCCGGTATAAAACTTCCGCTCGAATGAGCTGCTCTTGTCGCGGCACAGTTCGAGGAATGATCAAAAAAGGTTTTCTTTGGCTGATGATTTCGCACACCGTGTTGTAGCCGCCCATGCTGACGATGACGTCGGCGGCTCCGATGAGCCCTTCCATGAAGCGGTGAAACCGAAGAATTTGAAACCCCAGGGTCTCGCATCGCCCGGCCACTTCCTTATAATGCATGGGCGAAAGGAATGGCCCGGTGACGATCACGGCCTTCATGCCCGCAGGGGCCACGTTCTGTTCAAAGGCTTTGAGAAAGGTGTTGACCACGGGATAGCCGTCTCCGCCGCCGCCGGTGGTCATGAGCACCATCTTCTGGTCGTCTGTCAAGCCCAATTCCCGCCGCACCTGCTTCACCTCCGCCGCAGATGGCACCTGACGCGGAATATAGCCGGTAAAGGTGATCTTGCGGGCTACGGAATCCGGAATGCGGTATTCCTGCACCGGGTCATAAAAGGATCGATGGCCGTAAACCCAGATTTCATCATAAAGGGCTTCCATGGCCCCATAAATGCCCTTGCTTTCCCAATCTTCGATGGTCGCCTGGGCCTCGTCCATGATGTCGCGAAGCCCTAAAATGGTCGTGCAGGACGGAAGGTCCTCCCGCATCCAGTGCAGCGTGTCCACCACTTCACGCTTCAGGCCCAAAGGGGCCTTGTCCACAATAAAAAAATCCGGGCTAAAAGCCTGGGCCGCGCTCAGAATGATGCTCTTACGAATCTCCAAAACCTCGGTGGCCTCCAGCTTCATGGAAAGAGGCAGATATTCCTCGTTGGTCATCTTGATCATGCCCGGAATGCGAACGAAATCGACGCGGCGAGGAATCTTGAAGCGGCCCACAAGTGGGGAGCCCGTGAGGATGAGGACGGTGGCAGGAAGCTTGCGCAGGCTTCGAGCGATGGCCAAAGTGCGGCGAATATGGCCCAAGCCAAAGGTGTCATGGCTGTACATGAGAATCTTTGTTACGGGTATGGAAGCCACTCGTCCCCCGTCATCTTGCGTTAGCTTTGATACCCAGGATTTCGACAGCTTTCGAAGTCCATAAACGGCATCTTAAAGATATGCAAGCACCTTGGCAACCGTCTTTTCCGGTGTTACAAGGGCTTGCGTGTGAAAGCTCAAGGAATGGTATCACGCACCATGGCGGTGTCGCCTCGCTTGGATCAAGTTCGAGCCTTCGATAGGGGAGAAAAGCCCATGCCTTTGCGTTTCGTGGAAACAAAGAAAGCGCCGGCGGCCATCGGCCCTTATAGTCAAGCTGTTCAGGCCGGTCCGTGGCTCTTCGTGAGTGGCCAGATTCCCTTGGTCCCCGAAACCGGTCAAATGGTGGAAGGAACTTTCGATGCACAGGCGCGCCAGGTGCTGCACAATGTGGCGCGGATTCTTGAGGCGGCAGGGTACGCCATGAACGAGGTGGTGGCCGTGGATGTTTTTTTGACGGACCTTGGCCATTTTCAGACCTTCAACGCCCTGTATGAAGAGGTCTTTCAAGACCACAAGCCAGCTCGAGCCGTGGTGCAGGTGAGCGCCCTGCCCCGAGGGGCCCAGATCGAAATGAAGTGCGTGGCCGTCAAAGCGTGAGGAGGCCTGCCGGGTCAGACGACTCTCTCGAAGCTGGCCCAAGAAGACGACCGACAGCCCCGTGCTGTGGCAGCGCCGCAAGGCGCGTCGGTGGCTGCCAATTTTCTGTAGACTTTTGCAGCGCCAAAGACCCAGGTTCGGCTCACGCCGCTCCCACGCCCTGTCTTTTGAAATGAGCCGCTTCGCCGCAGGCCGGAACCCTCACGATTTGACCTTGACCGCCCAAAAAGCAGCGTGCTATAAGCCTTGCCGCTTCTCAGGCCGGCGTAGCTCAGGGGTAGAGCAGCTGATTCGTAATCAGCAGGTCGCGGGTTCGAATCCCATCGCCGGCTCCAGCAAAAACAAGGGGGTTAGGCCTCAGGGCCTAACCCTTTCGTATTTGAGGTCGAAGAGGCCATGCAGGAAGCGCGTGTTCGCATCGGCACCTCGGGATGGAATTACCCTCACTGGAAAGGGCGGTTCTACCCGGAAGATTGGCCCAAGGCCCGGTGGCTGGATTTTTACGCCATGCAATTTGACACCGTCGAAGTGAACGCCACCTTTTATCGGCTGCCCAAACCCGAGACCTTTGACGGCTGGAAGCAAAGGACGCCAGAGGATTTTTGCTGGGCCGTGAAGGCCAATCGTTTCATCACCCACATCAAACGCCTGAGGGATGTGGAGGAACCCTTGGTTCGATTCTATCGGTGCGTTTCGAAACTGGGCGACAAGCTAGGTCCGATCCTGCTCCAATTGCCCCCTAGCCTTGCCTATGATGATGGACTGGTTCGGGATTTTCTGGACCGGCTCGATCCCTCCTCCCGGCATGTCATGGAAGTGCGTCACCCGTCATGGTTACAGGATTCGTTTTTCAGCCTCCTTGAAGCGCGGAACATCGCCCTGTGCCTTTCCGACACGGCGGGCCGCTACCCTTTTCATGAAGCCGTGACCGCCTCCTTTGTTTATGTTCGACTCCATGGAAGCCAAAAACTCTACCGGTCTCGGTATAGCCGCCAAGAACTGGAGGCCTGGGCGGACCGCATCCGGTCATGGAATCGGGATGCCTACATTTATTTCGATAACGACGACCAAGCTCACGCACCGCACAACGCCTTGGAACTCAAAGCTCTTCTGCAACTCGGCTAAACACGGTCCTGGACGGTCTATCAAAAACAGCCTGTCGTTTTCATTGCCCTTGCTCGCAGCGAGAAAAAATTTGCCCGATAAAGGTTTGGAGGATCAAGGCGGCAGGGTCAGAACTCTGAGGGGCATGCCAATGGAGGGGAGCGCCGTGCCACAGCCCATTTTAGATTATTCGAATGTGGTTTTCCCGGATGGTGCGCCAAAAGCCCGATTCTTCGATCCACAGCCGGGAAAATTCTTCCGGCGTATAAACAAGAATGTCCAGTGGAAAGCCACGATCCAGCAGATCCCAGAACTTACGGGGTCGTTCGATGAAGGGTTCTTGTAAAGGGGCAACAAGGATCACGTCCACATCCGACCAGTCGTGGGGATTCCCAGCCGCCACGGACCCGAAAATATAGGCTTCCAGAACTCCTCGGTCCTTCAAGGCACGGCGCAGCCGAGCCACGATCTCTTCCAGAGAAAAATCCAGGACACTCACAGGAGGGCGGCTGCGCATGAGCACGTCCGAATCACTCATCGGGCTGCATCTCCCGCTGAACCCATTGCACGATACATCGCGCCGACACCAAAAGCAGCCTTCGCTTGCCTAGCCGTCAGCATCTCAAAGGGGCGCCATCGGGAAAGGCATCCGGGTATCGGCCGGACACGTAATGAAGATCAAGCTATTTGGCCCGCTCCAAAAGCTCGTCGTCCACACCGAGGGCCGTCATGATCTTGTAAACAGAATGGGTCTTGATGATGTCAAAACCCTTGCGAAAGCACAGAGCTTTTAAGGCTTTCTCGCCAGCCTGCTGACAAATAAAGCAGCTCTGGGCAAAAAACCTCCGCGAAAGGAGTGCTCTGCCCAGAGAAGGTCGTTTCTGCCTGACGAAGCCAATCTCGGGCGCGGCCCATAGGGGTTTCGCCTCCTCCCCGAATCGGGATCAAAAAAGGTAGGTGAATGAACACAGGCACGCCGTGTCGCGAAAACCCTTCAGCCAGTACCAGCAAGGAAAAGGTCTTGCCGGTACCCGTGGCGACGGTGATCAGCCCCTGGCCATTAGGGTACTTCAGAAGCCATTAGACAGGCTTTTCGCCCTTTCCCCAAAGGACTCGATCCATGGCCCAGTCCATTTCGTGTTGCGGCGTCGCCCGTGTGCTTTCCATCACTGGGGCAGCCGTGTGGCCTTTGAAACCGCCCTTGTACTCAGAGCGGGCTCGGGAAGAAGGCACACATATTCTTGAAGCCACGGGGGCTTTCGCCGGCGTGTCCAGGTGGCAAACCGCAATTTTTCTCCCACATAAAAACGCCGATAGGCCGTGACGGGATCTCCGGGCACTTTATACTTGTCGGGCATGGCCTGCGCAAAAGGCGTCAGGCCCACGGACGGAAAGCGCAGCCCTTTGACTTGGTCCAGAATGCGCACGGAAGCATGATCCGTCGATTTTCGGTATCGGTATTTGTATTCGCGATTGAGGGCCCGCGTCAAACGCATGAGCCACCGCACATTGTCGTAAGATTCTTCGGCCCACAGCACACACGGATGTTTCCTATGCGTGGGCTTATAGGGCGTGTTCAGGCCCTTTTTGTTCAGAGCCGTGCAGATGATTTGAACACTTTCCAGAATCATCTTGATCACGTGCTGATCACAATGATAGCGGACACACTTTACCGGATCCAGATCGAGAACGAAAATATTCATGTACCCCTTTCGTGTCCTTTGACGGCGCAGCGTATGGACCAAAACACCGCGTAATCTACACCGACCTTTGGCCCAGGCCCAGGAACTTTTTCAATCCCTTTCCTTGGGTTCCCTTTTACGCACCAAGCATGACACGGAGACCCTTGGTCGGCACATTCTTTGCCTTTTTGACGGCCAAGACCATGATAAAGGAGGAAGGCACAACCCGTGATCGGTATCTTTCATGAGGGCACAGAAGCACCGTGGAATCTTGCCATGGAGGAATATCTTCTGGAAAAGGCTGCGGAGCCTTGTTTTGTGGTGTGGCGGAACAGGGCATCGGTCATCGTGGGGCGCAACCAAAACACGTGCGCTCAAATCAATCGCCCATTCGTGGAAACCCAGGGCATTGCCGTGGTGCGACGACTGAGCGGCGGCGGAGCCGTCTACCACGACCTGGGAAACGTTAATTTCACGTTCATCGCGCCCGGCCAAGGAAAGAAGCCTGCAGCTTTTCATGAATTCACGGCGCCCATTTTGGAATTCCTTCAGAAACTGGGGGTTCCCGCAGCCTTTGACGGTCGAAACGACCTGAGCCTTTATGGCCTAAAAATCTCAGGCAACGCCCAGTACGTGCGCCACAACCATCTTCTTCACCACGGAACCCTGCTCTTTGACTCGGACCTGGACACCCTGGAAAAGGCTCTGCGCGTAGGCGACGTGAAATATCAGGATCGGGGCATTCCATCCATACGAAAGCGGGTGACCAACATTCGAGAACACCTCCCTTCGCCTGTTTCGGCGGACGCTTTTATGGAAAGGCTCTATGGCTTCATGCAAAAAAAGATGAAGGCCCGCACGGTGAACCTTTCATCGCTCGACCACGAAGCCATCGAACGCCTCGCCGACGAACGGTACCGGCGCTGGGAATGGAACTACGGGACCTCTCCGCCCTACACCTTTCACAAGGTGGTCAAAACCTCGGCCGGTGTGCTGGAAGTGTGCCTTGAGGTGGAAAAAGGCATCATTCGCAATGCGCGCATCTTCGGTGATTTCTTCGGTTTCGAGGATGTTGAAGGATTGGAAGCCCAACTGGTGGGCCTTCGGCACGATGTTCGCGAGCTCACCGCTTTCCTTCAAAACTTTCCGGTATCGCTTTACATTCAGGGCCTCTTTGCCCATGAACTGGCGCAGGCCCTCACCTAGAACTATGTCTGTTCGATTCCGGAACAGGCCCAAATGGTTTTGTTCATTTTCCGAACATATGGCCGTCAGACCGCAAAAGGCCTGTGTCCAACAAGGTGAAGCCACAACCCCTTGAGGATTTGCATTTCCTCGGGAATCGATAGGCGGTGCCTGTTTTTTTGGCGGGCCTGAGGCCCGCGCTCTCAGGGAAAGTCCATGTTTGGCACATGCCGAAACCCGTAAAGCTTGTTGTTCACGGCGAGAAAAGGTTTTTGCTTTGACGGCGCGGGGACAGGGTTTTCAGCTCAGCACGTTCTTTGCTCCCCGTGACATGGCAGGCGCCAACGGTTGAAGGGCTGCGTTCCCGGTCGATTTCACGAAGGGAGGATAGATGTCATGAACACGGCGGAAAAAGCGAGTGTGGCCTTTTCGTACATTCAAAACCATGTTCCCGAGGTCTACGAAAAGTACCTGGAATTCACCAAGACCATGGCGCTCAAAGGAGACCTCAGCGATCGAGACAAGGAACTGATCCTTGTGGCCTGTTCCGTGATGTCACAATGCGACATGTGCATCGCCATTCATGTAGAAGCGGCCGCTGCCGCAGGCGCCTCTCGCGATCAGATTCTTCAGGCGGCCCTCATGGCCGTGGCCATGGGAGGATCCCCTAAGCTCATGTATCTGAAATACGTTTTTGAGGCCTTGGATGATCTGTTCGGCTGAGTGCAGACAGGGCAAGCCTTGAAGTGGTCAAGACCACTTCAGGCTTTTGTCCCGCCATTCCGTTCAAAAGAGGGTGTCTCCTCTGACGTGACCCAATCCCGGATGCGCGTCGAAACGGACCACGCCCACGGGAACCGATCCACCCACCGCTTCGGCCACCAGGGCCGTGCCTCGGTTTCCAAATCCGCCGCACAGTTCGAGGGCGCTGATCCCTTCCTTTTCGACCAAAACCTTGGCCGTCGTCACCGCCTGCCGGTAATCGGCAACCCCTACCACCAGAAGGTGCACTTTAGGGGTTTTGACCCAGTGGCGGTGCACGTCGGGGTCCGCTTCGGGGGCAACGAAAAGAAAGGCCGCTTTGACAACGTCGCTCATTTTTTCTCCTTTCGCGCATGCTTTAAACCTGTTGGCGCCTGGGGCTGCGTGCGAGCCCTTTCGCTCGCACGAAGAGCGAGCCAGGCAGGCAAAGGATCCCAAGCCGGCGGCCGCCTAAACCTCTACGTTCTTGAAAGAAAAAGGCCTCTTTCTCGAGCCCGTGCCATGACCCGCGCCACATTGACCACAAACGGACCATCCAGGCTCAATCGCACGCCCACGGCCGCCGACGGCTTGATTTCCCTCTCCCTTTCCCCATCCAGGGCCAACACGCCACGGGTCACATTCACGGGGTAGACCGCCTGCGGTGCCATGCGTTCGAAGTGCGCGACGGCCACGGTGCGGATCAGACCCGGCGCAACGGCCGCGGAAACCCGAAGACCTTCATCGCCCATTCTGATATGCAGCCCTGCCGGCTCTTCGGGCTCCACGGTTTCCAGTTGTCCTCCCAGAGCCGACAGGCCGATGGATTCCGGTCGGCATCGAGAGAGGAACAGTTCTCGAACCTTATCCACTTCCCAAATGGCGCGAGCGCCGATAAAAGTACCCTCGCAAACCGCCACATCTACCAGCGCAAGATCCACCGGCATGCCGTCGCAAAGCACTTCCAGGCAGGAAACCTTGGAGCCCGCTTCGTCCAAGGGCACGGCGCCCGTGGCCACCAGGCCCGCTGCCAGCCCCACGATGGTGGCCTCCAGCACCTGAGGAAACACGTTGTTGGTCCCCGTGGACAGGGGAAGAAGGGGCACGCCGCGCGTGCCTCGAACGACAGCCCGGCATGTCCCGTCCCCTCCCAAAACCACCACACAGCCCACGCCGTGGGCTTCCATCCACGCCGCGGCGTTCATGGAATCTTCTTGGCTGTCCTGAACGCTCATGGGAATCGCTTTCACATTCATGGTCACGGCGCAGCCTCGCAGGGCTCGATCCACAATGGCGTAGGCATCGGGCATGTACCAGACATCTTGGACTCCGGCAGCCTCCAGGCCCATGAGAATCCGCCGAACAATGCGCACCTTTTCTTGATTGTCAAACACGCTGCCGTGAGCCACCAGCCTTCGAATATCTTTGCCGGAGGCCGGGTTGGCCACAATTCCAATGGCACTGGACATGAGCCTCCTTTGCTTTTGGAAATCTTCCGCATCGGGCCGGCACGCCAATTGGGTTCAGCCTCGAATTTTCCGCACCGCCGCCACAATGTCGTTCACGTCGGGCAGAAAGGCCTGTTCCAGGGGTGGAGAAAAAGGCACCGGCGTGAACGGCGCGGCCACCCGCACGATGGGGCCGTCCAGGTAGTCAAAGGCCATTTCGGCCACCTGCGCGGCGATTTCAGCACCGAACCCGGCGTGCTTCACCGCTTCGTGAACCACCACCAGGCCGTGGGTTTTCTTCACCGACTCAACCACCGTGGCCGTATCAAAGGGCACAAGGGTTCGAGGGTCGATGACTTCGGCCGAAATGCCGTCCTTGGCCAAGACTTCGGCGGCTTCCAGGGCCGTGTGAACCATTTTGGCCGTGGCCACCACCGTGACGTCCTTGCCGCTTCGCCGTACTTCGGCCTTGCCGAACGGCACGCTGTAGAGCTCGTCGGGCACCTCGCCTTCCAGCCCGTAAAGTAGCTTGTGTTCCAGAAACACCACGGGATTGTCATCGCGAATGGCGGTGACGAGCAAGCCCTTGGCGTCGTAGGGGGTGGCCGGCATGGCCACTTTCAGGCCGGGCACATGGGCGAACCAGGCTTCCAGGCTTTGGGAATGCTGAGCCGCCGCCCCGATGCCCGCCCCTTGCGGGGTTCGAAGCACCATGGGAATCTTGGCTTTACCGCCAAACATGTAGCGCATCTTGGCGGCCTGGTTGAACAGCTGATCCAGAGCAACGCCTATAAAGTCCACAAACATGATTTCGCACACGGGCCGCAGCCCCGCCGCCGCGGCTCCCGTGGCCGCTCCGATGATGGCACTTTCCGTGATGGGCGTATCCTTGACCCGTTTTTCCCCGAACTGCTCGTACAGGCCCTTGGTGACCCCAAAGCATCCTCCAAAAGGCCCCACGTCCTCGCCCATGATGAAAACGTTGGAGTCTCGCTCCATTTCCTGGCGAAGGGCTTCATTGATGGCCTGAAGATAGGTCTTGGTCGGCATGGCATTTCTCCTTCAACCCTTTGAGTGCATGGCGGTGGCACGGCGTTGGGACGCCTAGGCATAAACGTCTTCTAGGACTTCTTCGGGCGCCGGAAGTGGGCTCTCTTCTGCAAACCGCACGGCTTCTTGGAGCTCCTGGGCGATGGTCTCCCGAATTTTTCGGTCCCGGTCCTCTGTGAGGATCCCCTGGTCCATGAGTTTTTCTCGAAAGCGTGCCAAAGGGTCCTTGGCTTTCCATGTGCGCAACTCTTCCTCATCCCGGTACGTGCAGGCGTCGCCTTCAAAATGGCCACACCACCGATAGGTCTTGCATTCGATGAGCGATGGACCGTTGCCTTTGCGCGCTCGATCCACGGCTTCCGCCACCGCTTCGTAGACTGCCACCACATCATTGCCGTCCACTACCACGCCCGGCATGTCATAGGCGGCGGCCCGGTCCGCAATGTCGGCCACGGCCATCGACTTGCACGTGGGACAGGAAATACCGTAGCCGTTGTTTTCGTTGACGAACACCACCGGAAGTTTCCAGGCACTGGCCAGGTTCATGGCCTCTTGCGTGGTTCCCTGATTCGAGGCCCCGTCTCCGAAAAAGCACACGGCCACCTGGTCCGTACCCCTGTACTGAGCTGCCAAGGCTGCTCCATTGGCAATGGGCCCTCCACCGCCTACGATGCCGTTGGCCCCAAGAATCCCCAGATCCACATCGGCAATGTGCATGGAGCCTCCCTTGCCCTTGCAGTACCCTGTCTTCTTTCCAAAGAGTTCTGCCATCATTTTCTTGAGGTCTCCACCCTTGGCAATCAGATGCCCGTGCCCTCGATGGGTGCTGGTGATGTAATCCGCCGGTCGCAACACGGCGCAGGTGCCGGTGGCTACGGCCTCTTCGCCGATGTACAGATGGACGAAACCGGGGATCTTGCCTGCGGCGAAAAACTCCTGGACTTTGCTTTCAAATTCCCGAATCTTAACCATGGTGGTGTACATCTGAAGCAGTTTTTCTTCATTAAGACTCATGGTGCACCTCCCCCGCGGGTTGCCTCAGGCACCCGTTCTTTGTGAGTCCACGGATACGGTAAGCGCCACGTTGGCCACCACGATCCGGTCACAACCCTTAGCAAAACGGTCCACGCAGAGGCCGGGGGCTGTCATACCCCCAAACATCACGCGAACGGTCTTGCGGCCGATGGGAACTTCCGCCGCCACGGCCTCTCGGTCCACACGATCCGGATCGGGACAGGCCACGAGGATCTCCACCTGAACCTCCTCCAGCCTTTCAAGCCCCAGAATCTCCACCAACCCGCACAGGCAGCTTCTTCCAATGGCGTCCCTTACCGCCCGGCAGGCGGCTTTTGTCACATCCTCACCGTGCAGATCCGCGCCCGTGCCCAATTCCACAATGAATCGCTTGCCTTTCATGCGCTCCGTCCTTCGGCGGCGTTTGGCCCCTTTTTGCTACGTCGATGTCCCAAGGCGCCATGGCCCCTGGTGCCCCGGGCCGCTCCGCCGGTCTACTGGTGAATGCCCGGTGCTAAGCGATCAAGGTGGCGGGTTCTTCCAGAAAATCCGCCAAGGTTCTCAAAAAGGTCATGGCCGGGGCCCCGTCGGTGACACGATGATCAAAGGTCAAGCTCAGGGTCATGAGCTGGCGAATGACGATCTGGTTCTGAAACACGGCAGGCTTGGCCATAGCACGACCCACTCCCAAAATGCCTGTTTCCGGCGGGTTGAGGATGGGCGTGAAACCATCCACTCCCAGCATGCTCACATTGGTGACCGTAAAGGTTCCCCCCTGAATTTCGTCGATGCTTAGGCGATTCTCTCGAGCCTTGCTCACCAGGTCCTTAATCTCTTGAGACAGTTCCAAAAGGCTCTTCTGGTGGGCGTTTTTCACGTTGGGCACAATGAGCCCCTGAGGCAAGGCGACGGCAATGCCCAAATTCACGACGTCGTGGACGCGAATGCCCTCTTCTGTGAGCCAGGAATTTAGGATGGGGACCCGGCGAAGCGCCCGGCATACGGCATAGCAGATCAGGTCGTTGGTGCCGACCTTGGGATCTTCGGGCGCCGTGAAGCGTTGATGCACAAGGTTCTTGAGGCGAAGCAGTTCGGTGACGTCCACTTCCACAAACACGGTGAGTTGTGCTGACTGGTGCAGGCTTGCCATCATGTTGTCGGCAATGAGGCGACGCATGCCGGTCATGGGAAGCACCGTGCCCGGCAGCACCCTGGTTCCTTCAAAGCCTTGAGGGGCGGGAGCGGCCTGAGCCTTTTTCCTCGCTTCTGCGGCACGCAATACATCCGCCTTGGTGATGCGGCCCCCTTCGCCCGTCCCTTGAACGGTGGAAAGGTCGATACCTTCCTTGTTCGCCAGGGCTTGCGCCTGCGGGCTCACGGCCGGCTGCGCGGTCAGTGCTTCCCTGTGACGGCGCACGTCCTGTTCGGTCACGCGCCCTTCCGGCCCGGATCCCGTAACGGCTGCCAGATCCAGCCCCCATTCCTTGGCCAAACGCCGCGCCGCCGGCGTCGCCTGCACAAAAGCGCCCTTAGAAGCCGCCTCCACTTCCTTTTCCACCCCAGCTTCCTCAACAGGCGCTGACTCGGCACGCAGCCTCTGCGGCTCATCCCCCTCTTCGGCAATCACCGCCACCCTCGTCTTCACCGGCACGGTTGTTCCGGCCGGCACCAAAATCCGGTACACCCTGCCGCTGGCCGGCGCTTCCACCACGTTGGTGATCTTACTCGTCTCCACTTCAAAGAGCGGCTCACCTTTGACCACCGCGTCTCCTTCCTGCTTGAACCAGCGGGTGATCTTTCCTTCGGTCATGGTCAGGCCCCACTTGGGCATGAAAACGTGCACGGCCACGGCTCTCCTCCTTGTGTACGCAGGGTCTTTGGGCCATCAATGCTTCCCGAAAGATGTGGGCAAAACCGGTGCCACCCTTCAAGGCCCAGCCATGGCGCCGTTACGAACCCGGGCGCAAGAAAGCCTGTTCGGTTATCGAACACGTCTTGGCAACCATGTCGTCGCCTTCAAAAAGTCTTGGACAGGCAAGGAGCTTCGTTCTAGAAAAGAAGAAAAATGAGCTTTTGAGCAAGCTTTGGAAGCTCCTCGAGGCGAGCGCTCACGGTTTCTTCCTTTCTCAAGGAGGTGGGAACCATGTACGAATTGATCTGGCAGGGCTCGCGATTTCAGATCATTCCTTCCAAAAGGGTTCCCAAGCGAAGTGGTGCAACGAAGTCATCACCCCTCATCTTGTCCGCGCACACCTTGGACCTGAAGACCTGGAAGGACTATGTGCTTCAAGGGCTTTGCGCCGACGGCATTCGCGATGTCATCCTTCGATCCTGGTCCCGGTGCCGAGAAAACGGTGTAGATCCCTCGCAGGGCAAATGTCGCGATATCCGCTCCGACGCCGAACTGGGCGAAGCTTTTCGATTCCTTCGGGATATCACCCTGGATATGCAGATGGAAATCTACGAGCTCATTCGTGACCGCGGCCTTTTGGTGACCATCAGCGAAGAACGAGGATATCTTTTGGGCATGTTCGGCGACGTGAAGGCCTTGACGGCCGCCGACCGGCTGAACTTTGGCCCCGGCGCCAACTGGTCGGAAGCCAGTGTGGGCACCAACGCCATAGGCACCGCGCTCCAATGTTGCCATCCTCTTCAAGTGAAAGGCCGGGAACACTTCTGCGAAAGCCATCACGGATGGATCTGTTCCGCCGCTCCCATATTTGGCTGGGATGGTAAGCCGGTCGCAGTGTTGGACATATCCGGTCCTATGGATTCCGATCACAGGCAGGCGCTGGAACTGGCCCTTCATGGCGCACGGCACATTGAAAGCCGTCTGTATCGCATCGAAGCGGCGCAGCAGATGTTTCGCGCTTTCAACCTGGTGCAAAAACTTTTCGGCGCCACGAGTGCGGGCCTGGTACTGGTGGATCCCGAGGGTCGAATCCTGGAAGGCAACAACGCAGCTGCCGATCTATTGGGCATACCGCCCGGCCAATGGCGAGGAGCCAAGGCAGAGCTCTGGTTCGACCTTCCTCGAAGCTTTAAGGCCTTCGCCAAAAACATCGCAGAACCCGAAAAAAGGGTGAGGGCCGTGCGATGCCACACGAACCCCGCACTGCCCGTCTTTGCACATGCCATGAGCAGCCCCAACGGCACCGTCATGGGTTTCCTGCTCATTCTTCAAGAACCCCACTTTTCACCCAAAGGGTCATCCTCTTCTCGTTCGACGAAGGATCCTTTTCAGAAAGTGCTAGGGCGCAGCCGCGCCATTTGTCGAGCCGTGGATGTGGCCCGCCGCGTGGCACGCACCGACACGACGGTGCTCCTTGTGGGCGAAAGCGGCACCGGGAAAGAAGTCCTGGCCCGGGCCATTCACGAGGCAAGTCGAAGAAAAGCCGGGCCCTTTGTGGCCGTGAACTGTGGAGCCATCCCATCCGGGCTTATTCAGAGCGTTTTGTTCGGGTACGAGGAGGGGGCGTTCACAGGAGCACGCCGCGGAGGAAGCCGTGGCTTGTTTGAATCGGCCGACAGCGGTACACTTTTTTTGGATGAGATCGCCGAGATGCCTCTGGACATGCAGGTAAATCTCCTGCGGGTTCTGGAAGACGGTCAGGTGACCCGTGTCGGAGGCAACAAGCCCATCAAAGTGGATGTGCGCATCATCGCAGCGACCCATCGCGACTTGGCGCAAAGGGTGGCTGATGGCTTGTTCCGCGAAGACCTGTTCTACCGCCTCCAAGTGGTCCGCATTGCGCTGCCGCCCTTGCGGGAAAGAAAAGAAGACCTGGAATTGTTGGTGCAGCATTTTCTTACGCTCTATTCGAAGACATTGGCGCGGCGCGTTCGGGCCGTGCTCCCCGATTTCTACGACGCCCTCCACCGGTACCATTGGCCGGGCAACGTGAGGGAGCTACGCCACGCCATCGAGGCGGCCGTGGCCCTGATGCCCAACGATGTCCTTTCCGCAGACTGTCTTCCCGAAGCCATTGTCCAAAAGGATGGTCCCGCGCCGGGCTCTTGCGACCACCTCGACTTCAACTTGAGGCGGCGCGAAGCGGAATCGATTCGCCAGGCCTACGCCCATTTTCAAGGCAACATTTCGCAAGCCGCCCGGGCTCTCGGCATCGGCCGAAACACGCTTTACGCCAAGCTGAAAAAACTCAACCTTCTGTGATGGGCACATCTGTGGTGCCTCGAAGCATTTTCAGCTTGAGCTGTCTGCGATCGTCGTTGGCCAGATAAAGGGTCCGCGTCGGAAAGGCGAAATCGATTCCTTCTTCGTTAAAAGCCTTCAGGATCGCCAAACAGGTTTTTTGTAACCAAGCCTGGAAGTCCCAGTAATTCGGTGGATGATACCAGGCAATGACCATGATATTGAGGCTCCAATCATTAAAACCGTTAAAGTAAACCCTGGGCGGAAAATTCGGATGCATACCTTCGTGATTTTCAAGAATCTTGTTAAGGATCTCCACGGCACGTTCCACCTTGTGCGGCGGCGTATCATAGGTGATGGTGATATTGGTCAACCATCGAATATGGGGGCGTCTGGTGATATTTTCAATAGTTGAGCTGACGATTCTTTCGTTGGGCACCGTCACCAGATGGCCCGTGAGCGTTCTTATCCGAGTGCTGCGAAAGCCCACGGATTCCACCACGCCGTCATAACCGTCCACCAGGATGCGATCATTGACCTGAAAGGGCTTGTCAAACAGGATGGTCAGCGTGCCAAAGAAATTGGCCACCGATTCTTTGGCCGCCAAAGCCAGCGCCAAACCTCCAATGCCCAAAGACGCGATGAGCGGTCCCAAGTCGATTCCGGTCATAGTCTGGAGCACCATCACAGCACCAATGGCTATCACGAAGATGCGCAAGCTTTTGCCCACCAGAGGAACCAACATGTCATCGATGGTACTTTCCGTGGTGGCAGCCCATTTTTTCAGACGAACATCCACCACCGTCGCCAGGCGAAAGACAATCCAAATGAGCACGATGATACCGCCCAAATCGGCACTTCGGCTTGCCACCAAATGGACCAGGTTCGTGCCGTCGGGTGCCTGAAAGTGCCCAAATAACGGGGAAAGCGCCGCGTAGATGCCGTAAACCCAAATGAAAAGGGTCAGTGGCGTTCGCACAGTTTCCAAGATCAAAAACTGCCAACTTTCACTACCTTTGGTGTCCTGAATCATCTGCAGCTTCCGACGCACAACAAAGCGCACCAGCCGCTCAAAAACCACAACGGCAAAGACAAGACCAAGGCAGAACAGGAGCTTCAACCAGCTGATTCCAAAAAATAACCTGGCATTGACCCAAGTGCCCAAACGCCTGGAAGCTTTCTCGCTCATGTTGTCAAGTGTCGATCCAATCTTTTTTGCCGTTTCGTCGATTCTTTCTGTCTTCAATGGTGGCACTGGTTCCTTTGGCACAATCACCAGCGGTCGCTTGGCTTCGTCATGGTCTTTTTCATCCGTCTTTGGCTCTTCGGCAGCCCAAGAATTGTTCGAACCCCAAGCCGGCTTGCCCGAAGGTCCTAGCGTAACCCCAGCCACCACGAAGCTGAGGCAGCAAATTAGTCCAATGGTTTTCCAAGAAACGGACATCGCATCCTCCAACTTTGCCGGGACAGCGGTTAAAGCATGATGCTGAGCACTCAGACGCACAGCGTCCGACATCGCTGTCCGGGCAATCCAACATCGAAACGCCGTCTAGAATGTTTCGCCGGCTCTGAGATGCAAATCCCCGATCCATGCGTTGCGCTTGGACCGGGGACCCCGTTTAACAGTGGTGCCGTACCCTTTAAGCGGCTTTCTCCACCTTGACGGCGCAGACTTTTAATTCCGGAATCTTTGCGACGGGATCCAGAGCGTTGATGGTGAGTTTGTTGGCCGCCGCTTCGTAAAAGTGGAACGGCACGAAGACAACCCCCTTGGCCGTAATCTTGGAGACCATGGCCTTGATGGTGATGGAACCTCGGCGGGACGAGATGCGCACCAGTTCTCCGTCGGCAATTTTGAGCCGCTTGGCGTCCTGGGCATTGATTTCAGCCAAAGGTTCAGGGTAGAGGCGTGTTAGGGCGTTACCCTTTCGAGTCATGGTCCCGGTGTGGTAATGCCAATGGACGCGGCCCGTCGTGAGCACGAAGGGGTACTCCTCATCCGTGGGTTCTGCCGGCGGCTTGTAGTCGATGGCAAAAAAGGCGCCTTTGCCTCGCGCAAACCGTCCCACATGCAGTATGGGCGTTCCCGGATGATCCGTGGTCGGACACGGCCACGCCAGCCCGCCCTTTTCCAGCCGTTCATAGGTGATACCGCCGTAACTTGGGGTCACGGCGTTGATTTCCTTCATGATAGCTTCCGGCCCATCATAGGCCATGGAATACCCCATGCGTTTGGCAATCTCTGCCGTAATCCACCAGTCATCCTTGGCCTCCCCAGGTGGATCCACAGCCTTCCGCACCCGAAGCACTTTGCGTTCGGTGTTGGTAAAGGTGCCATCCTTTTCCGCAAAACAGGCGCTGGGCAGCACCACATGGGCCAGCTTCGCCGTCTCGGTCATAAAGATGTCCTGAACCACCAGAAAATCTAGGGATGCCAAGGCCTTTTCGGCATGGTTGATGTCCGCGTCGCTGAGCACAGGGTTTTCACCCATGATGTAGAGCGCCTTAATGGTCTTGCCCGCCGCCAGGCCCATTTCGGTCACGGTCATGCCCACCTTATCGGGAAGTTTCGGCACATTCCAGGCTTTTTCAAACTTCTGCCGAATCTCTTCCGACGTTACGACCTGGTAGCCGGAATAGACGTTGGGCAAGCCTCCCATGTCGCAGGCCCCTTGCACGTTGTTCTGGCCGCGGAGCGGACACACGCCGCCGCCGGGAACCCCCACATAGCCGCAAAGCATGGAAAGGGCCGCGAGGGATTTGACATTGTCGGTTCCGGACGTGTGCTGGGTAATGCCCATGGCGTATAAAATGGACCCAGGCCCAGAGGTGGCAAAGAGGCGAGCCGCCGCGACAATCTCCTTTTCCTTCAAACCCGTGATCTTGGCAACGGCCTTGGGTGTGTACTTTTGCAGGCATGCTTTGAGCTCTTCAAACCCCTCCGTGCGCTCCTCCACATATGCCTTGTTGTACAGATTTTCTTTGATGATGACATGCATGAGCCCATTGATCCAGGCCACATTGGTGCCGACCGCAGGCTGCAGCCATAGGGTCGCAATGTCCACAAGCTTAATCCGGCGCGGATCCACCACGATGAGCTTCGCCCCGTGTTTGGTTACCGCTTCGTGAATATAATTGGCAATGATAGGGTGATTGGCCGTGGTGTTCGTTCCCGTCAGCAAGATCACCCCGGAACGGAGCACATCCTTGAAAGGATTCGTCATGGCCCCGCTTCCAAACGTGGCGGCAAGACCTGCCACCGTGGAGCTGTGTCAGAGACGGGCGCAATGATCAACATTGTTGGTGCCGATCACCGCGCGCATGAACTTCTGAAACACGTAATTGTCTTCATTCGTGCACTTAGCCGATGCGAAGCCCCCAATGGCGTCGGGCCCGTACTCCGCCTTGATGCGCGACAAGTTCTTGGCAACCTCATCCAAAGCTTCGTTCCAGCCGACTTCCACGAAGCCCTCGCCGCGTCGTATCAGTGGCTTGGTCAGCCTCTCTGGGCTGGCAATAAACTCGTAGCCGAATCGGCCCTTGACGCACAAACTCGCCTCATTGATGTCCGGGTCATGACGCCCGTTCACCGCGACCACGCGATTTTCCAAAACGTTCAGCTCGACTTGACAGCCGCACCCGCAGTACGTGCACGTGGTTGGTACCTTCTTCCCGGTGAAGGTACGCGCCTTCAAAGGGCTGAGGTTCTCCGTAAGCGCACCCGTCGGGCACACTTGCAGGCACTCACCACAAGAGACGCACTTTTCCGGCGTGACCTTCATCTCCAGCGTGCCGTTGGTTTCGATAAAATCTATGGCACCCTGGCCCTTGATTTCCCGGCACGCCGACGCACAGCGCTGGCACAACACGCATCGATCCCGCCAGTACTTAATAAGTGGCGTCGCGTAGGCGACCTCGCTCCGCTCTTTGGGTTCTTCGTATTGTTCCGCGGTCACGCCCAGTTCAAAAACCAGATCCTGCAATCGGCAGTCCCCGGCCTTGTCACAGACAGGGCAATCCAAGGGATGATGCGCCAAAAGGCGCTGCAGGGCTTTGTGCCGCATGCTTTGTAAAAGCTCGGAATCGGTAGTCACGACCATCCCGTCTTCCACCGCGGTTTTACACGCTTGCACGGGACTGGTCTTCCCCTGAACTTCCACCACGCACAGATTGCATGACCCGATGGGATTTAACCGCTCATGATAGCATAGGGTTGGAATTGAAATGCCTGCGGCCTTAGCCGCATCGAGGATGCTGCTTCCGACGGCGACCGCCAGCTCCCGCCCATCAATTGTCAGCTTCACCGAACTCATGGCTTTCTCTCTCTTGTTAGACCAACATGCCTTTCGCCGTGCCTTGCGCACTAGTCTAGCCCGAATCGAGCGCTATGAAAACCCTTGCGGGCGGGCCTTAGAGAAAGGAGAGGAAGGACGCCTTGACAATGGCCACATAGCTTGAAGGAAACAGCCCCAACGTCAAGACGCCATAGGCGGAAATGCACACCGCAATAATGAGGGCCGGGGACAGGGCCGTCGCCGCCGGCACATCTTCAGGTTGTGCCGCAGGTTGCATGTACATGGCCACCGTAACCCTAAGGTAGTAATAGACGGAGACCACACTGTTCAACACACCGATGATGGCCAGCCAGATAAAACCCTGTTTGACGGCCGCAGAAAAGATGTAAAACTTGCCCAGAAACCCCCCTGTGGGCGGAATGCCCGCCAAAGAGAACAGGAACAAGCTCATGGCCAAGGCCGCCACGGGATGCTTGTATCCCACGCCTCGGTAATCGTCTACCCTGACGCGGGATTCCCCAGCGCCCGCCAGCATCGTAATCACCGCAAAGGCCCCAAGATTCATAAAAGTATAAACCAACATGTAATAGAGAATACTCGTCAGGCCCAGCTCTCCCGCGGCAAGAAAGGCCACCAGCACATACCCCGCATGGGCAATGCTCGAATAGGCAAGCATTCTCTTGATGTTTTCCTGCACCAGAGCAATGACGTTGCCGACCGTCATGGTCAGAGCCGCGAGAATCCAGATGACCATGACCCAATCCGTCTGCAACCCGGGCAACGCCTCCATGAAGATGCGCACAAAGGCCGCAAAGGCCGCTGCCTTCGGGCCCGCCGACATGAAGCCGGTCACGGGAGCCGGTGCGCCTTCGTAGACATCCGGCGCCCACATGTGAAAGGGAACCGCCGCCGTCTTGAAGGCAAAGCCGATGAGAATAAGCGCCATACCCATGACCAGCACGCTCGCTCCACTGCCGGCCTTGGCCAGAAACTCGGCGATGGCGGGAATTTGCGACGTGCCCGTTGTCCCATAAATCAAGGCAATGCCATAAATGAGAAAGGCCGACGCAAAGGATCCCAGAATGAAATACTTGATGGCCGCTTCATTGGCCAGCATCCGCGTTCTCGTGTACCCCGTCAGGGCGTAAAGGGAGATGGACATGAGTTCCACGCCCAGAAAGATGGTGATCAGTTCCGACGCACTGGCCATGACCATCATGCCCACGGTGCACATGAGCATCAGGGCGTAGTATTCGCTGTGCTGCATCGCTTCATTGTGCAGGTATTTTATGGAAATGAGCACGGTCAGGCCGGTCCCGAGAAGAAAGATGATCTTGAAGAAACGAGAAAAATTGTCCACCACCCACATGTCCATAAAGAAATATTCGATAATCCTCGCCTCAAAGGGCCCAGGCTGCTTCCAAACCAAGACCAAAGCGGCCGCCACGCCCAGCAAGGAGACGTAGGCAAAAGAATCGGGATATTTTCTTCCGACGACAGCTTGAATCATTAACACGATCAACCCGCAAGCGACCAGAACCAACTCCGGAGCAATCGCGCTCAGACTGATGCTGCTCATCACCTGTTCCATAAGTTACCGCCCTTGGCCCTTTGTCAGCAGTTGACGATCGACTTTGGCAAAAAGATGCTGAAACCACACCGGTCCCTGAGGAACGGTCTGCGCTGTGCGCTGTGCCTGGACCGATTCCAGAAGATGGCTCACCGACGCATCCATGGTTCGAAGGAAAGGTTTGGGATAAAGCCCGATCCAAAAGATAAAAAGCATCACCGGAAGCATGTAGGCGTATTCCCGCGCCGTCATGTCTTTCAACGTGCGGTTCTCTTCCTTGGTAATGGGGCCGTAGGTGACCCGTTTGACCGTCCAAATAAGGTAGACCGCTCCAAGGATCAAGCCCACAGTCGCGATCAGGCCGAATTTCAACGAGGCCTGAAAGGCCCCGATGAGAATGAGCAGTTCGCCGACAAACCCGTTGGTACCGGGAACCCCCATGGATGAAAAAGCCACCAAGAGAAAGATGAAGGCAAACATGGGCATCACCTTCATGAGGCCCCCGTATTCGGAAATCATCCTCGTGTGGCGCCGTTCATAGAGAATCCCGACAATCAAGAACAGAGCCCCCGTGCTCAACCCGTGGTTGATCATCTGAATAAGACTGCCCTTGATACCGTCCACGTTTAAGGCAAACATACCCAACATGCAGTAGCCTAAGTGGCTCACACTGGAGTAGGCCACCAGCTTCTTGACATCGTCCTGCGCCAAAGACACCAAGGCTCCATAGATGATGCCGATCAGAGCCAGGACGAGAATGAGCGGCACAAAGAACAGGGTGGCCTGGGGAAACATGGGCAAGCAGAACCGCAGAAACCCGTAAGTGCCCATTTTCAGCAAGATGCCGGCCAGAATGACGCTGCCCGCCGTGGGCGCTTCCACGTGGGCGTCGGGAAGCCATGTATGGAACGGAAACATGGGCACCTTGATGGCAAACGCGATCGCAAAAGCCAAGAACAACCACATCTGCAGGTGGGCCGGCAGGCCCAATTTATGGTAGTCCAAAATATGAAAGCTGAACGTGCCCGTGGCCTCATGGTGCATGAAGTAAAGCACGAGAATAGCCACCAACATGAGCACGCTGCCGCTCATGGTGTAGATGAAGAACTTCACAGCCGCATAGATGCGCCGAGGCCCCCCCCAGATGCCGATGATGAAATACATGGGGATGAGCATGACTTCCCAAAACACATAGAACAGAATGAAGTCCAGGGCGCAAAAGACACCGATCATCCCCGTTTCCAGGAGCAACAGGGACGCCATGTACGCCTTGACCCTTTCCGTCACAGCGCTCCACGTGGACAACACGGCGACGGCGGAAAGAAAGGTGGTCAGGAGCACAAGGAGCAGACTGATGCCGTCGATCCCCATCTGGTAGCGAATGGCAAACTGAGGAATCCACGGCGCGTCTTCCACGAATTGCATCTGCCATGTGGTGGTGTCGAACTGAAAATAGAGCTGCAGCGACACGAGAAAGGTCGCCACGGTCACCAAAAAGGCCGCCCATTGAATGGCCCTTTGGTGACGGCTCGGAATGAGACACACCAAGGCCACGCCCAAAAGTGGAAGAAACGTGGTCACCGACAGGATGGGATAATTCGCAGCATTCATCATAGACTCATCAAAGTGGAGAAGAGGTAATAGCCCAGAATGACGATGCCGGCGATGAGCATCGTCGCCGCATATTGCCGCACGAACCCGGTCGTCGTGGTGCGCATCCACCGCGAAGCCGCCAAGAAAAGATTGGCGATGCCGTTCACCGCCCCGTCAATGCCTCGAACATCCATGATGCGCGCCAGAATGTCCGAGAAAAATAATATGAACCGGGAAAACCACGTCTTGTAAATATCCCCAATGTAGGTGTCCGTCTTGGCCACAGGCCGACTGGCCACCCACATAAACACACGGCTGCCCTTGCGATAGAACCAGTCCGTATCGATGCTGATGGTCGGCTCAGGATCCAACTTCTTCAGCAGCATGAAGAAGCCAAGCCCGGTAAAAAGCAGAATGCCCAGAGCACTGGTCACATGATCGCCCGTGTAGGGATCAAAATCCACAGGGAACGGCAGCAGGTCATATAGGGGCTTGGGAAAACACCCAATGGCAATACATAGGAAAGCGGCAATGGACATGCCCCAGATCATATTGGCGGGCGGTTCCTTAGCTTCCAAGCCGGAATCCTTGCCAAAGAACATATAATAGGGAAGCTTCAAACCCGTGTGAAGAAAGGTTCCCGATGAGGCCATGGTAAGGAGCAGCGCCACCAAAGGTCGGTGATCGGCGCTGGCGGCTGCCACCACCATGGATTTTGTGACAAAGCCACTAAAGAGTGGAAACGCAGAAATGGCGAAGCCTCCAATCATGTAGAGCACCAGCGTAATGGGCATGGTCCGGTAAAGACCGCCCAGTTCCGTGAGCTTTCGCCGCCCGGTCATGTGAATGACGGCGCCGGCTCCCATGAAAAGCAACCCTTTGTAAAGGATGTGGGCAAAGGCGTGCGAGACCGACCCGTTCAGAGACATTTCCGTGCCGATACCCACGCCCGTGACCATGTAGCCCACCTGGCTGACAATGTGGTAGGCGAGCAGGCGACGCGCATCGTTTTCCAGCACTGCGTAGACGACACCGTAGAGCGCCATGATGGTTCCAAGGTACACTAAGAGTTCGGTGCCGGGAAAGACGCGGACCAGCACATAGACCGCCGTCTTAGTGGTGAAGGCGGACATAAAGACGGAGCCCGTCACGGTCCCCTCAGGATACGCGTCGGTTAGCCACGCATGGAGCGGCGGCACGGCTGCGTTGATGATGACGCCGATAAGCATCATGTAAAAGGCCAGACTGCCGTCCTGTTCCAGAGGCCCCACCAGCATGGAGCCGCCGTTCAGGTAATGCAGTACTACGCCACCGAGAAGGCACACGCCGCCAAAGGCATGCACCAGGATGTATCGGAATCCTGCGCGAATGGCTTCCGGTTCGCGCCGCGCAAAGACGAGATACGCGGACGAAAAGGCCATGAGTTCCCAAAAGATAAACAGCGTCAGATAATCACCGGAAAAGGTGACCCCCAGGGACCCGCCCACGTAGAGCAACGCAGCCACATGCTGGCCCGCGTCGTCCACGTGCAGGGCGTAGACCATGCCGATGAACGACATGATGACAAACACCCACCCGAAGACGATGCTGAGTTTGTCCACGGACCCAAAGATCATGGACTGACCCAGGAAATTCCACGTCCAGTACGTGCCGTGGGGCAGGTGCATCATGAGGTACATGGCCGCCGTGCCCAAAAGAGGGATCAGCAGCATTCCCGCCTTTTGCATCCGCCCTCGCAAGAACGGAAGAAGAAATGCGCCAGGAATGTAGAAGACGGACGGGTGAATCCACTCAGTCATTGTAGTAATCCTCGTCCCTCATGATGCGGCACTGATGCCCGTAGAACTTGGATGCCAAAATGATGATCACACACGAAACAAACCCGTAGAGCGCCCCCCAGCCAGGAATCCTGTCCCAGATGTAATGGACGTGTTCCCGATGAACGAAGAAGTCGGAAATAAAGGTCACGATGAGCATGGCGATCCCGATCTTCTTCACCTTTTTGGAATTGGCCGGGTCCCCGATAAACAGGACGAGCTTTCGAATCATCGAATCACCTCCTGGGCCAAAGTGAGGAAGTAGTCGGGAAAAATGCCGATGAGCAGGGAAATGATGGCCGTCAGTACCAAAGGAACCACGACGAATTTCAGTTCCCGAACTTCCTCATGGTGCCCGTCTCCATGGCCGTGCCCATGGCCTTCGGCACCGTGCGCCTGGTTTTCCTTTTCAAAAAAAGCCTTGTAGGTGATCGGCAAGAAGTAGGCTGCATTCAACAGGGTGCTCATGACGAGAACCATGAGAATCGGCACGGCATGTGCTTCAATGGATCCAAGGGCCAGGAACCACTTGCTCGTAAATCCCGCCGCCGGCGGCACCCCGATCATACTCAAGGACGCTATGAAAAAGGCGGCCATGGTCCACGGCATCTTTTTGCCGATGCCCGACAGCTGGCTGATTTCCGTCTTGTGGGCACAGGCGTAGAGCGAGCCCGCGCAAAAGAACAGGGTGATTTTGGAAAAGGCGTGGTTGGCGATGTGGATGATGCCGCCTACCATGCTGCTAGGCGTCAGCAACACCGCACCCAAGATGACGTAAGAAAGCTGGCTCACCGTGGAGTACGCCAGTCGCGCCTTGAGGTTGTCCTTGGTGAGAGCAACCACTGAGGCCATGATGATGGTGAAGGAGACCACATACGCTGCCGTGATTCCCAAATTCATGCGGCTCATGAGATCAACGCCGTAAATGTGGAACACCACCCGTAAAATCGAAAACACGCCCACCTTCACCACGGCCACGGCATGGAGCAAAGCGCTGACCGGAGTTGGCGCCACCATGGCTGAAGGGAGCCAGTTGTGAAAGGGCATCACAGCACCTTTGGCAAAGCCAAACAAGAACAGGAAAAAAGAGGCGAAAAGCAGGGTCGATCCCGCTTGATGCCGCAGCAACCCGCCCGGTTGAAAATCCGTGGTTCCTGCTGTGATGTAGACGATAATGACACCGGCCAATAGGAGCGTCTTGGACAAACCCAGCAGGTACAAAAAGTACTTGGTGGCGCCTTCCAAAGCCTCACCGGTTTCCTTGTGGCCGACTAGAGGCACCGTCGCCAGGCTCAGAATTTCATAGAACAGGAACAAGGTCACCAAATTGGCCGAGAAGGCAACACCCATGGTGGCGGAAAGACTAATGGCAAAACAGCTAAAGTAGCGCGTTTGGGCATGTTCCTTGCCCGCTCGCATGTACCCAATGGAGTAAAAGGTTGTCACGATCCACAGAAAAGACGAAACCGTGGCGAAAAGCAGCCCAAAGGCGTCCACGCGAAATTTAAGGTCGATGCCTTTGTAAAAGCCTTCCACCAGAGTGCACTCGATGGTGTGCCCGGACAGAATCGCCGGGGCCATGGAAATGACGATGGAAAACTTGAGAAGCCCGGCCAGAACCGACCAGAATTCCCTTAGGTTGGGTTTCTCGTCGCCGGTCTTCAGGATCAGAGGCACCGCCAGAAGTGACACCAGCACGGCCAGCAAGGGTTTGATCGACAGAATAGTTTCCACGTCCTTCCTAACCTTTGCTTAAATGGATTTCGTCCACATCGACGGTCGGCTTGTTGCGGAAAAGCGCAATGAGAATCGCCAACCCCACGGCCGCCTCGGCCGCAGCCACGGTCATGATCATGAACACATACACATGACCGTCCAAGCTGTTGAGAAACCGCGAATACGCCACGATGGTGAGGTTCACGGCGTTGAGCATCAATTCAATGCACATGTAGATGATCAAGGCATTGCGATGCGCCAGCACGCCCACCGCACCGATGGTAAACAAGACCGCGCCCAGCATGAGGTATGCGTTTAACGAAACCATAGGCTCCACCCGACAACCCGATCGGCTCTCCTTTAAGCCTTCGAATTGTCTATCCTCCTCTTGGCTAGAATCACCGCCCCCACAATTGCTGCCAACAACAGCACGGACGCAATTTCAAACGGCAGCAGGTACTTGGTAAAAAGCATCCAGCCCACGGCCTTGGTGGTACCAAAGCTTGGATCCACCTCCATGGACGTCACCGAAGGCCCCAGCCGATTCATGAGGACCACCATGGCCACCATGAGAATGCCAACCACCACGGTGCCCGCCAGCTGAATGAAAAAAGCGTTTTTCGCGAGCTTTCCTTCCTTTTCCTCGATGTTCAAGAGCATGATGACAAAGAGGAACAGCACCATGATGGCGCCGGCATAGACGATGAGCTGCAAGACGGCAATCAGGTGCGCGTTCAGAAGGGCGTAGAGGCCCGCCAGAAAAGACATGGTCGCCACCAGGCTCATGGCCGCGTGCACCGGCCGTTTGGTCGTCACCATCAGCAGGGCCGAAACCACCGCCCCCACGCAGAAGGCATAGAAGATCAGTAGTTCCATTTGGAGTATATCCTTCTCACATAAGTAAGACGCGCCTTGACTTTCCCCTCCGGCCTCAGCAACTGCTCCTTTTCAAAAACCAGCCGGCTTCGATCTCTTTGCGCAAGCCCCTGGTATTCATCACTCATGACGATGGCTTCCTTGGGACACACCTCCTCGCAATACCCACAATAGACGCACCGGCCCAGATCCAGCGTGTAGCGCTCGGGGTAGCGTTCCCCGGGCGCCTTTTCTGCCGCCACGATGGAAATGGCATGGGCCGGGCACATCTTTTCACACAAACCGCACGCCACACATTTGGCCTCTCCGGCCGCATCGGCCACCAGCACGGGCCGTCCTCGGTAGGCCGGAGGCAGCGTGAGCTTTTCTTCCGGGTAGTAGACGGTAAAGACTTTGCGCTTCTTTCCGGCCGGTGGGAAGATGAACCCAATCATGTTGATGAAGAAATGCTTGCTGGTCACCACCAGCCCGCGCACGATTTCCGCAACATAGAGTTTTTCCCACAAGGTCATGTCCAGGCGGCGTCGCACCTTTTTTGGCTTCAGAATCGCCGCGGGAATACCGACCTGCACGGAAGACGCGCTGTGTTCCAATCCTGTCATTGTCTTCATCGCAACAAAACCACCAGCCCGGTTATGGAGAGGTTGATGAGGGAAAGCGGCAGCAACATCTTCCAACACATTCGCATGACCTGGTCATATCGGAAGCGCGGAAGCGTCCACCGGATGGTCATTTGCAGCCAGATGAAAAAGGAAACCTTGGCAAAAAACACGGCGATGTTGACCAGCATGGCCAAAGCAGCGGCACCGTTGGGCCCTGCAGGGGCAAACCACGACAGCAACATGGCGTCCGTGACAAAGGGAATGTGCCAGGCCCCAAAAAACAACGTGGTCACCACAGCACTGATGGTCACCATCTCCAAGAATTCAGCCATCCAAAACATGATGAACTTCATGCCGCTGTATTCGGTAAAGTACCCGGCCACGAGCTCGGATTCCGCTTCCGGAATGTCAAACGGTATACGCTTGTTTTCTGCAATGGCGCAGGTCATGAAAATGATGAAACCCACAGGTTGCAAAAAGATGCCCCAGCGAAAGAAGTTTTCCTGAATGGCTCCAATTTCGGTGAGCTTGAGTGTCCCGTAGACCATGATCAGGCCGATGATGCTCAAACCCATGGCCACTTCGTAGGAAAGCATCTGGGCCGAGGCACGAAGGCCTCCCAATAGGGACCAGTTGCTTCGAGACGACCAGCCCGCCAGCACCGTGCCGTAGGTGGCCAGACCCGCCAGAGCGAACACATAGAGAATCCCCACATCCAGGTCCGCAATGACCAGATGGATTTCACGCCCGAACAGTTCGTATCGGCCTCCAAAGGGCACGATGGCAAAGGCGGCAATGGCCGGAACCAAGGAAATGAACGGCGCCAGAGTGTGAAAAAACTTACTGGCATTGTCGGGAACGAAGTCTTCCTTGGTGAGCAGCTTAATGGCATCGGCAAGGGAATGGAAAAGCCCGATGGCCGTAAAGCCTAAAATGTCGGCACGATTGGCACCGATGCGGTCCTGCATTACGGCGCTCTGCTTTCTCTCCACCCACCCTAAAATGGGTGCAAACACGCCCACGTTGACCCCGAAGATGAAGAGAATCTTGGCAACGGATTCGATGAGGTCTGCAGCCATGGCTATCTATCGCATTCTCCGCCGATCATGTTGATCATGTCGAATGTGGGAACGATATCGGCAAGCAACCGACCCTTGACCAGCCTCGGCATGGCCGCGGTCAAGGCAAAACATGGCGGCCTCACACGGCACTTGACCGGCTTGCCACTGCCGTCGCTCACCAGATAAAATCCCAACTCTCCGTTTCCGCCTTCCACGGCCTGATACACTTCACCGGGTGGGGGCTTGATGCCCTCAATGACCGTCTTAAAGTGGTAAATAAGAGAATCGATGCGGGTGTAGATCTTTTCCTTGGGTTCCATGCGCACCTGAGGCATGCGCACGTTGATGGGCCCATCGGGCATCTGGGCCAAAGCCTGTTCCACAATGCGCATGCTTTGCTGCATCTCTTCCATGCGCACCAAGTACTTGTCGAAATTGTCGCCCGTTTCGCCGATGGGCACCTCAAAGTCCATGCGATCGTAGACCAGATAAGGCTGCGCCTTGCGCACATCGTAGGGCACGCCACAAGCCCTCAGGCACGGCCCAGTAAACCCGTAGGCAATGGCTTCTTCGGCGGAAATGGCGCCCACGCCCCGCATGCGATCGATAAAGATGCGGTTTTTGGTCAGAAGCTTGTCCACATCCTTCCACAGCCGCCGCACTTCTCGAAAAACATCGCGGACTTTTTCTTCAAACCGTTCCGGAAGATCGTTCTTGAGGCCGCCGATGCGCACGTAATTGACGGTCACTCGAGCACCGCACAGGGATTCGATGAGGTCCCAGACCAGTTCCCGAGCTTCTACGAAATAGAGAAAGGCCGTAAAGGCGCCCAGTTCCAGTCCGGCGGCCGCCACGTTGGTCAGATGGTCCGCAAGACGCGACAGTTCGCAGGCAATCACGCGCAGATACTTGCACCGCTCGGGCACATCGATGCCTAAAAGCTTTTCCACGGCCAGGGCATAACCGGTGTTGTTGATCAGAGGGGAGACGTAGTTGAGCCGGTCCGTATAGGGCATGACCTGCTGCCATGTGCTGTTTTCGCACATCTTTTCAAAGCCTCGGTGGAGGTAGCCGATCTCCACGTCGAGGTCCACGATGGTTTCCCCTTCCAGGGTGACCAGGAACTTCACCGTGCCATGGGTCACCGGGTGAGAGGGACCCATGTTGATGACCATGTGTTCGGTATGAAGGTCTTTTGCAATCTCAGCCATGGCTTCGCGCATACCCGTTGGAGTGTTAGTTGACGGGGCCGATCAAAGGTTGCCGCTTTTTCAGAGGATAGTCCTTGCGCAGCGGATGCCCTTCAAAGCCTTCGTAAAGCAGTATGCGGCGCAAATTGGGATGCCCTTGAAAAATCACGCCGTACATATCGTACGCTTCCCGTTCAAACCAATCGGCAGCAATCCACACCGGTACCACGGAATCGATGGTGAGGTCGGATTCGGACACAAGAGCCTTGAGGCGAACCCGCCGGTTGTGTGCCAGGGAATAGAGATGGTAGACCACCTCAAACCGAGGCTCCCGCCCCAAATAGTCCACCACCGTGAGGTCCATCATGAAGTTGTAGAGAAGGTCCGGGTCGTCCCTGAGAAACAGGCAGATATCTCGAATCTTTTCTTTGGTGACGATGGCCGTGTCGTCGCCTCGATACCGGTGCGTGCCGACCACGGCGTCCGGAAACTTTTGAGCCAGCTTCTTGAGCGTGACGCTTTCGTCCATGAGCCCCATATCCTCGTCTGCCACCGGCCCCTAACATCGACTCACGGGCGCTTGCCCCCGCGGCCAATCCGACCACCGCTCCTCCTTGACCTTTTGCTGCAACTGCAAAAGACCATCCAAGACCATCTCCGGACGCGGCGGACAGCCCGGCACATAAACGTCCACCGGAATCAGGGTGTCAATGCCCTGCACCACCGAGTAGTTGTCGTAAAATCCTCCGGACACGGCACACACACCAAAGGCGAGAACCCATTTGGGTTCCGCCATCTGGTTGTAGACCTTGACCAAAATGGGAGCCTGCTTGTGGCTGATGGTGCCCACCACCATTAGGAGATCGGCTTGGCGGGGAGAAAACCGAGGCAGCGCGGCGCCAAATCGGTCCACGTCGTAGCGCGGGCCGGCAACCGACATGAATTCCATGCCACAACACGCGGTGACGAAGGGATACAGAAAAAAGGAGTACTTCCGGGC
Source organism: Desulfosoma caldarium (assembly GCF_003751385.1). Lineage (NCBI taxonomy): Bacteria > Pseudomonadati > Thermodesulfobacteriota > Syntrophobacteria > Syntrophobacterales > Syntrophobacteraceae > Desulfosoma > Desulfosoma caldarium. The sequence goes on along the minus strand of NZ_RJVA01000013.1, from coordinate 135,218 downwards.
CCAGTTGACCGCCGCTTCCAACCGCGTCAACACCACACTGCCATCCAGAAGGCGCTCCGGCCCCCCACTGTCCCTTTGCCCAACACGCAGCTCACGCGTAGCTCGCCACCGCGACAGTTTTAATCCCATTCCAAGGCTCCCCTTCGCCATATGTAAATGAGGCCGATGGCCAGAATGAAGACAAAGAGCATCATTTCCACAAAGCCAAACCAGCCTAGATCGTTGAACAACACCGCCCACGGGTACAGAAACACGGTTTCAATATCGAAGATCACGAAGAAAAGGGCCACGAGATAAAACTTGACCGAAAACCGCTGCATGGGATTCACGATGGGGCTTTCACCGCACTCGAAAACCACCATCTTTTCGGCAAACTTCTTCTTGGGCCCGATGTAGGTCGTCGCCGCGATCATCCCTGCGGCCGTGGCCGCCGCCAAAAACAGCATGATGAGGACAGGAACATAAGGGTTCATTCGCGCGATCCCATGTGCAAGGTTCTCATTGCGCCGACAGGGACTTCACCGCAAAGATTGTGATCCTTGTCACGCACCATTGTCCCCTCTCGCCCAGCCATGGCCTTACTGCACCGCATGAGCCAGCAAGGATCCCATTGATAGGGAAGAACTTATAGCGCCAACGCGTCGGGGGGTCAAGAAATATTTCACGAACCTTAGGCTTTCGGGTTCGGACCGAACAAGGCCCCTTGGGGAACGGCTCTGCCGAAGGGCTCCGTGCCGCCCTGGCACCTTACGCTGTTTGCGATTTTCCCACGGTGTTTTCGCACATGGAAGGATCGAAGGCCAGCGCGCGGCGAGCCTCTCGGGCCAATTTCTTCAAGGTCATAAGGTCCTCGAGGGAAAAGTCGGCACGGCGCAGCGCAAAAAAAGAGTTGTTGTGCGTCAGGGGTTCGTCCTCCAAGGGAAAAGCGCTGTTTTTCACGGCTTCGGGCCAGAGGGCCGTTCCGGGAATGGGAGAAAATTCCGCCACAAAGGGCTGCGCTTTGGCCTTGAAAACCACCTCGATGCCTTCGGCCACCTCCTCTGGTGTCTGTTCGGGAACCCCCGCAAGCAGGTAGACTCCGATATGCCGAGAAGAAAAACCTGCGTTCTGCAGCGCCTCCATGGCCCGCTCAAAGGTCCCCAGGTCCGTCTTGCCGCCCCATTGGCGCTGGCGCTCCACATGCGTCGTTTCCAAGCCGAGCCGAAGCGTTACAAAACCTGCCTCGAACAAAAGACGGCACCAACCCTGATCCGTCAAGGCCCGAACATGAAGGGCGTTGGGCGTGTGAAACCTCAATGAATAACCCGCCTGTTGGACCTTGTGCACAAGGTGCTTCAATGCCGCTTTGCCGTTATAGAGCAGCGCATCATCGTAAAAGGCAAAGTCGCGTATTCCAGCTTGTTCGTGAAGGCTTTGCACTTGCGCCCATAGACTTTGGACCGAAAAGGTTACCGGGTCTTTGTGCAGCACCGATGATGCACAATACGGGCACCGGTACGGACAGCCAAGACTCAACACAAGCGGCCCGTAGGTGGGTGAGGGGATGAGGTCCAGAGCGGGTGCGGGAGCCCGACTCAGATCGTGCCAAGCCGCACGGTTCGTGAGCGAAATGCCCAGAGTCTCTTCCAGCGCCGTGGCCACCTGATCCAGCGACCCGGCCATCACCCGGTCGGCGCCGCTGTGTTTGCGAGCGTGCTGGGTACAGAGACGAGCATAGATACCTCCTAGCCATATGGGAACCCCGGGCCACACGTCGCGGATATGGGCGATGGTTTCCTGAACCCCGGGATACCAATAGGTCATGTGGCTGGTGACGCAGACCAGGTTCGGCCTGGGCACCTCCAGGAGCTTTTTTCGAAAGCTTTCCGGGTGCAAGCCGTAGCGAAAAAAGGGACGGCCCAAGTCGGCCAAAATCTCCGGAACAGGAATGGGCATTTTGTCATATTTTCCCGTGCCAAAATCGTCGTCTCGGCCCGGCAGCACGTCGGGGCGGCCCTGCGTGTCCGGATCGTGGCGCTGCAGGCAATCGATGAAATGGACGCGGCACCCGCCTTCACGCATGAGGGCACCCAGTAGCAACAGTCCCAGGGGTTTTGCCCACAGATCATAGGCGGCAAAGTCCGTAATCCAGGGATTGACGAGCAACACGCTCGGGGAGCGGGTCATGGGTTGGGTTCCTTTGTCAAAACCGTTTGCCATTCTGCGGGCCTCTTTTATATCCTGCGACGGTGGACATGGTCAAAAACGTTGAAGGAAGGTCTCATGCGAGCCGTCGTGCAACGGGTTTCTCAAGCCTTCGTGGAAGTGAAAGGGCACACGGTGGGGGCCATCGGCCACGGTCTGGTGGTGTTTTTGGGCGTTGGCCGTGACGACACCGAACAGGACGCCCGCTACCTTGCGGACAAGATCGTGCATCTGCGGATCTTTGCCGACAAGGAAGGCAAGTTGAACCGTTCGGTGCGGGAAACGGGCGGTGCCGTTCTGGCTGTGTCCCAATTCACTCTTTGGGGCGATTGCCGAAAGGGACGCCGCCCTTCCTTCATAGAAGCCGCCCCATCCGAGCCGGCCCGCCGCCTCTACGAAGTCTTCGTTCAGGAAGTGAAGGCCCTGGAGGTTCCCGTCCAAACCGGCATTTTTCAGGAAACCATGGCCGTTCATTTGACCAACGACGGTCCGGTGACCTTGTTGTTGGACAGCCGAAAAGCCTTTTGAGGGGAAAAATCGACGCGCCACTTCAGAGGAGCCATCATGAGCGACAACACTTTGCCGTCTGATCAAGCCCACGCGCACGCGACACCAGCCAACGAAGAAGACGTCCTCATTTTCGTGGATCGAGAAGGGGATTGGTTCTACGGGAATCGCCCCATCATTCGCAAGGAAATTCTTGAAACCTTTTACCAATGCCTGCGCCTTACCCGTGACGGGCGCTACGTTCTGGAATGGCAAGGTCGGCTCTATCCCATTGCCGTAGCCGATACGCCCTTTGTCATCACCCGCGTGGATCACCTCACCGACGAATTCGGTCGCGCTCAGATTCAGCTCACATTCAAGCACCTTTCAGAAACCGAGATTCTCGACCCATCCACTCTGTGGGTCGGCCCGGAAAACGTGCTGTACTGCCGCGTGCGTCAGAGTCGCTTTCCGGCGCGTTTTTCTAGGCCCGCTTACTACCAGGTGGCGCAGTGGATTGAGCCCGTAGACCACGCCCGATTTGCCTTGCGGCTCGGCGATGGGCTTTATCCCATTGCGCAGCCGCCAGATGATGCCGCTGCCGCGCCGAGCCGCCTATGAACCTTCCAATGGCTCGACCAAGGCTACGGGAGCCCACGCCATGCGTTTTTTGATCGTATCCGATGTGGTCAGCCCGGAACTCTACCCCGTGGCGCACCCCGAGGCCTTTGAACCCCTGGATGCGGTGCTCTCCTGCGGTGATGTGCCGCCGGAATATTTGTCCTACCTTGGACACGTGTTTCGCGTGCCTGTCTACTACGTGCGAGGCAACCACGACCTTCGCTATGCCCGGCGTCCCCCCCAAGGCGCCACCAATGTTCATGGTCGACTCGTGCAGACCAAGGGGGTGCGCATCGTGGGTTTTGAAGGCTCCATGTGGTACAATGGTGGACCTATCCAGTACACGGAAGCCCAGATGCGCTGGACGGTCTGGAAAACGCGCCCGCTCATCTGGTGGCACGGCGGCGTGGACATCGTCCTCGCCCACGCGCCGCCTCGAGGTTTTGGCGACGGAGATGACTTGTGCCACCGGGGGTTTCAGTGTTTCGTCCGTTTCATTCGTTCTCATCAGCCCCGGTGGTTTCTTCACGGGCACGTGCACCGCACCTTCAGCGAGCCATCTCAGAGGTTTCTTCGGCTTGGAGACACCACCATTGTCAACACCGTCGGCTGGCACATTGTGGACACGGACCATGAAACGATGGATCGCTCGGCTTGGGCTTTTCGGCCCCAAACCGCCCCAAAACCCATGCGCCAACGACTTTCATGACCTGCAGCGAAAGGACGGCGCCTTTGAATGCCGAGATCGCGGCCTGCGCACGGTGCCCTTGGCTAAGATTGTCGGCAGTGTGGGCCGATACCAAGATTTTGACGAACGATTTCAATTAAGGAGTCGCTCCCCTTCGGAGCGGCTCGAACAGATCAAGTCCGCCCTACGCCAGGGAGCCGTCCTGCCGCCCGTGAAATTATGGCAGATTCGCGACGCCTACTACGTCGAAGACGGAAACCACCGCGTGGCAGCCGCCAAGGCCCTGGGCCATGACGAAATCCTGGCCCACATCGTGGAATTCATCCCCTCCGGCGACAATTTGCAGGACGCCATCTACAGACAACGCGCCCATTTTCTCGATGTAACAGGCCTTCAAGCGGACATTTCCCTCACCGAACCCGGCCAATACGAACGGCTTTTGTCCCAGATCGAGCGCCATCTGGAATACCTTCGAGAACAGGAACGGCCTGAGATCACTTTGCAGGAAGCGGCCGCGGATTGGTACCACCACATCTACCGTCCCCTGACGGGTCTATTGTCCCGAGCTCGCCTGGCTGAAGAATTTCCGGGCCGAACTACCGCCGACCTTTACGCCTACGTGTCCGTGCGCCTATGGGAAAAAGGTGAACGGCGCCAATACGGCATCGGCCTCAACGACATGCTTCCCGACGACATGGAGGCTTTCAGGGAAAAAATGAAAAACTCGGACGCCCAACACTATCCTGAAATGCAGCGAACGATCACGGCCTTTGTACTCATGAACGTGCAAGCCAAGAAAGAAAACCGCATCGTGGAAAAGTTGTTGGAGTTGGAAGAGGTTCGGGAGGTTCACAGCGTCTTTGGCGATGTGGATCTCTTGGTCAAGGTGCAGCTGCGCCGGGATCTTCTCAGTTCCGACGCGGAAACCATCTCCCAGTTTGTGCAGGACCACATCCGCCAACTCCCGGGCGTCATCGCCACCAAGACCCTTATTCCCGGCACTTCCTGCATCAAAGACTAACCGTTCGCCTTAACTTTGAAGCTCAGGACAAAGCACGATTTCAACCCAACGACGTTCTTTTGGTCATGTGCCGCTCGGGGCACCGCAGCGCCGAAGCCACCGCGGCTGGCCGCCGCCGGCTTGACCAATGTCTACACTGTCGTGGACGGCTTTCAAGGCGACACGGTCAAGAACGCGGAAAGCTCATTCGACGGCATACGCATCCAATGCGGCTGAAGAAATTCCGGGGCTCCCTGCACCGATAACCTAGACCCTCAGCTGGTTTTTTATGCCCGCGCCCTGAGCTTTGGAAGCCTCGAGTCCCCCCTCACGCGCCTCAATGGATTCCGTGCCCCTGGGACAGTGAACCGCCACGTGGTTTGTATTCGCGTCGAATCCCTTAGCCGTAGCCCAATTCCTCGAGGCGTTCATCGCTGATGCCCAGGGCGTGGGCCACTTCATGGACGACGGTGCGTTCGATTTCCTCGATGAGTTCTTCCTCAGAGGTGCACAATTCCTCCAGAGGATCCTGAAAGATGTAAATGGTATCGGGGTATAGGGGAGGGGCGGTGAGGTTGCGTTCCGAGAGGGGCACGCCGTCATAGAGGCCCAAGAGGGTCTCGTGGGGCGGAAGCCCCATCTCTTCGAGCAGTTCTCGACTCGGCCTGCGTTCCACAGCAATGACCAGATTGTGCAAATGTCGCCGAATGGTCCAGGGAATGCGGTCCACGGCCCTTTCCACAATGTCTTCAAATTCCTTGCGGCTCAACCGAATCTTCTTGGGCGCCATGGCCTGCCATTTCCGTCGGCTGAAAAATTCTCAAAATCCAGAAAAGCCCGCGTTATTCAGGTAGCCTGGTAAAAAGACTCGTCAAATTCAGGCCGTCCCGCGTATTTTTTCATGAACCGACCTGGATACAGCGCGGCGTTTTCCAAAAAGAGTAAATCCACCGGTATGCCGGCTTCATGAAAAGCTCGGGCAATCTCGGCCGGTTTGGGCGGGCAGCCGGCAACGGGGATGGCATGACGAATCGCTTCGTTGTTTCGATGGAGTCGGGTCATGCATCGCCCCAAAAGGATCGTGTGTTTCATGCCCGGTGTAGGGGTCATGGCCTTTCCCGTGAGCACCTCCACATCGTCCCATGGCGTGCCCTGCCAGGCGCGAGCAATGGCTGTCAGAATCAATCCGTTCATGAAGGAACAATAAGTGCACAGCGTGTCATCGTACTTTCGATAGCTCACCCCTTGAATGCCCATGGCGGCCATGGCCATGGGAAGCGTCCCCTGCGCATTGTAGTCAAAGGTGTAGGCGTGAGGGCGCCTCAGGGCGTCCAGTGAGGCTCCGACCACGAGCACATCGGACAGGTCCCCGGGGCGGCCGGCCTCTTGAGCCGCCCAAGCCAGGTGCGGCACGTCCTGGGCCGAGTATCCCAGGAGGGCTGCACCGACCAGGTCCGCCGACAGAACATCGCGTGAAGCCACGAGAACATTCATGCGATGGGCCGTGCCGTCAAAGGCCGGCCCTCGTTCATTGCTGTAGATGCCGTCGATGAGCGTCAACATGGGAGGCAGGCCCTTGGGCAGAGCCGCCACCATGCGGTGGAGGTTCCAATGGGCGTCGATGCTGTGGCAGCGCTTTCGTGACGCGAGATCGATCAAGCCTTTCACATTCTTGATGCCCAAACTGACCACCGTTTGGGCGTGGGTTTTGAGGACGGGAAGATTCACGATAAGGTCGCTGTCCAGAGCATCCACGTTGAAAGCCAGTTCCACGCCATCGCCTATGGACACCTTGCGAAAGGGCCTTTGAAAAACGTCCACCAGCTGAACCCCGTACCGCTTGGCCAAGGTCTCATAGCCTAAACCGCGAAAGGCCCGCTCGGCCAGCCCCCTGTCCTTGGGGTTGAGGTTCACGAGACCTTCACCGAGAACGATGCGATGCACGCCGGCTTCCTTGAGGCAACGCACCATATCTTCCACTACCCGCGTGGTGGTGATGACTCCCCATTTGGGAAAAGGGATCTCGGAAGTCCAGCATACCACGTTGGGTTTGACAAAAACGCGGGTGTGGGGCCCCAAGTCGCCAAGGCCCCCGGCGGCCTGCAGCGCCTGAACGACCGAGTCATAAGGTTTTTCGTAAGGTATGAGCCCGACGCGATGCATGCTTTCCATAGTTCAACCTCGCCCGGCAGGTTCAATCCCGGCTTCATCGAGTGGTTGCATGGTATTCCTGAAGCGATTTGACATCCCCGTGCCCGCGACGCCACGCCTCGATGCCTCGGGCCGCCGCTTCAGCCGCCGCAATGGTGGTGATGTACGGGATCTTGTATTTGACGGCCGTTTTGCGAATGTAGGAATCGTCGTATTCGCTGCGCCGCCCGCTGGGGGTGTTGATGACCAGTTGAATGTCGCCGTTTTTCAAGGCATCCACAATATTGGGACGCCCTTCGTGCATCTTGTCGATGGGTTCGCAGGCGAGCCCGTTGTCCCGAAAATAGCGGCAGGTGCCGCGGGTCGCTCGAAGGCGAAATCCCATCTGATGAAACCGCTTGGCCACTTCCAAGGCTGCAGGCTTGTCTTTGTCGGTTACGGTAAAGAGCACGCAACCTTCTTCGGGTAACCGCTGTAGCGCCGCATCTTCGGCCTTGAAGAAGGCCAAACCAAAGGAATCCGCCAGGCCCAGGACTTCGCCCGTGGAACGCATTTCCGGCCCCAGCACCGGGTCCACTTCCGGAAACATGTCAAATGGAAACACGGCTTCCTTCACCCCGTAATGGTGCAGAACCCGCGACCCGGAAAGCCCCAGGTCCGCAAGGGATTTTCCCAGCATGAGCTCGGTGGCCAGGCGCGCCATGGGAATGGCGCAGACTTTGGAAACCAGGGGAACGGTTCGGGAAGCGCGCGGATTGGCTTCCAGCACATAAACCGTGTCGTTGGCAATGGCGTACTGGATGTTCATGAGACCCACGACGTGGAGTTCCACGGCAAGGCGGCGGGTGTATTCTCGAATCGTTTCCAAGTGGCGCGCCGGAATACTGATGGGCGGAATGACGCAGGCCGAATCCCCCGAATGAATGCCCGCCCTCTCGATGTGTTCCATGACCGCCGGCACGAAAGCATCCTTGCCGTCCGCCAGAGCGTCGGCTTCTGCTTCGATGGCATCTTCCAGAAAACGGTCGATGAGAATGGGGCGGTCCGGGGTTACGCCTACGGCCGCCAAAACGTATTCGCGCAGCATCTCTTCGTCATAGACCACTTCCATGCCGCGGCCTCCCAGAACATAGGACGGCCTCACCATCAAAGGATAGCCGATGCGTTTGGCCACGTCCAAAGCTTCTTCCAAGCTGCTGGCCATCCCCGAATCGGGCATGGGAATACCGAGAGCTTCCATGCGCTTTCGAAAGCGGTCTCGATCTTCCGCCAAGTCGATGGCGTCGGGAGAAGTGCCCAAAATGGTGACACCCGCCTCGGCCAGCTCTCGAGCGATATTGAGCGGCGTTTGGCCGCCGAACTGCACCACAACACCGATGGGCTTTTCCTTTTCATAGATGGCCAGGATGTCTTCGACCGTAACGGGTTCAAAGTAGAGCTTGTCCGACGTGTCGTAATCCGTGGAAACCGTTTCGGGATTGCAGTTGACCATAATGGTTTCATAGCCCAAATCTTTCAGGGCAAAGGCCGCATGGACACAGCAATAGTCGAATTCAATGCCCTGGCCGATGCGGTTGGGCCCTCCCCCGATGACCATCACCTTGGGACGATCGCTGGTCTGCACCTGGTCCGCAGCGTTGTACGTGGAATAGTAATAGGCCGCGTTTTCCACGCCGCTCACGGGCAAAATGTGCCAGCCTTGAACGATGCCCAGGCTCTTTCGCCGTTCTCGAATGGCCTTTTCCGGAACGTTCAAAAGATTTGCCAAGTACCGGTCGCTAAAGCCGTCCTGTTTGGCGCGGCGCAATAGATCCTCGGGAAGGTCCTTGCCTCGATAGGTGAGGATTTCTTCTTCCAGAAGGACCAGTTCCCGCATCTGTTCCAAGAAATAGGGCTTGATGAATGTCTTCTGATACAAAGTGTCGATATCCACCCCCCGGCGCAAGGCCTCGTAAATGAGAAAATACCGTTCGCTGCTGGGTTCGGCGAGCATGTTTAGCAGCTCTTCCAGGGGCTTTGTGTGAAAGTCACGGGCAAAACCCAGGCCATATCGGCCGATTTCCAGGGAGCGCACCGCCTTTTGCAAAGCTTCCTTGAAATTTTTGCCGATGCTCATGACCTCGCCAACGGCCCGCATTTGCGTACCCAGCTTGTCGTGGGAACCGGGAAACTTTTCAAAGGCCCATCGTGCGAATTTCGCCACCACGTAATCACCCCATGGCGCGTATTTTTCCAAGGTGCCTTCTTTCCAATAGGGAATTTCATCCAGGGTGACGCCGGTGGCCAACATGGCCGAAATGAGGGCGATGGGAAAGCCGGTGGCCTTGGAAGCCAGAGCCGAAGACCTGGAAGTTCTCGGGTTGATTTCAATGACCACCACGCGGCCTGTCTTGGGATCATGGGCAAACTGGATGTTGGTGCCGCCAATCACCTCAATGGCTTGCACAATGGCGTAGGACGCTTCCTGCAGCCGTTTTTGCAAGGCGGGATCAATGGTGAGCATGGGCGCGGTGCAAAAGGAATCGCCCGTGTGCACCCCCATGGCGTCCACATTTTCGATGAAGCACACGGTGATGCATTGGTTCTTTGCATCTCGGACCACTTCCAGTTCCAATTCTTCCCAGCCCAGCACCGATTCTTCCACAAGAATCTGCCCCACCATACTGGCGGCGAGACCGCGGCTGGCCACCGTGCGCAGTTCCTCCACGTTGTACACCAGACCACCCCCCGTGCCGCCAAGGGTGTAGGCTGGCCGAATGACCACAGGATAGCCCAGTTGCGCGGCGATTCCTTCCGCCTCCTCGACACTGAAGGCCGGCTGGCTGCGGGGCATCTCAATCCCCAGCCGATGCATCGTTTCTTTGAAAGCGATGCGGTCTTCCCCGCGTTCGATGGCATCGGCCTGCACTCCGATGATGCGCACGCCGTATCGCTCCAAAATGCCCTGGCGGTGAAGTTGGGCCGTGAGGTTTAAGCCAGTTTGTCCGCCCAGGTTCGGCAACACCGCATCGGGCCTCTCCTTGGCAATGATCTTTTCCAGATATTCTACCGTCAGGGGTTCCAGGTAGGTCACATCGGCCATGCCTGGATCGGTCATGATGGTGGCGGGATTGGAATTGACCAGCACGATCTGGTAGCCGAGCTTGCGCAGGGCCTTGCAGGCTTGGGTGCCCGAATAGTCGAATTCGCAGGCCTGGCCGATGACAATGGGCCCTGAGCCGATGATCAACACCTTGTGAATGTCCTGTCTTCTGGGCATGGGAAAACCGCCTCCGATTTGAGGTTAAGATATGTTTCAAAGACAGAGAGAAGCTGGCCAAGAGTTCGGGCGGGGACTATAGCAGAGAGGCCCGTGTTTTGCATAGAAGCTTGTTGAAAAAGTGGTGCCAAAGGTCCGGGCAGCCTTGAAAAAGGCAAAAAAAAAGGCCTCGAGGTGAGGCCGTGAGGGTCAGTTTGATTAAATGAATGTGGAGTTCGGCAGGCTACCCGGCCACCTGCTGCAACCCTTCCACGATCCACGATGGCGAGGCCCCTTGGCGCCGAAAGTGCCACAGCTCTCGAACCTGTTTGGCCATTTCCTGGTCGGTTTCCCGCATCATGACGTCAAAGAGCACCGACGCCACTCGGTCACCGTCCATGTCTCGCACTTCCAGAAGCTCGGGTTGAATCCACAAAAGATACGTGCGACTCGGCTGAGGATCCTCCTGGGCTTGGCGCTGAATTTCTTCAAAGACTTCAGGGGACACGAAGGGTTGAATGGCCTTGAGGTCTCGCCGATCCCACGCTTCCTGCAGTTGCACATAGAGCGCCTTGGCCTTTTCAAGGAAATCGTGAGCATCAAAGTCTTCGGGGACCGAAGTGTGCGCAGCGCCGGACGCCGTTTCCACTCCCGTCCTGAAAGAACCCGCGCGATCAAAGCCCTGTGACGATTCCGCCCAAGGTCCAGAACCGGCGGTGTTGAATCCCGATGCTGAGGACGTCGCCAGGCGCCTCGCTTTTAGAAAGCGAAACAGAAGAAACAAACCGCCGCCGATAACGAGAAGATCCAACAGGCTGGGCCCACCCCATGCGTGGGCTCCCCCAAAAAGAAGCGAGCCCACGAGACCGCCCAGGAGCAGACCGCCTAGCATGCCTCCCCAGGAACGTGTCGGTGACGACAGGGGCGATCTTGGCATGGCGCCGCCGCTCATCTGCCCAGGGGCGCTTCTGGGAAAGGAATAAGTCTTTGAAGGGGCCGGAGCGCTCCGCTGATAACTGGGCCGACTTCCAAAAGATTTTCCACCTCCAAAGCGCGCCGCATCCGCCACGTCGGCCCAGAGGGTCCACAGAAAAAATCCCAGAACACACAGCCCACACAAGACAAGTAAACGCTTTTTGTCCACGGCTTCTCTTCCTTTCAGCTCCAAAATTTCACGCCACTCAAGGCGCGCGAAACCCGTTGTTTTTCTCAAACCAATTTCGTAAGCGTAAAAGTAACCAAGTTAAACAGGCAGGGCAACCCAAAATGGACGGAGGATAAGCCATGATCCTCACCACGACCCCGAACGTGGAAGGACGCAGCATCACAGCCTATCTTGGCATCGTCACAGGCGAAGCCATCATGGGAGCCAATCTTTTTCGCGATCTTTTTGCGGGCATTCGAGACATTGTGGGCGGCCGAGCGGCGGCTTACGAAAAGGAACTGCGCAAGGCTCGAGAGACGGCCTTGGAAGAGATCAGGGCCGCCGCGCTCAGCTTGGGAGCGGACGCCGTGGTGGGCGTGGACATCGACTACGAGGTGCTGGGGCAAAAGAACGGCATGCTCATGGTGAGCGTGAGCGGCACGGCGGTGCGGCTGGGCTAAGAGGCGTTTCGTGGCGTGTTGAGGTAGAGGCGCAACCGCGCCAGGTCAAAATAGGCTTCGGCCAGACCCAGTTTCAGACACGTGACAAACATTTCACCATCTTCCACGCCGATCTGCTGTGCCATGTATTCCTTGACCAACTGCAGGCACGCCAGATTGGCGGGAAGCCCGTTCCACAGGTTCCAGCTACGAAAATGAACGCTGAAGTGCAGCTTGCCGTATTTGATGGCCGTGTCCACACCGCGCAGACACTGGGTCGTTCCGGGTTCTTTTTTGTTGAAGGCGTTGGAAATGGATCGCTCGCGAAGCATCTTTCCCGTGGCCCGATCCGTGACGCGAATCACATCTTCATAGTCCACGGACTCATCGTAAAAGAGTAAGCTTTCGGGACGCCCGACGGTCATGTAGCAGTGCTTGGTGCCAGGGCCGTTCTTGCGGTAGTAATCGATAACCCATTCGATTTGCCAGGCCAAATCCTGCCCGTAGGTGTAGTGTTCTCCGGGTTGGACCACATCCGTCATGTAGTAGGGAAGGTATTTTTCCGCATAGCCCGGCTCCACGGGATTGGGAATGCCCACGCCGGGAGGAATATCGGGTTCCAGGGGACGCGAACCCGGATGCGTGATCTGGGCCGACACAAAGTCTAGCTCCCATCGCTTGGTGGGCGTGCTGCCCTTGTCGACCTTGTATTCCCGGCCTTCCTCTACGGCCTTGCGCACCAGCTGGTACCACAGATCCGGAATATCCCGCGCCGTCACGAACACTGCCTTAAGCATGGTTGGCCCCTTTCCATCCATCGTCTCCATTTGCGTGCCGCACCACGCCCATGGATATAGCTTTGCGGCGCGCCGAGGACAACCGGGTTTCGTCGGAATCGTTTCGGCACAGAGCCGAGGCGCCCCCCGAGAATCTTTTCCCAGGGAAAAGCGCCGGCCGGCGCCCCGGCCACAGCATTTCTCAAAAGCGCCACGTAAAGCCGAAGGCCACAATGTTTTCGCTCAAGGTTGATTTCATTTCCACCGGCTGCCCGGTGATGTCGGTTCCCGACTCGTTCACACTCTTTTTGAGAGCATGAACAAGGCCTGCATGCGCCGAAAACCGTGGTGTGACATGATAGCCGATCCCGAAGGTCAGATGATGTTCCACGATGGCGGGAACTACGACGATTCGGAAAGATTCATCGTCATAGGTGGACATGGTTTTTCCCTGAACAGACACCGGCACCTGCCTGTTGAAACCATCGTGGGTTTCAAGAGGTTTTCTCCGTAACAGGAACCGGCACGCGGGGTCTGCTTGGTGGTGGGTTTAGACTGGACTCCTGCGCCCAGTAGCCACATGTCTTTCCAATGGAAATCCTCATAGCCGTTGGCATCCGACCAGTTCAACCATTTCACGTCGGCTTCCAGCAGCAATTTGTTGTTGACACGGTAGGCGCCCCCAAAGGCGATCTGTTGCGGCGATTCCAAATTGAGGCGATCAAGGCTGCCGTCCCCGTCGAAGTCGGCCATCTCGTCGCGGTTGACATTTTGGGGTGAAGTGTCGCTGAAACCGAGGAAGACACGATCCGTCGCTTTGTCGATCATGCCCAGTTGGACGCCCATGTCGTAGCCGGACGACAAACTCTGGCGAAGGTCCAGGGTGGCGTCGTCCACGTGAAGCGCTATGCCGAAGGAAAACTTATCAAAAGCTGCAAGGCAACGGCCGGAGCGAATTTCATGATGGCCGGTTCGCTGTAGGCCCCGGCAACCAAGGGGAAAGATCCCATGGGACCAAAGTTGTAAAACCCCGGTTGATCCACTGCCGTGCCCTTGTCATCCACGCCCAGGATCTGCCCCACCGTAAGATCCATGATTCCCTTGCTCACCTTCACCCCCGGCGTGGGACACAGCAACCCTTGCAAATCCATGAGACCTTGCCTGCTCGAAAGGTCTCGCCCATCATCCATTCGCCCTTTATCGATGCGGGGACACGTCCCCAATTTCCCCTCGCTCTCCAGTGGACCGAGGATCTAAATGAAAAGCTGCACGCGGCTGTCCATGGCTTCTCCTAGAAATGTGCCCACGCCACAAAAATCCAAGGCCGGATACGCTATCATCTCTTCCCGCTTGAACCCCATGAGCTCCATGGAAAGTGTGCACACATAAATCCGCACTCCCAATTCTCCCGCCACGGCGATCATCTGCTCCAAGCTGGCCACGTTCTTCTGCTTCATGAGGTTCTTCATCATGGCCGTGCCCAAGCCGCCCATATTCATCTTGGACAGCTTTACAGAACGGGCCCCCTTGGGCAGCATGGTGCCGAACATCTTGCCCATGAAATCCTTGTCTTCCACCTTCTTAGCAGGGTCGCGCAAAATCGGCGTGGCCCAGAAGGTGAAAAACATGACCACCTCCATGTCCATGGCCGCCGCGCCCGTCGCAATGATGAAAGCCGCCAAAGCGCGGTCCAGATCACCGCTGAAAACCACCATGGCAAGCTTGTTGGACGGCACCTTTTCCTGAAGGGCGTCCAGTTGAGCTCGCATTTCCGCCAGCTGTTTTTCCACCGCCGCCAAATCGTGTGTCATCAGCGCCTCCTTTAGTTAACACTATGAATCATATGCCGCAAAAAAAACCTTAGAACACCTTTTGCTTGACCGCTTCCATGCTCGTGCGCAATCGTTCCAGAACCCTCAGCACCTGTGTGCGCTCTTCCGGCTCCAGTTCCTGGAGGATCATTTCATGAAGTGCCGTGATGAAAGCCGCCATTTCGTCGCACTTAGCCCGGCCCTTTGGGGTAAGGCTGATCAGTTTGATGCGGCCGTCGGCCGGATCGTCGATGCACTGCACCAGGCCCTTGTCCAACAACCCATTGACGATCTTGGTGACGCGGCTCTTGGCCACGTCCATCTTTAGGGCAATCCCTTTGGCCGTCAGGTACTTGTCTTCGCGAAAGAGCATTAGGCAGCGCAATTCCGCATCGGGAAGGCCAAACTTCTTGGAAAGATCCGCCGCCCGCCCCTCGCAGCACCGGACCACCTCCTGCATGAGCGCCTGGAACCGCTGCACTTGAAATCGAAAATAGTCATCTCGAGTAAAATTCTTATCGTTCATAGTGTGAACATATGAACCGAAAAATGTGCTCGAGTCAAGGAAAAAGTTGCGGCCTCAGGGCTGCCTTGTGTTCCATCCGGGTGGGGACTCTTGAAAAGGGGCCTTGAATGTGTCAGTGAGGCTGCAGGGGGGCCACGGTGGAGGACGTGTTTTGCACCGCAGCGTGTGGGCCACTTGCGCTTCACGGCGCCCACGGCTTCGAAGAAAAGGCCTGGTCAAAGGCAACCCAACGGGCATGGCAGAGACCCTTGCGATGAGGGAGTTCGCGATGGAGCCCGATGTTCTAGAATGGCGCGTTCGTATGGCGTGTTTTCTTGCCGTATTTGCGGCCGTGGCGATTTTGGAAGCCGTCTTTCCTCGGCGCCGGCGCACCCAGCCCAAAACAGGGCGATGGGTGAGCAATCTGGCCATGATCGGGCTAGGAAATCTATTGACCCGGGCCGCTTCTCCCTTGGTTCCTGCCGGGATCGCCGCCGTGGCGGCTCGGCACGGTTGGGGCCTTTTGCCCGCCCTGGACCTTTCCCCAGGCGCTGGGGTGCTCCTGAGCGTGATAGCGCTGGACGGCGTGATTTACCTGCAGCACGTTTTGACCCACGCACTGCCCAGCCTGTGGCGCTTGCACATGGTGCACCATGCGGACCTGGACCTGGACTGCACCACGGGGGTTCGCTTTCATCCTGTGGAAATTTTCCTTTCGGCAGGACTCAAGAGCGCTGCCGTGGCCGCCTTGGGAGCCCCGGTGACGGCCGTGGTGCTTTTTGAAGTTGTGCTGAACGGATGCTCGGTCTTCAATCATGCCAACCTAAAGCTTCCTCGCATGGTCGATCGCATCCTTCGGCTGGTCTTGGTGACTCCCGACATGCATCGCGTGCACCATTCGGTGATTATTCGAGAAACCCACAGCAATTTCGGGTTTTGCCTTTCCTGGTGGGATCGCCTGTTCGGCACCTACAAGGCCCAGCCGGAAAAGGGGCACGACGGCATGACGCTCGGTTTGAGTCAGTTTCGGGACCCCACGCGGCTCGGCCTTGGGAACCTTCTTGTGCTTCCGATCACGGGAGATCCCGGCCGCCAGCCCATCAACCGCCACTGAGGTCATCTTCTTTCCCCGGTCTGCATCAGAGGGCGTATGGCTGACATCACCCCGGCCCAATGGCTTTGTGAAATCTAGACCCGACCGTCACGGCCCCTTTACGTGGCCGCACGGCCGGGAGTATGGCCTTTTGGGTTGTCGCGTTTCTTAAATTTGGTATGTTTAAACGAAAATGACGTTAGTACGATCGCAAAAGGGGAAAACCATCGAAATGCCTTCCGTGGCTTTGATGAAAAAACTCAGTGCACTGGAGCCGGCCGTTCGAGACGCTCTTCTTGCTGTAATGGAGGAAATGGCAAGTCAAAAGGTGCAGGAAGAATCCGTCACTCGAGAGGCCTTTGACGAACTCACCAATGTGGTCAAAAGGCTTGCCGCAGCCCAAGAGTTTACGGCGCAATCCTTGCAAAGCCTTGCCGATGCGCAAGCACGAACCGAACAGCGACTCGCCGAAACTCAGACCCAAACCGAACAGCGCCTCTGTGCCCTCGCCCAAGCCCAGGAAAGAACGGAACGGCAACTCGAAAAGCTCGCTCAAGCACAAAGCCAAACCGAACAGCGACTTCACGTCTTTGCCGATACGATCCAGCGACTCGCCGAAGCCCAGGAAAGGACCGATCAACATCTATCGGCCCTCACCGAGCACGTCCAGCGCCTTGCCGAGGCCCAGGAAAGAACGGAACGCCGACTCGAAGAGCTTGCTCAAGCTCAAAGCCAAACTGAACAGCGACTGCACGTCTTTGCCGATACGATCCAGCGACTCGCCGAAGCCCAGGAAAGGACCGAACAACATCTATCGGCCCTCTCCGAGCACATCCAGCGCCTTGCCGAGGCCCAGGAAAGAACGGAACGGCAACTCGAAGAACTCGCTCAAGCTCAAAGCCAAACCGAACAGCGACTCTCTGCCCTCACCGAACGCGTCGATCGCCTCGCCGAAGCCCAGGAAAGAACGGAACAGCAACTCGAAAAGCTCGCTCAAGCTCAAAGCCAAACCGAACAGCGACTCTCTGCACTCACCGAACGCGTCGATCGCCTCGCCGAAGCCCAGGAAAGAACGGAACGCCGACTTGAAGAGCTCGCTCAAGCTCAAAGCCAAACTGAACAGCGCCTCAATGCACTCACCGAACGCGTCGATCGCCTCGCCGAAGCCCAGGAAAGAACGGAAAAACGCTTAGACGAGCTCGCCTCCGCTCAAATTGCGCTCCAGGAAACCGTCGAACGGCTGGGGTTCGGCTTGGGGGCTGTACGCGACCAGGTGGGAGGGCTTTCCCGCACCATGGCCTATGCCTTGGAAAATGAAGCCTACCGCCGCCTGCCGGATTTTCTTAGGGAGCGGCACGGCATCGTCGTGCTGGAACGTCTTGTGCGCACGGAAATCGCCGGCAGGGAGGTCAACTTTTTCGGCCGTGTGCGTAAGGATGGACAAGAGGGGCATTTGGTGGGCGAATCCGTGCTTCGCCTTGACGATCGGGCAAAGCTCGCTCAGATCCAGGCAACCATGGACGCCGTGGAAGAGGCTCTGGGCGGCCCGGTGATTCCGGTGATCGTTACCCACTTCGCAAAAAAGGACGTCTTAGAAAAAGCCAGACAGCGGAGCATTCTGGTCATCCAAAGCTTTGAGTGGTGATCTTCCCCCCACCTAAGAATAGATGCCTTCATCGCACTAACGCGGCGCCGGCGTCGAAACCCCGTGCGGCTCGGGTTCGATGCTCCATCGCGTTCCGGCGGCCGCAGGGGGTCCCGGCCGGCGGCGACTCATGCGACGCCGAGGTTCTTGGCCACAAAAGACCAGTCAACGAGGTGCGTCATGAAAGCCTGGACATAGTCTGCTCGGCGGTTCTGGTAATCCAGGTAATACGCATGCTCCCAGACATCGATGGTGAGCAAGGGCTTTTGACCGTGGGCAATGGGTGTATCGGCGTTGGACGTCTGCACGATCTTCAGCACGCCGGCCTCTTCCACAAGCCAGGCCCAACCGCTGCCGAAAAGACTCACGGCGGCGGCGCGAAACTGCTCCATAAAAGCCTGCGGACTCCCAAAGTCCTTGATGAACCTTTGGGTCAGGCTCACATCGGGTTGGCCGCCGCCCCCGGCACGCATGCAGCGCCAGTAGAAGGTATGGTTCCACACCTGTGCGGCATTGTTGAAAACAGCCTTTTGTTCCGGCTTGTCCACCGTCGCCTTAATGATTTCTTCCAGGCTCATGACAGCCAAAGGCGTTCCCTGCACCAGCTTTTTGAGATTGACGGCATAGCCCAGATGGTGTTTGCCGTAGTGAAAGGAAAGTGTCCTGCCCGAAAGATGGGGCTCCAGCGCATTTTCGGGATATGGCAAGGGCGGCACCTCCCAGGCGGGGGAGCCCTGAATCTTCTGCGCCCACGCCGGTGGCACGGCCCCCGGCATGGCCAAAATCGCCGTCCCGGTCGCCATGCCTTGAAGAAACGTTCGCCGACTCATCTCAGATTTCTTGTGCTCCTGCATTTGCGTCCTCCCTCTTCATGATCGCCATGGGCCATTCTCAGCTAAGGGCCGCCCCCATGATCAGGCTATGCCTTGCCTCATCCACACATAACGATGGGCTTCACGATCGACAACACCGCGGGGGTATCCTCTCAAAGCGTTATAGAGGGTTTAGGGCTTTGAGGGCTTCGTGGGGTCAGCCCTGCCTCACCGAAAGGCGCAGCATCCGCCCACAGGCTATCCCGGAATGGTTTTGACCCGGCCGCCATGACCGAGTCAGGAAAGATCCGGAGCGCTCAACTCGCGCGGAGTGGTTTCGATGGGAACCAAAGCGGGAATTTCGTCGCCCGAAGCGGCCCCTAAGTCCCTGAACCGGCGTGCGGCCGCCAGAACCCGGCTTTCCAAAGAACCTACCGTGTTATTGTAGGCTTTGGTTGCGTTGTCCAGTTGACGGCCCATATCGGCCATGTGCTTAGCCATGGTTTTCAGGCGCTCATAAAGGAGTTTTCCTAATTCACTGATCTCCATGGCGTTTCTGGCCATCTGTTCCTGGCGCCATCCATAGGCCACGGCCCGCAGCAGGGCAATGAGGGTTGTCGGGGTGGCCAGGATCACTTTCTTGCCGAGAGCATCCTCCAGAAGACTTTGATCGGCATCCAATGCGGCACTAAAAAACGATTCTCCGGGAATAAACATGACCACGAATTCGGGTGTGTTTTCAAATTGTTTCCAATACTTCTTGTCGGCCAGAAGGTGCATGTGGGCCCGTACCTGCGTGGCGTGCTTCTTGAGGGCATCTCGGCGTTTCTCATGGGAATCGGCAGCCACGGCGTCCAGGTAGGCTTCTAGAGAGACTTTAGCGTCCACGATGATGTCCCGGCCTGCCGGCAAATGGACCACAAGGTCAGGGCGCAGGCGCCCGTCTTCGCCGTGGCTACTGACCTGTTCCGAAAAGTCGCAATGCTCGGAAAGGCCGGCCAGTTCCACAACGCGACGCAGGGTCATTTCCCCCCAGCGGCCGCGCACCTGAGGTCGCCGCAGGGCATTGACCAGGTTGGCCGTTTCCTTTTGCAAACTCTGGTATCCCGCAGCCAGAAGTCTCAGGTGTTCTGTGAGCCCGGAATAGGCTTCCTGCCGGCTTTTTTCAATGGACCGAAGGTGCTCTTCAAACTTTGCCAGCGTGTCTTCGAGAGGTTTCACCAACCCTTGAATGGCTTCCTGGCGCCGACCGAAATCGCCCCGCGCCTCGGCCAGAACTTTTTCCAAAGCTTCTTTGGCCAGCTGCAAGAAAGCCTGAGAACTGTTCTGAAGGGACTCCCCGGCCAGGGCCTTGAAGGTGTCCGTCAAACGCGCCTTGGCTTCGTCGAGAAGGGCCTTTTCTTCCTCGAGGCGCTTGAGGGTTTCCGCCAAACGCGTTTCGGCCTTGACCTTTGCCGTGCGCTCGGCAGCCAAATCCTCTCGCAGCGTCTCGGTTTTCTCGCTCAGGGTTTGACACTGGGCGCGAAGTTCTGCCACGGTCGCTTCCAGAACGGAGCCGCGATTTTCCGCCTCAAGGGCTCGCCGTTCCAGCGCTTCCTGAGCCGCCCGATGAGAGCCACGCGCTTGAGTCCACGCCAGGAGTCCAAAGATGAGCCCACCCAGGAGGAACCCCGCCAAAGCATACACACCGTGAAGCACGTCCATTGCCCCGCCTCCCATGAACATCAAGATGCCTCGATGGCGCTTTGGACCCCATCTGCCGCAACGTGCGGAGGATTTTGTTACGGGGATCCTACCACGTCCAGAGCCACGGGCCAACCACGGGGCCTTGCCCCATCCACGTCGCCGCCGTGCAGGGGCAGACCCCTGCGTCCGCCTAGAAACGGACCAACTACGGGCTTTGCCCCTACGGAATACCGCAACGTTCCCGATTTCCGACGCTCTATCAGGCTCCAGGAAGACGCCCGCACCAACCACAACCCCCACGTGGGGGCGGACCCCTGCGTCCGCCCCTACACAGGTTTTTCGGCGGCCACCTGCGCCGTCTTGGAAGAAAAATTCGCCTATGGGCGCCAACGTGGCCTTCAACCTTTACACCACAGCTGGAGCAGACGGTTCTTAAATACATGACAAAGCGTGGCCGCATCACCCCACAGGAGGCGGCGGAACTGTGCCGCATCGCCCCCCAACCAAGCAACGCGTCGTTGTGTCGGCTCGTGCACGATGGTCCTTCGGTGCGCCGTGATACACCCAAAGGGGCTTGCTATGATC
Organism: Desulfosoma caldarium; assembly: GCF_003751385.1. NCBI lineage: Bacteria > Pseudomonadati > Thermodesulfobacteriota > Syntrophobacteria > Syntrophobacterales > Syntrophobacteraceae > Desulfosoma > Desulfosoma caldarium. The sequence goes on along the minus strand of NZ_RJVA01000013.1, from coordinate 114,353 downwards.
GAGGACAAAAGATATGCGCGCGCTCATACGTCTTGCAGAGCCGATCATCGTCTGCGCCAGATAAGGGGCACGCGCTGTTCGAATGTTCGGTTACGTGCCTTACGGTGAAGCGGACGAAGCAGTGAACATGGACTTCCCTTTGGAACTGGAGCCGGGCCGTACCCTCTTTGACTTGGGAGGGCTCCAACATAAGTTGGCAACGCCACGGGTGACGACTTTAAGACGATCCCCATCGTTTGAGCCACGACGTGAACATGGCCGTGGAGCGTTGGGCAATTGGTCGCAGGGTCTTTGCTGCTCCCCATACGACGGCAAATCGTTCCTACACGTAAGACGACCATATCCAATCGCTGAACCCCGTTTTGAGCATTTCGAAGTGGAGATGACGGTACTTGGGGCAAGTAACAAGCAAGGCTATAGTCCAGTAGGTGGTGCCAGAAAGAACGTTGGTGGAACAATTGGAAGTCGCGTGTGAGCCGATCGATGACCAGAACGAGATGAAACGAGCAGGAATCCCGCACCCTTGCCGCTCGGCGCGACGCGCTGCGGCCCAGGCTCATCCGTGGCGAGATGCGGGGAAAGGATGCGGAGCCGTTTTTGAAGGAGATGGGGCTATGATTTTCTATGCCCGAGTGACCCGCCGTCGTTCCTACGAAACCGCCGCTCCATCCGCCTGAAGGGACACGATGACACCCAGCCGGTGGCGCATTTCGTCACCATCGTGACGCAGAATCGGCAATGCCTGTTTGCGGATGTGGTTTATGGAAAAATGCCGTTGAATGATGCGGGACGGATGGTCCAATCGCTTTGGGACATAACTCCGTCGTTTTTTTATCCCGGCGTGAAAACGGACGCCTTCGTTATCATGCCCCATCACATCCACGCCATCATCATTCTCGTAGGGGCAGGCTCCCGTGTTTGCGCCGATAGCCCCCGTGCTTCTCCTGACCAGGGGCAGCTACAAGGGCTGCCCCTACCTTGGGTTAGCCGGGTGTGGGAAGTCGGATGCTCTACCTCGGCAGCGGTTTCGGGAAAATGCTGTGCACATGGGCGCGAGACGACGTCGTCATCGGCACCGGCATTCCCATGAGTCGATTGTTCACTGAGCAGGCAAGACGCCGGCCGAAGAACTCGGTGTCGCCGATCGATTCGAGTTCATCCATGGCAATGCCACCGGCTACGTGCCCGACGAAAGGGTCGATGTGGCGACCTGTGTCGGTGCCACCTGGATCGGCGGGAGAGTCGCCGGCACGGACGTGCTCCTGGCGCGAAGCCTGCGTCCCAGTGGGACCATTACCATCGGCGAGCCCTACTGGCGCCAGAAGGCACCGACGACCGACGGAAGCTGTCGCCAAGGGGTGCCTTGCCCACTCGATCTCCGAGCTCCTTTTGCTCCCGGACCTTCTCGCGTCTTTTGGCCGCTTTAGTTACGACGTCGTTGAAATGATTCTGGCCGACCAAGACAGCTGGGACATATGCGAGACGGCCAAATGGCTAAGCATGCGTCGATAGCTTGATGCTAATCCTGACGATGAGTCAGCCGCAAGAGGTTCGGGCCCTTCTGAGCTCAAAGCCTGTACGCTACGCGACTGACACGCGCGAATTATCTGGTCTGGGGCGTATTTGCTCTAATAAAATGGTCAGGGCGAATTGCCTGGAGATTCACAAAGCGGAGAAAATCCAATCATGCCTCACGGGTTATTCAAGCCGGCGACGCTCGGCGCCACGGCAGCGCTTTGCTTCAGCCGGGATTGAACGTTGGCCGCCGCGGTGCGTGCAGACTCGACGGAGGAAAGCACTTGAGTGACCCCCTGATGCTCATGATCAAGGCGCTCGGCTTAGAGATCGCGGCCATTCGCAAAAAAACCGGCAAGACCCAGATTGAGTTGCGCGCTGGAGAACGCGTCGGTGCGGCCGGCCCCAACTGGATCTATCGCTTCGTGGTGCACGAGGACCTGAACCTGCGGGACGACACACCCATTAGGGTCACAGTGGGCCAGGAGGACGTCGCAGGCCTGTTGTTATCCTTTCGGGACGGGGTGCTACTCGTGGCGCTGGAGAAGGATCTCGGGCCGCGAATCGCAGCCGCCCGTCTAGTCGCCGACGACTCTTTCCTGCTGGAACGCTTGAAAGAGCGTCTCGAGAAAGTGCAAAACGGTGAGGTGTCATTTAATAGGTCCGCGGCCGATCGTGTCTTGGGCCTCAAAGCAGCGTCTACCGCCGATGCCGACCCACACCCCTTGGTCTACAGCGACGGGGCCGCCAACGCTGACCAGATTTCGGCCGTGCGACGCTCGCTCGGCAGCGACATGACCTTCGTCTGGGGGCCGCCCGGCACGGGCAAGACATCCACCCTCGCCCGCATTGTGGAAGCACACTACCGGGCGGGTCGGTCCGTGCTGCTAGTGTCGAATACAAACATTGCCGTGGACACGGCGATGGAACGGGTTGTGGAGCGGCTCCTAGGCGAGCCCCAGTTTCACCAGGGGCTTGTCATCCGCAAAGGGCCTGTGGTGAAGCCCGAGCTGCGCCAGCGCTTCGGGCCGCAGGTCATTTTCGACGACATCGTCGCGCGGCTCAGCGAAAAACTGCAGCGAGACAAGGACGATTTGCTCCGCGAGGTGGCACCCCTTGAGTCCGAGGAGCGCTCGCTCGTCGCGGCACTGAAGATCTACGAGCAGCTCGCTTCCACTCGCGAGGAACTCGCTGCCAACCAGAAAATGCTGGCGGCAACGGAAGAGAACATCGCCAGGCACGAGCAGGAGGCCGAGCAGCACCGCATCCGCGCCGCCAGGGCGCGGTCTGATCTGGAGCGCGCGCAAGGCATGGGACCGGTGCGGCGCTTTTTCTTGAGGCTGGACCCCAAGCGCCTGGCGCGAGAGGCAGCCGAAGCCGATCAGGCGGCACAGGCGGCATTTGAGGCAGCCCGAGCCCTCGCCTCTGACCTCACGAGGTTGAGGGCCGAGATCGCAAGGCTCCGTAAAGAAGTGGACCAGCTCGTTGCCCAAACGCAACCCTATCCGCCGCCCGACCTGATCAAGACGCGGCTCGACAAGCTAGGCATCCTCATTGGCCAGATCCGCAAGCGCATCGAAGCGATCGATAGCGAACTCGCCGCCATCGAGCAGCAAGTCCTCGCCCGCTGCAAGATCCTGGGGACCACCGTTTACCGCACCTACCTCGATAAGGCTTTACAACGCCAGTTCGACACCGTCGTGATCGACGAGGCTTCCATGCTCATGCCGCCGCTCGTCTACTACGCGGCGGGGCTTGCGACGCAGTCGGTGACCGTTGCCGGCGACTTCCGGCAACTCCCGCCAATCGTCATGTCCGACGAGCAGCTCACAGATGAGTGGCTTAAGCGCGACGTCTTCGAAAAGGCCGGTATCCCCAAACGCCTCGCGCAGCGCAAGCCCACCCCGCACCTCATCGCGCTGGGCATTCAGTATCGAATGTGTGAGCGGATCTGCACGCTTGTTAACGATCTCTTTTATGCCGACCACCCCCTGCGTTCGCACCCGAGCGCAAACCGCTGCAACGGCTATTTCCCCCTCTCCGAAGCATCCCTGCTCTACGTGGACACGGCGCCCTTTCACCCGTGGGCGGCGCTCCGGGTCGGGACGTATTCACGCTACAACCTTTTTCATGCGCTCCTGGTCCGGAACATTATCGTCCACCTTGCCGAGACGGGCTTCTTGCCTCCGGCTGGCGAGCCCAACGATGCCGTGGGGGTCATCGCCCCGTACGCTTCGCAGGTGCGCCTAATCCAGTCACTGCTCAACGAACGCCTCGGCGACCGCGCCGCCGGGGTCGTCGCCACCGTCCACCGCTACCAGGGCAACGAGAAGGCGGCGGTGGTGCTCGACCTTACCGACTCGTACGGCACCCACCTTAGCCACTTCCTCAAAGCCACCCGCATGGAGCAGGTGGGTGCGCGCCTGCTCAACGTGGCCGTGAGTCGTGCGCGGCAACACTTGATCCTCCTCGGCAACTTCCAGTACCTGCGGGCGCACGCACCGCGCGACGGATTCGTGCGCCGACTCCTGGACCACTTCGAGCACTTCGGCGAGGCGCTTAACGTGAATGCATTACTACCGCTGGCCGAGCGCGACTGGATCGATGGCTTACACCTCGCGGCGCGCGCCACTTTCGACCTTCCAGAGGAAGGGGCTGGCGTGTTTAACGAGAGCACCTTCTACCCGGCGTTCCTCATGGACCTCGCCCGCGTCCGGGAGTCCATCGTCATCTTTTCGCCTTTCGCAACCCCAAACGGCACGGCTCGTTGGGCTGATCCCCTGCGTGTGGCCCTCGCCCGTGGCGTGAAAGCCCGCATCGTCACCCGCCCGCCCACGGAGTTTGGCGGTGGTTCGTCCAATGAAGTCGTGGAGCTGGTCCAGTCGCTCCGCCGCCTGGGCGTGAAAGTGGACCTACGCGCGCGAATGCATGAGAAACTGGCCATCCTCGATGGGCGCATCCTCTGGCACGGTTCACTGAACATTCTCTCGCACCGCGACACGCACGAGAGCATGCTGCGCTTTGAGAGCCCGGCTGTGTGCCAACAGCTCACCCGCCTCCTCGCCACACCGGCCCGCTGGGGCGACGAGGACGCCGAGGTGTCCCTGCACGCCCACGAAAACCCTGCGTGTCCCCTGTGTGGTGGGCCGACGGTGTTCAAAGAAGGACGCTACGGGATCTACTTCACATGCGAGGACACCACCTGTGAAGGAAAGATGGACATGCGCAGAGGCCGCAGTCAGCGTAGAAGCGGGCATGGGCGCGAAAACGAGGGCAGCAAAGGCCGTGGGCGAAGACAAGACGGCGCGCGTACCGATACCGGCCGGAAGTGTCCCACGCCAGGGTGCACTGGGAGGCTCGTGGAGCGCGACGGTCGGTTCGGTCGATTCCTCGGCTGCACGAACTACCCCCGTTGCCGGTACACGCAGAACGTGGAGTGAAAGGTCAACATTCCCGCTGCCGTTTCAACCTAAGACCCATCGAGACCAGTTCCGCGAAGGCACCCTCGCGTGCAAGGCAAAAGACGCGCCGAAGCGGTCCCACAACAACCCCGCTGTAACGCTGCCCATCACCATGGCAATGCCGCTGACCAGGTTGAAGAGGCGGCATGCCGTACCGCTTAGCTCCACGGGGGCCGTATCGGCAATCATGGCTGCAAGCAATTCCAGGCTCATTCCCATATGACGCCCCTAGAAAGCGCCCCGATCACCACGGTAAGCCGATGGTCGGTGGCGGCCAAAATTAGTTCGGCTGCAATCAGGACCATCCGCCACCGTGATAGCAGCGTGCCGTGGTTCGTACAATCTGAGGGACTGCCAAATGAATAGGTTGATCCCGAATAGACCACGTTCATGCTCATCATCACCAGAGGAACGTAGGCGACGGCAATACCACCCTGTTGGGCAAGAAGCATCAGAAACACTTCCTTGAATCGCGCCCGAGTCAACACCACACCGATGCCGACCACATACCGGTACGCTCAGCTCAGAAGCCCGAGGTTGACATAACGAATCGGATCGGTGCGTCTTGCGCGAAAGTACCGGTCTGGCTCGCATACGCCGAAGTGCAGCAGAGAGACACCGAGCATGGCCGGGGAGACGGCGACCCGAAATACAGCCCGGACCTCACTGGCCCATAGCAGCATCAGGGCAGCCGCCTGGAGCGGGCCAAAGAGCGCGCCGACCGTGTCGAGAGATTGGCGCAGGGTAAATGCCGCCTCTGGCGAATCGCTCAAAGGGTCACTCGAAAACGGTAACACCGGCACCCTGACGTGCCGGGTGCCCGTCAACCGGGTCGTGTACGCCGCTCCGTCCGGGGTTCTCCACCGGTAGCCGCCCAAGGGCCCTCGGACGCTCCGAACGGTCGCACTCCTCCGCAAAGCCATTGACCGACAGGTGTTCCTCGAGTACGGCGAGGTAGTGAACCCGACTGCTATCGTACGCCGGGTGGGGATCACTCCTGCCTGCGGTAGCAAGCACGGTAGGCAGGTGCCCCCCCGGGTGACCCGGGTTATGGGGCTGCTCTGCCTCCCGCCCGAGATCAAGGAGCACGTCCTCGTGCTTCCCGATATTTTACGGCAGCCGGCCATCACCGGGCGGGCATTGCGGCCGATGGCGTAACTGCAGAAAGTGAGCGACCAAAAGTTGACGTTCGGCCAGCCGATCCGGACCCAGAGAGCGCTCTGACCTTAACCCTCCTCGATGCGTATCTTGTCCGCCAAACCGAGGTCATGCAGGATTTGTTGGAGGTCCGACGTGAGGCTCCCTGCGAGATTAGGATCAACCGTGACCGAGAAGACCACGTCGACCTTGAGATCGGCGCCTGACCGGAGCTTTGGCAAGACTTTTGTCCCAAGCCGATTCCATAATTCTGGTGGGACAGCGCCTTCCAGCCGAATGGTCCTCGGCGGAAGGACCGTCGGGGGATTCGGCACAGGCGGCTCGGGTCCAGAACCTGGTTCGCCTGGCGGTACAGGGGGCTCCGGTTCGGAATGCGGTTCGGGGTCCGGAACACCCTCTTTGAGCGCCTGCGCCTTGGCTTTCTTCAGCAGGAAAACATCGGACTCGAAGGCAACCTCGTCGGCGTTGACGACCTCCTGAAACCAGACCCTCTCGTAGGTACCATCGGACTTCTGCCCCGAGGCGAGTCCGAAATCACCCTTTTCGACGAATTCGACGATTTTTTGCCGCAGGGTCTTATCAGGGTCCAGCAACCGCGTGAGTGACCCGTCGAGGAAACTCTGTCGCAAGCTTGCAAGCGGCCACGCGCCGGACTCCTTGAGAGCAGGTGGCCAGTTTCGATCGATGTATCCCGCGCCGACGGACTCGTTGAGGAACGCCTCCGACCTGAGCGCGGCAAGGACCCGGCCGCAGAGGGTCTCGCCACTACTGGAGTGACCAGCCCCCAGGTCGATAATTTTGAGCCCGTCGGCTTCCTGTTGGTCCGCGATCACCGCAAACCGATACCCACCCCAGACTTCATCTCTGGCAGCATTTTCTGCCGCGGCGACCTTCGACTGAAGTTCGGCGCGATCCCCTCGGTGGAAATCCCCTGCCAGCGTGCCGTCGTCCACTTCCCTCTTGACCCGTTTCCAGGCAAGCCAAAGCTCTACCTTCTCGCGCAGTTCGCGGCCCGGCTTCTTGATGCACCACACAAGCGATGCCGGATAGAGGCGTGGTGATTTTCCGCGCTGCTTGGTCCACTCGGCGATCTGTTGCCGCAGCAAGCCGTCGTCCGTCCACTCGGCCTCAGGGTCGACGATGACCAATAACAGCCGTGGCGTATCCGGGACCTCCGCGCCGTCCCGGGGGAACGGCAGGACGGGAATACTGGCCCCCCGGCGGAACTCGTCCTCGAGGAGTTTACAAATGGCCGGCTTGATCTCCGTATCCTCGTCCAGAGACGCCCGCCGGTCGCTGACCACTTTCTTCAGCGTGGGCCGATAGTCGATCTTGAACCCGTCGGAGCCCACCTTCCGAATGAAGTAGGACTTGTCCTCCAGGGCAAAGGCGGCGTTGTCCACGGACGTTGTGTCCACCTCGGGCTCGCCAACGGCGAAGCGCAGTTCCGGCAGGTGCGCGACCTTGTCCGTCTGGCCTCCCGACGACTCAAAGAGAATCGCCGCCCCAACCCTGCGATGGATGTCACGGAGCGGGCCCTTGGTGTCGGCGTCCAACGCTTTGGCGTGAGCCTGCTCGCCCGCGATGTCCGCCTCGATGGCCGCAACGAGCCGGGACTCACCCAACTGGCCGAGAATCGTGCTGCGGAAGCTCATATCATGCAGCGGCGCCGAACCGAGCGTGATCAGTGGTTCACGCCGCGCCTTGGTAAAGCCTTCGCGATACGCCCAGGCGATCCACTGGGCCAGCATCGCCAGCGTCCCACGCGTCTGCTGGTACTGCGAGAGCGCCTGCCACTTCCGGTGGAAGACCGAGAGTGTCGCCGGGTGGAACGGGTAGCACGCCTCGAACCGGCGAAGAAGGAACTCCCTCGCTTTGGCCTCCGTTGCCAATGTGTCCACGGCGGTCCATTCGGGTGGAAGCTCTGCGCGCCGCTTGAAGCACCAGTCGGCGAAAGCCTTGGCCACGTTCTTCCTAGTACGCTCGCTTCCCAGATCCTCGAAGAGCCGCCGGCGGACAACCTCGCTGATCTCCGCCTCGTCGTTGGCCATGAGGTCCTTGGCGACGCGACGAACCACCTTGGTGATCTTGTCCTGCCACTGCATGTCCCAGTCGGTCATCTCCACTTGGCTGCGCGGCAGGCTGATCACCACCGCACCGTGACTCGTTCCCGTTGTGGCAACGGTGAGGTTCTGGATGAAGGCATGGAAGGACTCCGCCATGTCCCGATGCCGGTTGAGGAAGTTCAGCACCTCGTCGAAGAGGAGGAGGACGGGCGCGTCAGCCGCCTTGAAAACGCGCCCGATGGACTCCGTTCCCGGCGGGGTCGTCTTTGCGGCGGTTCCGAGCACCTGGGCGCCTTTATCGCCCGCGAGCTGGCGGGCGATGTCGATCCATGGTGTCTCGCGGCCTTCTTGCGGGTCCCAGGCGTTTCCCACGAACACGCCCACCCGCGCCTTGGGAACCGACGTGAGACCGGCCTCTCGCAGCAATTCGGACACTCCCGGGTAGCCGGCCGCCTTTTCGGCGCTCGTGGTCAGGTGGTACAGGGCGGTCAGCGTGTGCGTCTTGCCGCCCCCAAACTGGGTGATCAAGGTCAGTACCGGTGCGGTGTTATGGGTCTCGCCCGAAAGTCTTCGTAGCACCATACCGGCGTGCTCGCGCAGCGCCCTGGTGAAGCAGGTGCGAGCGAAGAACTGCTCCGGGTCGCTGTAGTCCTCCGGGGCCGTCTTTGCCACCACCTGCTCGAGAGCGATGGCGAACTCGTCCGGGTTGAATGATCGTCCTTCCCGGACCTCCTTTCGCGGTGTGGCGACTTTGTACCACGGCTGCAATTTCATTATTCGTCCCTCCTTTTTGCCTGCCGCAGCTTGGCACGCAGGTCACCCAAGAACGCCTTCAGTGAGGGATCGTTTTTACTGGCTCGATACAAGTCCATTGCAGTGACCAGCTCTGCTGCGAACTCGATTCCGCCCAGGGTTGGCGGATAGCCCCCTTGACGCACAGCATTGGCCAAAATTGTCTTATAGTGGTCGCGGGCGCACTTCGTCTTGCCAACGGTTGGCCGGTAACCCACGACTTGTTGAAAGGAATCCGGATCGGCTAGGTACCAGCACTCGACATGCGGATCCGGGCAAGCCGCAATCACCTTAGCCGGAATAGCCTCGCCCGTCGCAGTAGCTATCTGGTCCCTCTTCTTGGTGAACCTTTCGCAGTTGCCGTCGATGCCCACGACAAAGAGATCGGGGCATTCCTCCACGCCTTTCTGGATGAGTCGCAGAAAGAGCTGGAGCTCCTTGCCGGCGCGAGCATGACCGCCACGCGCCGACCGCACGCGCACTTTGACGGCAACCTGTTCCTCCGCTGCAATTCGAAAAAGCAGCGGCTTAAGGAATTCCTCATGTGCTCGATCCTCGACGAAGAGGTCTATGATGAGCGGCTCACTCATCGACAAGTCCTCGAAGCATAAGACTTTCAAAAAGGCCGTCTTCGGTTGCGGCCGTGAGCGCCTCAGCAATTTCAATGTCCTTAAAGAGGGGCCCTGAGACATCAAACGGTCTAACCACTGTTGCAGCGCCCTCACGCCGGACGTTGTAAAGCGCAAAGTTCTTGTTTGGTTTGTCCTTTGCAATCTTCAGTATGGCATCACAGAAAAGCGGGGAATGCGTGGTGACTATCACCTGGCGATTTCTTTCCAACGCAAGAGAGGTCACCAGCCGCGCGATCAGTTCTAGCCGTCTCGGGTGGACGCCATTTTCAGGTTCCTCGAATGCCAACACCGAACCAGCCCAGGGATTTACAACTATTGCGCAAAGCGCGAGAACGCGTAGCGTGCCCTCCGAAACGATGCGCGAGGAGTAGTCGATGCCTGCCTGGCGCACGAGGATGTCCAGTGTGCCGCGCCGTTTGTCCAGGTCGACACTGAGGTCCTCAACGCTGGGCACGATCGTGCGAAGGGTCCGTACGACCGCCTGAAAATCCTTCGGACGCTCGCCTTTCAGGCGATAGAGAAACGGGGCAATGTCTCCGCCCAAGACCCCGATGTCTTGGACATCCAATGGCGGTCGTGCGGCCCGCATGGCAACCCGCGGATCCAAGTAGTATGTCCTCCAGCCCGAGAGCTCTTGCCTCGTGCGCTCCAGCGCCCGGTACTCCACGCCGGCGAAACGAGGATCAGAAACGACGGAGTGATTTAGGCCGAGCGGCTCTTGTCGGGGATGGGCGGGTTTGCTTTTACGACGGATGTGGAGATTTGAATCAACCCGTTCGACCACCGGCCGACCTTTCGGCTCTCTCCGGGCGCTTAGTTGAGCGAGGTACTCGTCGGCGACGGTGAGTCGCCCTGAGGCCGTTTCGATGGATATTTCGATCCGGTAGCGATAGGCATCCTTGCCCACACGGAGGTCTGCTTCCAAACTAAAGCAAGCACGATTGGCGCTCAGCAACTCCTGAAGTCCGCCGGCGGGATAGGAAAACGCCTCGATCGGGTAGCCGCGGATAGGCTCCGCAAGTGCGTCGGACAGCGTCCGTAGCGTGCCAATGCGGGAGAGTGCTTGCAGCGCATCGAGCAGGTTGCTCTTGCCCGCGGCATTAGGGCCGAACAGCACCGTGAGGGGCGGCAGCGTTAACCTAACATCGGCAAGGGACTTGAATCCTTGGATTCGCAACGTTTCCAGCATGAGCCTTCCCTCATCTCGGCACTGCCAGGAGCATCGCATCCAGCAGGCGCTTTTCTTCGCTTCCCTTCGGGTACAAGGCCGAGAGCGCGTTGGCCAGGCGCAAAAAGTCCGGCCCGCGCCCCTGCTCTGCTTTCAAAAGAGCTCGCAGGGCGTTGGCTCGACCGCCGGCTTGAAGGAGCATCGCCATGTGCACCCGGTCGAGCGTCGTCGCTTCGCGACTGGTCTCCAGGGCCTCGCCTGCCTGCGCCGCGTGCGTCGCGGCAGGCAAGTCCGGCACGTTGACGGCAGGTTTCCTGCGCCCGCGACCGCGCCCTTTGGCTTTCGCCGTCACCTCCCTATTCATGAAGAGCACCAGCTGACGAGTGTTTGCGGCGGGGGCCTTTTCCAGTCGCCGGGCGATGGCCTCCGCCCCGTCCTTGCCAAACAACACCTTGGCCCGCTCGTGGATAGACAGGAGGCGGACGACCCCTTTCTTTGTCTCGATGATCCGGCCTTCCCACCTGGGAAGATCGATCCCCAGGGGCTGGGCGAAGCGGCGCACCACATCGAAGACCAGGCTGTAACCCTTCGCCTTGCCCCTTGGGGTGGTTTCCTCTTCATCCTCGTCGCCTCCGTCCTCGTCGTTGGCCTCCTCGTCCGCCTTCCCGCCTGGGCCGTTTTGGCCGTTGGTGGATTGAAGCGTCCAGAGGAAGAGCGCCGTGAGCCGCGCATCTTCTTCCAGCGCCCCTGCCACGCCATTGCGCGCTTTGGCCTCGGCCGTGCCCAGCACGTTTTCCAGCGCCGTTCGTCCCACCACTTCCCACACCTTTTCCAAATACTCGGCGAGCTTGACCTCCCGGCCATCCGCGGTTTCGACCCGGCTGTACCGACTGAAGATCTCCAAGGCCGGACCGATGCAGGCGAAGACGAGGTCCGCCCCGCGGATGCCTTCCTGCTGAAGCCGCTCCATCCAGTCGCCGACACGCTTTGGGAGTTCGCGGAGCACGTCCGCCCAGTCGCCAACCGGCGCATCCTCTGGCCGCGGCCGACAGACGAGGTGCACACTGGTGGCCAGCGCTGCGGATTCCATGGCTCTCATCCGATCCGGCTTTTCCGTGGCAATCGGCCACGATCCCGTGATTGTCCAGCCGGCGCGGATCATCCCGGAAAGCAGCGCTTCCCAGCCCTCGGTGGTCTTGTGGGCAAAGACCACGGAAGCAATACCGTCTTCCCGCAAAATCCGCCGGCCTTCGGCGAAGGCGCGGGCCATGGCTTCTTCGTAGAAGGCCTTATCCTTTGGCCGTCCGTCATCGGTTTGCGAGCGCTCGTCCTGCACCACCTCCCGATCCTTGGGAGTAAGCGGGTTTTCCGGATTGAATGGGTCACGCAGCAGGGGATGGCCGGGCAGCGCCCGCTTGAGCCAGACGAAAAAGAAGTCTGACAGATCCGCATAGGGCACTGCGTCGTAGTACGGCGGATCGGTGAACCAGACCGTGGCTGCATCGTCAGGCAACGGGTGCTCGGTGGCGTCAGCAAGTTGAACCTGAGTCGCTTGATGGACAATCGTCACGACCGTGCTCAATGCATTCGCGGCCCAATCCACTGCAACAACTAACGAGCCGGATGAAGCGCCGATGGGCAGCACTTCTCCCCAATCCCACAATATTGGTAAAGCCTGCCGACTAAAGGTCGCAACACTCTTTTCCATGTGATTTGCCCAACGGGAAAGACTCGAACTAAAATCGCATAGTTTGCTCAATGCAAACGCCAGTGCCCCCCGCACGGCTTGGTTCCGCACTTTTTTGTGCGTGCCCTCCGTCTCTGTGGGGGGGTGGGTTAGCAGCCGCACCAGCGTCACCAGCGCCACCTTCTGCCGCGCCGTGAACAGGTCACCCCACTGAAGCATGCCGTACTTTTGCACGCTGAACGCGCGACCGGCACCGGAGCCACCGCCTTCTGGCGTCGGCTCATCCGGCACCGGGCAGAGGCCCTTTCTGCCGCCCCGTTCCCATTCGTCGAGAATCGCTTTGAGCCGCTGCTGCGCCTTCCAGACGGCCTGGTAATCGCGCTCGGTGGGCAGGCGGTAGTGCCTGCCTTGCCGGCAGGCAGGCCTGCCTTGCTCACCGGGCCGTAGTGTCACCACCGCCAACAGACGGGCCCCGCCCGTGCGCCGCCCCTTATGGTCGAAAACCACATCCGCGCCACCGCGCTGCGCAGCGAGTTGCGCGCGCACCCGTTCGGGCGGCAGGACCGCGCCACAACACAGACAGGTCGCTCGCGCACGCGTGACCGTCCCGTTCGGGACATCCTTTTCGCTCTCCGGCGCGAAGACCTCAAACTCGACCTCTGGGCTTTTGCCCTTTTCTTTATACCTTTTCACTTGATACCGCAGTGCCCACTTGCGGTTGGCCTTCTTGCAGAGCCAGAAGGAGCGCACAAGGGGAATTTCGGCGCCGCAGTTGGGTGATTCACATCGCACCGTGCGCGCCCAAAGATAGGCAATGGGTTTACCTGCCGAAGCGCGAGCGGAGGCAGGCGGAGCATCAACGCGCTTTTTCAACCACTCCCGGCCGGAACCGCTCTTGAGTTTCTTCTCAAGTTCTGCGGCTTCTTCGCGGCTGTCGAACTTCTCCCAATAGACAAGTTCGACAGGAAGTCTCCGCGATGTCCGGTCCACGCCTCCTGCTTCGTGCTGTTTGATCCGGCGCGGAATGTCATCCGCGAGACCGATATAGATGCTCTTGTCGGAACAACGCAGAGCGTACACGTATGATTTGCCTGGTTCCGGGTGCGGCGCCTGCCTACGGTCTTCGACCTCCGGCAGGCAAGGGTACAGCTCTGCCAATTCCTCCTCTGCTTTCTTTTTGATCTCGGCGCCCACACGCCGCAGTTCCTCGGCCAGCTTCGGTCCGTGGCGGGGGATGTCCTCGAGCATGACCTTGAGGATCAAGCATGCGACGGGATTCAGGTCACTGGCAAAGGCTTCGCAGCCCAGCCGCAAGGCCTCCAGCGGAATCGAGCCACCGCCGGCGAAGGGATCGACGACCAGCGGCGTTTCGTCTTTATGAGCTGCTTTCACGAGCGCCCGGGAGACGTCGAGATAATTACGGTTTGCCGCCAGGTCCCAGTTAGCGAAGTCGGCGATGAACTTGAGCAGCCAGCGCCGGAGGTCGCCGTCGTTCGACTGCGCCGCCCCCTGGTAAAGGGTGGCAAGGACTCGTCGGGCCTGCGCCTTGAAGTCGTCCGGGCAATGGGGATCGGCGGGGTCGGGCAACAGCAGGCCCAACAGGACGGCGCGGCAGGAAGCGAGCGGTCGGCGCGCCCACCACAGATGCAATGTGCTCGGATGCCCGTGGCGAATAGACTTTTCCCGCGCCGCGTGCTTAGACACATCGGCAATCGGAAAGTCCACTTCGGCCAATCGCTTGCACTCTTTGGGGATCATGTCGCGTTCCTCATCAATCGCTCGAGACAGGTGATGGCGCGGCGCAGGCTTTCGGCTTTTTGTGCAGCCACATGGGGACGCCAATGTCGCTCGACGTACTCGATCAGGCGTGAGACATACGCGGGGCCGATCGAGCGGCCGCTGCCCTCACGCGGCACCATATCAGCACGGCTGTTTTTCCGTCGCGATCTGCGCGCAAGGTTGACCATCTCGACCTTCGCGTTTTGGAGGGCTTCGGGGTCAGAAGGAACGAGACTCCGCGCGACGCCCAAGGACGTGGCCAACGCCTCGTGGTCGGCGATGAGCCAAGCCTCGACTTGGCGTACGGCGACGCGAAAGCAAAGCCGGGGCTCAGGCGCGTCCAACCAGCTCTTTCGTAGCAACAGCGCACATTCTGCGTCCCCGTTTAGGTCGACCAGCACGAACCACAGCGCATGCCGGGCTGCTTTGTTGTAACCACCGATCTTTTTGCGCAGCGACTGTCTCCCCTGTTTGCCGTACACGGACCCCAGACGACCACCGACATCGTTTATGAGCCGACAGGCAACGGCTTCATCGAGAAGCCCTTCCACGGCCACGGAAATGATCATCGGCTGTGGCATACACACACATCTCCAAAAAGGGTAAGTTGCTCAACCTTTTTCGGCCGAGTTTTGGGAATCACGGCGTCGGCCAGCGACAGGCCTCCCTTCAGCAGGTCGCGGATGTCTTGATGTGCGGCTGCGGTCGTGAACTCCGTGCCTTCGCTTTTGGGGACAAGAAGCAGCACTTCGTCGAGCCCGATCCCCTCATCTCGAAGCAAGTCCGGAGAATGCATGCTAAGGAAAATCTGACGCGCTGTTCGGCGCCCGGCGCGGGCGAAGACTTGCGGAAGGCGGCAGATGATCTCGGGATGCAACGAGAGCTCCGGCTCTTCAAGAAGCAACGGCCCCTTCTTGTCCTGTGTTGCCCACAAAAGCCCAGTCAAACGAAGAGTACCGTTAGAGAACTGCTCGTCGGTCTGCCGTGCCCCTTTTGGGCGCCAGTGGTGGTACTTGCCACGCAGGTGCGGCGTGCCGCGCTCATCGCGGAACAATTCAATCTCATTCAGTTGTGGGACCGCGAACTTCAGCGCGTTCAGAATCCGTTTAGGCCGAACAGACCGCGTGCGCTCCGATGTCTTCCCAACCTGCTCCAGGAAATCACCACCGAAAGGGTCATTCTCACGTCCGGTTGCGCGATCGGGTTCCTTTACCAGTTGCAGTACGATGTGCAGGTAACGAATGCTCGCGAAGAACGAAGCCAGCCTACGAAACGGCTGGTTGACATTGACCTGTTCGATGTAGGTCTGCGTAAGCCGTATCGGGTCGGCGCGGTCCTCGAAGGTCGGCCGCTCAAGCAGCAGCTTGACCCCATGGCGGACACGTTCCGTTCGCACCAAGGGCTGACGTTGTTTGTTTTGGCCGAATGAGAGCTCGTAGTCCCAGTAACCCCGGCCATTTTCGACCATGACGTGAATCCTAACCTCCGATTGGCGCCGCGCCGCAAGGCACCGAATAGCGCTCACGCCACCGCGGCGACGGACAGCCTCTTGAAGCCCACCGCCGGTGGATGCAAGATCACGAAGAAAACGGAACGCGTCCAGAAAGTTGGACTTGCCCGACGCATTAGGGCCGACCAGAAACCGGCGGTCGCGGATCTCTGCCTCCGCATGGGCGAAGTTCTTCCAGTTTTTCAACGTGATCTTTCGAATCTTCATCTTGTGTTTCCATACGGTGGCGAGTCCTCCCGCACCTGCATAGGGCAGGTGAGGGCATTCACCGACAGGTAGTAGTGCGCTACTTTCGTGACTTCGTGCCACGCTAAGCGAGCGGGGTCCTTGATCGGCTCCTGCAGTTCGGGATTGGTGTCACAGTCGGTGACAATGTAAAGCCAATAGCAATCGCGTCGGTCCTCGGCCACACGACGCTCGTTTGGAGTGAGGAGGATCCTGCCCGTGGCACCCGCCAGACCCTTCACCTCGATCAGCCGCAGCTCGCCCGAGTTGAGATCGACGCTCGTGATGTCGTACCCTAAATTCTTTTCGTGAACATCGTAGACCTGTCGCCCTTGGGCTCGTTCATACTCCATGACGACCCGCATGGCCGTGGCTTCGGTCTCCGGGTTTGGCTGCAGCCGCTGGACCTCGGGCGCCTCGCGTTCAGGATGGGGGAGAACGAGAACGCTGGCGATGCGCTCAACCGCCTGCAAGGACAGTGCGCGCTGCTGGTCCAGTTCCCTTCGTCGCCGCTCCCGTCGCTTGAGAAGCTTCTCGTGGCGGGCCTCCGCCAGGGCGAGCCGGCCTTCCGCACCCTGCTCACCCCGTTCCACACTCTCTTGGGCCTTTCCAATATCCTCGTCGGCCTTTTGGAGAAGCTCGGTCAGCGAGAGCTCCACGTGCTTGGCAATCCGGTTCAGCTCGGTGACGCGTTCGGCGCGTACCTCTTCCAGAAAGGGGGCCAGGGCATGCTCGTTAAGCCAGACCGTGGGCTCGGCGGCCGTAGCCACAGCTGGTAACGTAGCCGGCGGCGCCGCCGGGATAAGGTTTCCCAAGAGAAGAGGCTCTCGCAGAACCGGTTCGCCGTCGTTTGTGACCTCAACTGCAAAAAGCCGCTCGTGGATCACCTGGCCGAGGCCATCCACGACGCGGGCACGGTAAAAGTCGATTCGAGCGGGCTCTTCGTGCTGCAGGGAGTAGAAGGACGCCCCTTTGTTGAAGACCTCAAGAGCCTGTGCGTAAATGTGCCGCCGAATCGCCTCAAAGAGTGGGTGTCCCGGCGTGACCCATTCCAGGTTGTTCTTCTCGGCGGTCTCTCGATCCGTGGAGCAGCGAGGGTACTTCGGTGCCAGCGACGGCAACTTCCAGTTCGGATCCCTTTCGTAGTGGTGAAGCACCGTTGGTGTGCGGCCCGGCTCGAAGGAGTGGGGAAGACTTGGAAGGTTCTTGATGGTGAACGGCACGAACTCGGCCGCCTCGCGGATGAACCGAGCAATGGTCTCCGGTACGACGCGCCGCTCCTGAGCCCGGGCTTTACGCTCGATGAGCATCCTCAGGTTGAGTTTCTTCGAGGCCAGCCCCTCGAGGGCGTTTTGACAAATACGACGGAACTCGCCTTCGTCCACATTTTGAAGCAACCGCTCTTCGAGGTCGGCATCGCCCAGGCGTCCGGCGTAATAGTCTCGTAGAACCCTCTCGACATGGGCAGCAGGGAGAATCTCGCCGACCACGTTGAAGACGGCATCGTCGTCAAGGGCATCTCGGATCTCCTGGAGTTTTTCTAGCAGGCGCTGCAGCACCCGACCTTCGATGGTGTTGGTGGCCACGAAGTTGAAGATCAGGCAGTCCTTGCGCTGGCCGTAGCGGTGGATACGGCCCATTCGCTGTTCGAGCCGGTTCGGGTTCCACGGGATGTCGTAGTTGAAAAGGATATTGCAGACCTGCAGGTTGATTCCCTCGCCGGCCGCCTCGGTCGCGACGAGAATCTGTGTCGCACCCTCCTTGAACTGCTGCTCGGCATAGAGTCGGGTGCCCGGCTCGTCACGTGTCCCGGGCTTCATTCCACCGTGAATGCACCCAACCCGGAAACCCCAGGACTTCAGTCGAGCCACCAGGTAATCGAGTGTGTCCTTGAACTCGGTGAAAAGGAGCAGCCTTTTTTCCGGGTGGTCGAAAAAGCCTTCCTGTTGGAGCAGCTCCTTGAGCTTCGTCAGCTTGGCCTCTGCGCCGGAGTTCTCGACCGACTTAGCCTGGGCCGCCAGTTCCTTGAGCTTTTGAATTTCCTCCTGGACCTGCTGGGCGTTGTCCGTGAGGGTGACGGCCTCGAGAATCTTTTCGAGGCGCTCGCAATCGCCCTCCTCCATTTCGTCGAGCTCATCTGGGGCAGGAAGATCCGGAAGTTCAGGCTTCGCCTGGTCCTGAGCCTGCTTCGACCTTTCCTCAAGACGCTTGGCTCGGCTCTGGAGCGAGCGCCGCATCGCATAGGTGCTAGAGGCCAGCCGGCGCTGATAGAGCGACATCAAGAAGCCCATGGCGCGGGCCCGCGGGTCATCGCCCTGGGCGGCGGCCTTGGCACTCTGTTGCTTTACGAAAGACGTGACGTTTCGGTAAAGGTCGAATTCCGGTCCATCGATCTGAAACTTCACCGTGTGCGGAATACGCTTGGTGAAGATCTTCTCGGCCACCCATGTACCGTCCGGGCGGCGCTCCGGGAAGTAGACCATCGCTTCCTTCGTGCGGCGTAGGTAGAAGGGCGCGCGGCGGCGTTCCATGGCCTCGCGAATGGACCGGACGTCCGCGTAGGCATCCGCATCGAGAAGCTGGAGAAAGAGGCTGAAGTTTGTAGGATCGCCTTTATGCGGCGTGGCCGTGAGCAGAAGCATGTGGTCCGCCGTGTCTCTCAGGATCTCGCCCAGCTTATAGCGGAGGCTCTTGTGGGCCTCGTCGACCGCCGACATGCGGTGCGCCTCGTCGACGATAACCAGGTCCCAATGGACCTGCCGTAGCCCGGGAAGGATTTCCTCGCGCTTGGCCAGGTCGAGTGAGGTGATGACTCGCTTCTGCTTCAGCCACTGGTTCACGCCGAATTGGTCTCGGATGTCGCTGCCCTTCAGGACGAAAAACTCCTCGTCAAATTTCTCCTTGAGCTCACGCTGCCACTGAAAGGACAGGTTGGCGGGGCAAACGATGAGGATCCGGTCCACGAGGCCCCGGAGCCCGAGCTCGCGGATCAAGAGGCCGGCCATGATCGTTTTCCCGGCTCCGGCGTCATCGGCCAAGAGGAACCGCACCCGGGGAAGCTTGAGGAGGTAGTCGTAAACCGCCTCGAGCTGATGAGGCAGCGGGTCCACGCGGGAGATGGAGAGGCCGAAGTAGGGATCGAATTCGTAGGCTAGCCCAAGGGCGTACGCTTGCAGCCCAAGGCGAAGAAGACGCCCGTCGCCATCGTAGGAGTGCCGAACATCGATAATGTTAAGCCCCTCGATGTCGCGGGTCGTGAGAGTGACCCTGCGGAATCGCTCCGATTGCGTCCCGACCAGCCCGGCCTCCCACGTGTCGGGGCCAATCGCACGAAGAGTTTCCACTCGCATTGGCTCGCTGAACAGCGACCCGGTGAGAATCTGTCCTTCGCGTAAGAGCCTGTTCTCACTCATTGCGACGTTTCCTTTCTCGGTGACTTTGCCCCCTGTGCCTCCAGTTCCTCTTTCATCTCGGTAATTTTTTCACAAAGAATGGGAGCGGCACCCACCTGCCGTTCTCCCGGTGCTTCACAATGCTGTTGATGGGGCCGACTCGATGGTTCTCGCCTGGGCGCGGCAGAAGGCATTATCCGATGGGGATTGCTCCTGTCCGGCGGACCTGACCCGAACGTGCCGATTCTCCCGTGTGTAATCCCTATACTGCGGCATCTCAGGCTCTCAGTTGAAAGCACTGAAGGCCATCCCCGGCCCCAAAAGACTGTCTTGAGTGGAACGACTCTCATACTAGCGTTGGGATGCTTTTTATCAACAAGAAAGTTGTAGATATGGCGTATTGGTTAGGTTACGAGAGCAACTCGAGGACCTTATCAAGCCCTAATTTAAGCGATTCTGACACGAGAAAGAGCCGGCGATCGTCTGCCTGATCACCGATGAGTTGATTCTGGCACTCCGATGGTCATCCTTGAGCTACTGAATGTGCAATTTTTTTGTGCATGAGCCCTGATGCTTAGTATGTCGTCAAATTTACGACTTTTTAGAGACACCGCTCCACTTGTAGGTAAATTCTTCGGTGCCGGACGTCCCTTACTCCCAGCGATACCTAGGCGGCGCCCCGCTCTTGTGCCAAAGCCTCTCGAAATGGAGGGCCTCAAAGGTTGCCGCCGTCACTTTCAGCACCACACGGCGGCCGTGACGCACGATCTTGGCGGCGATGTCCATCACCCTACGGCGCCGCGTGGTGGCCTAGCCAACGGGCTCGACTACCGGTGCGCAGACGTCGTGCTTGAAGCTCTCGTAGAGAAAAAAGGCCACCAGCATCGTGTCGAAGAAGGCGGCATTGGGGGCAAAGCGCTTGAAAGGCAGCTGCTCGAAGCCGAAATCCTTCAGCGCCCGATGCACCCACTCCTCACTGCCCCGGCCGTGGTCCTCGGCAAGAATCCCTTGCCCTTGAAGCCATGGACCGTATCCAGCCCTGGTGAGTGCCGCATGGATGCTCTGTCCCATACCCAGTTGGTGACCACCCCGTGTCGGGCCGGGCCAAAGGCAGCATCATCTGGGCATCTTGATCCAGCGGACGGCAAAACAGCGCTCGACGAAACGCCTTTCACTGACCGCACCTTGTGCCAAACTCCAGGTAGTGCCAGACGTGGCTCCCTTGCTCGTCGAGGCCCCAGGCGGCCTGGTTCCACTGGCCTTCGGCCACAAATGCCTTGATCGGCCCATACAGCTTGCCGCCACAGATGTCGCCAATGCTCAAATCTTCAAAAGCCTCGAAAAGCTTCTGGTCAAAAAGTTCGCTGTCCATGCGAACGATGATGGCCACGTCGGCTCGATTGGGCTTGCGGATTCTGGCCACCACATGGCGTGCCATTCGCTCCACCCTCTTGCCGTTGTGGCTATGGGCATCTCCGCGACGAAAGACGGCATCGATGATGTGGTTTTGCCACGTCATCTGCAGCGGCTGAAATCCTTTGACACGCTTGGAGGTGGGCTTGACGCCGTGGCCTCCCCGGGCCTCGTCGTTGTCCATGACCATGGTGTCCATGCCCAAAACCATCAGATCGGGCTCTTGCAGCTTAAGACGCCACAAAAACAGCCGCTGCAAAAGATGGCGGTACAAGTCAATGCGCGGCCACCAAAAACGGAAGAAGAACCTTTTGACGGCGTAGAAGGAAAGCATTCCACCTGGCTCACACTCGGGGCACGGCGGCATGGCCGGCGTCCTTGGCCAGGGCATCGAAGTCAACCAGGTGCCGGCTCGTGCCGTCCATGAAAAAACACAGCAGCTGTTTGAAAATCTCGACGATCGGCTACCCCTTGCGGCGACGACGCATGGATCCAAAGAAAGTATCAATCTGCTGAAAGACCTGGATGTTGCGAAGATAGCGAACAAACAGACGCAAACCGACGCGGCCCGTGAGCGTATCGTGGAACACCTCAACGCCGTCAATCGCTGCTATGCTTTTTGTCGCGGTTGTGGTACGTCCCATTGTGAAGCTCCCACCTTTTGGGTTACTTTTGCGCGGTATGTGATGTGTCGGACAAACGCACTATACCACGCAAAATTAGCCCATTAGGTGGGTTTTTTTGCGCGTAAATCGCTCAGTTTTGGTGAAAGAAGAATGTATCTCGCTCAACCTGTTTTCGTCCTTTAATGAGGTCATAGCGATCATCGAAGGCTGGATCCGAGAATACAACATCGAGAGGCCGCACCAGGAGTTTGGATAAATGAGCCCGGTTGCGTCTCAACATAAATTGGCCGCTTAGCTGGCGAGACGAACGCGGTGGGTCTATCGCTTTTTCCCCTATGGAGCCGCCTGCGGAAAGGCATAGGCCGGAGAGCAACGGTTTTGATAACTTGAAGAGCTTGCCGGCTCTGGGTCTGATTAGAGGAAAAAGGACAACGGCTTAAAAAAGAAGGCCTTTCCTCAGGGCAACCGCCAAACTGCTTCCGCTCTTCAGGCCCAAAGCCGGTTGTCAAGGCCTGAAGCGAAGGCTGAAGGGTCACCAGTCATTGCTCTCTCGATGGGGACAGACAAGCCGAGAGCACCGCGTTGGCAATAACGCAAATTTTGGTCTTGACTCCTTGGGGTCATTCCACAGTTATCTCACCAAGGGTGAGGATGCTTAGGGCGGGGGTTTTTCCAGGTGCCAAGCAAAAGCCATGCGAGGAGCGCTTTCATGAAAGACTGGCTTTTCCTTGTTGCGGCAATCCTTGCTGAAGTCATTGCAACATCCAGCTTAAAAGCGAGCGTAGGATTCACAAAACTATGGCCCAGTGTGATCGTCGTTTTGGGATATGGGCTTGCGTTCTATTTCCTTTCTCTGGCCCTAAGAACCATCCCTGTCGGCATTGCTTACGCCATATGGGCTGGCTTGGGCATTGCATTAATTTCTTTGGCTGGCTGGGTGTTCTTTGGCCAAAAACTTGATGCTGCCAGTATCGTGGGTATTGGACTTATCGTTGCCGGTGTGGCTGTCATTAATATCTTTTCCAAAGTCAGTGTCCATTGATCTTAGCGAAGGTGGCATTATCAGAGCACTGCATTCGGGAAGACAAGCAACTGAGCCCAAAACGACCGGACCCCAGCGATCATTCGTGACGTCCTGTCGTGATTTGTTCTTTATCCGTCGATCATGAGGAAATAGGCGCTTAGCAACCTTATTGCCAAACCAGCCCACTACCATTCCGATGATGATTCCAGCAATCACCTCGAGCATCGAAAGCCAATCTGCCATAATCTGTCAATCACACAACCCCACCATGCCTTCCGGGCACCTAAAAAACCTGGAGCGCGGTCCCATTGGTGCATTGGGCGGTTCGCTGGCTCACCTATCTACTTGAAAGGCTGTGATCACTGCGCTCAAGCGCCTTGCGACTTACCCGCTCGCGACCTTTTTTTCGAAATACCCCGGGACTGTCCCTACCTTTCAGAACCTGGCATTTGACACTCCGGTTAGCGTGGCAGAACGACGGAAAAAACCAGCACCCGCATCCACGGGTGCGGGTGTTCAGCGTGCATTCAACTTGCCTGTGCAACAGGCGGGGTGAAATCGCCGTCATTTGATGTCCCAGGCCTCGCATAACCAAAGGAGGGGCTTTTCCGCACGTCTTGCACTTGGTACTTTGAGTTGGCGTCCGACGCGCGGGTGAGTGACTTTTTTGCTCAGGTAAGCGAGGTTACCAAAGGAACACGCCTCACGGAGTCGTCCGGCGGGCAAGCCCAGGCCAAGGCGACCTCGTGGGGAAGCGAGCACCGCCCAAGGCCGCAATCCCGTTGTCCGGTAGGTTTTTCGAGGTACTCTCCATTGAAACTCTACGGCATCGACTTTACGAGTGCGCCGCGCCGTGCCAAACCGATTACGGTCGCGGCCGGTTGCCTGGTGGATAACCGCTTGCTTGTCGAGCAGCTAGAGCGGCTCACCGACTGGTCAGCGTTCGAGACCTTTCTCCGCCGTCCTGGTCCTTGGCTTGGTGGTTTCGATTTCCCCTTCGGCTTGCCGCGTGAGGCAGTGATCGATCTTGGTTGGCCAAGCGAGAGCTGGGCTGCAATGGTCGCCCATTGCCATGCATTGGGTAAGACCGCCTTTCGCGCCACGCTCGATGCGTATCGTCAAAGCCGTCCGTTCGGCCGCCGGTATGCCCATCGCGCCACGGATATTGCGGCGCGCTCACATAGCCCGTTGAAGCTTGTGAACCCGCCGGTGGGACTAATGTTTCTGGAAGGCGCGCCACGATTGCTGGCAGCCGGTGTGCATCTGCCCGGCCTGCACACCGGGGATGTGACCCGGGTGGCGCTGGAGGCCTATCCCGGACTGCTCGCACGTCGCTTGGGCGCATCATCGTATAAAAACGATACCCGTCGTTTGCAGAATCACGCACGGCAGCAGGCGCGATGTGAAATAGTCACTCGTTTGCAACAGGGCAGCCCATTCACGCCCTTTCGCCTCCATGGTACGCAAGAAGTACTCACCGAGTTGATCAGGGACGCCAGCGGTGATGCGTTAGATGCCGTAC
Source organism: Desulfosoma caldarium (assembly GCF_003751385.1). Taxonomy (NCBI): domain Bacteria; kingdom Pseudomonadati; phylum Thermodesulfobacteriota; class Syntrophobacteria; order Syntrophobacterales; family Syntrophobacteraceae; genus Desulfosoma; species Desulfosoma caldarium. The sequence goes on along the minus strand of NZ_RJVA01000013.1, from coordinate 90,383 downwards.
TCGCCCTCGTCCAGGCCGCTCAGGCATGGCGCTCTGGCCCTCCCAGCTTCGGTTTACCTGCCACGTTCGACCCTTTGGAAGGCTGGATCATCGGCGCCGAACACGGTGCTTAGGCCTGTGATCGTCTTACCGTGTCGGCTTTGCGCCAGAACGACAGATATAACCCAGGTTAGTCGGCGCGGGACGTCCTCATCCTTCGCATAGGAGGCCAGCGCGCAGCCGCCTCGAGAGCGTTCGCTTACCGAGCCAGATCCAAGGCAGGCACGGGCGAAGTCCTCCCCAACGATGCGTATGAGCACGTCATCGTTGAGCAGGAGTTCGGTGCCGATGTCAGGCGCGTAACACAGGTGGTAGCCGTCACCTTCTCTCACGTGGCGATAGGCCGCGTGCAGGGCATCGAGGCGCGGACGCAGCGACGAAATATCCTGATGCTGGCGGGCAAGAATGCGCTCCGCGGCCAGGACGAACTTGTCACGGTGAAGGCCGACGCGATAGAGGATTTCCAGGCCGGCGGGCGCACTCGAATCAAGCAGCGCCGGGGCGGGGATGTGCGCCGGGCCATGAAGCGCCGCGTCGTAGACGTGGACGAAACCGGCGAAGTAAACGTCGCCCCTGCCCTTGAGCTCCAACACGGTATCGCCAACTGCCCGCGTCGGTGCAAACGGCCAGGTTGTGTCCCGTCAAGTGGTGTCAATCCAGCCCCCGTGCTTTTCTCCCCTTTACCGGGTTCACCGGCTCATGCGGCTTGCTGATCGGGTAGTGGGACTGAGGCCGTCTCTTCGTCAATTAGCTGCGCCAGGCTCTGCTGGCTCAACTAGCGGCAGGTGAGCTGCCATTCGTCGGTTTGCTCAGCAGCAGCCGTGCCCACCGAACGCACGATCGCTCCCATGTTTAGGAAGAGTTTATCCACCCCGAAAGCGGCGTTTGACCTCCTTGTTCAATCGCACCGGTGGTTTGGTAAAACAGGCTTCGGCCAGGGCTCTTTAGGGAGCATCCCGGCCGGCATTTCGTCGTCCTCGGCCGCGTCCATCCGTGCCGCCACCTTGTGGGGAAACGAGCCCGCGGCTTGTGGGCGATCTACTACGATTGTGCGCGGGCCGGGCGCGATCCTCTCGCACGAATACCGTTGGATGACCGCAGCTACCTTAAAGTGCTGGCGCCGAGGCACCTGCGCCAGGACATCGCAAAAAAATGCACCCGGCAGCGCTGCCATGTCGCACCGATGACCGTGCCTATCGCCTGGTTCAACCCCTCGTGGGCGTCCATGATCACCGGCCGGCCCCCTGAACGATCACGGCGCACGATACGTTGCAGAAAGTCCGTCCAGAACGCCTCGGTCTCTGCCGGACCTATCGCCAAACCAGAGTCTCGCGCCGCCCCTCGGCGTTGACCGCAGCGGCGACGACCACTGCCTGACTCTCCACCGCATTTTCCTCGCGTGACTTCTCGTACGTTTCATCCAGCCAAAGATACGGCCACCTGCCCGTGATCTCCCGGGTTAGAAAGGCCTTCACCCGTGCGTCCAGCTCCTCACCGAGCCCTCAAGCTCGCTCTTCGAGATCCCGGTCATCCACAGAGCCTGCACCAGGTCGTCCACCTTGCGCCATGAGATCCCCCTCACATACGCCTCATTAACCGCCGCGACCAGCGCCTGCTCGGACGCCTTACGCGGCGTAAGGAAACTGGGAAAACAGCTCCTCGAACGCACCTTCGGATTCTTCAAGTCCAGGGTGCCTAAACGCGTCTCGAGCGTTCGCCTGCAGTAGCCGTTCCTGTATTGCACACGCTCAGGGCTACGCTTGTGCCGCCCCTCGCCCCGCGGCGACTCTCAATCTTCGCCTCCATCAACCGCTGGAGGATGATCTGCCCTAGCTTGCGCACCAAATCCCCGTCTGCGTGCTTCTCAGCCCACGCCAAAACTGCCATCCTAAACAGCCTTGGCCCAAGTGATTCCGTCCGGCAGCGCATATTCCACACCGCCGATGACCGAAGCCGCTCCGCCAGCGTCGCCTTTTAGCAGATCGGCCGCGTCGGCCAGCAGGCGCCGGCAGCGGCTTTCGCCGGGAAGGTTCAGAAGGTGCAGCCGGTCGGGTACTGATTCAAACTTTTCCAAAGGAATTCGACAGCCCTAGGGAGACTGAGAACGCAGCGGGCGATGCGTACCGGCACCATCTCCGACCACTCTGGTTGTCCTGACGACCGTCGTCATGTGCTTCCGACAGGAAAGAGAACATCGGGTCCGTGTGCATGAGGGATCTTGCCCTGCGGACGGCGGGCCAGAGTGCAGGTAGCGTGAACTCGTTGACCAGGGGGCCCCGACGCGGCCAAGACGAACTGAAGTTCTCTGAAAACTCGCCCCAGCAGGCCTGATGCAAGACGCCTATGACGAATCCGCACGGGCTTGTGCTTTGGTCGAATCGCATCTCAGGATCGCCATTTCCCGGATGGAGGCGGCCTGAAACTAATCCATTTAGTGAGCTCTCAAACTTAGAGCTAAGCCAGGGGCACAGTTCGGTTTGCCCGGGCGGAGGTCGGAACGGGGCGGAAGAGGCAGGGTCCGTCACCTCCCTGGGCATTGCACTCAGACATGGAATGGCGCCCCTGAAGCAGGCCAACGGCCGGAAGGTGGGCTTTTCGGCATCGGTTGCCTGCCAAGATGCGTCCTATGCGCTGAACGCGGGTCCAAGGGAAGAAGTTCCCAGGACTTGGGGGCGCAGGTACGCGCCGAAGAACACAAAACCCCGTGGGAATCACCCCACGGGTTTTGGGCACTACAAAAACCGCTGAAATCAGTGAATTAAATTCTTGCTCGCCGGGTGCAACCTCTTCATCACCATTCTCTTGCTCCGGCTGTTAACCGAAAACCCTGGTGAATCCATGAGCTGTCAAAGAGTCGGCCCCTCACGGCGGACCGGAAATTTCCACAAGACCATTCCCCCCCTCTCACCTGACCCATGGGGTCACACGTGGAGTCGTGAGTTTGTCGCAAGTTGTGTCGCAAACCTGTCGCACGAATCAACCGCTTTCCTTAGGCCGAGTCGTGACCTCATTCGTTACCCATTTCATTCGGCATGACCCAATGGCCGGTTGGCCACGGTTTTTTTTAGGCCATCGGGCGTTCTCATCCTCATTCATCCGGCCCTCTGTGGGCAGTAGCCTCTTCGTCGACCCAATCCTCCTCAGTGTAGGACATCCCCTTTCGACCCGGAACTTTCCGGGCAGGCCCGGGCCGGTAAAAGGGGCAGCTTTTCGGGCCGTAACAGAAAGTTTCGAACCGGTACTGTGTCTTTGACGGATTCCACTGGTCGATAATTATTTCCACCGGCATTCGGCAGCCCCAGATGCAGCTCTTGCATTTGGTGTCGTAGGTTCGGGCGTTCAGACGACGATGTCCTCGGCTGCGGTAGGTTTCCAGGTTTGGAGGCACTCCATGGAAAGGCGGACCGGCAGAAGTTTCACCCTTGGCATGACTGACAACCTTGAGCCCACTTGTCTTGTAGAACGCCGCCGTCTCTTTGCGCGGGTCTTCGACCGGCACGGCGTAACCGCGCAGTTCCATGCCCGTCTGAAACCGGTGCTTTTCTTGCGCAGCTTTACCGATCGCAATCAGGAATTCGCCCGCCTCCTCGCCGCACGTTCCGTCGATGCAAAGCACATAGCCCAGGTAGTTGTGGTACCGCTCATCAAAGGAACGTATGAGCCGTATGCGAGGCTGAATAGCCATGACACGGCCTGACCATGCGACCTTTTTCGCGCTTGCCCTAGAGCCGGCCATCCATCTTCCCCCGTTTCATCAAGTTTTCACTGCACGCGGTGTCTTTGACGGATTCGCTCGTCATCAGAGCGAGCCCGCGGTTGAAAACCGTGATCTCGACAGGGTCGCCCGTCTCCTGGATAATCATTTACGGACCTAGTTCATTACAAGTGTCCCGAACACGAGCCGCATTCACTCGAGCCGCAACTTCACCGGAAATATCGATGTCCCTCTCTTCCGCCACCTCTGAGGTCGCAGCGAGGGCATAAGGCACAACCTCATCAAGCATGCCGGCACCTTATCGGCAGCTCACGTGGATTTCAAGGTTGGATCCATGGATGAAAGCAGCAGCGGCTCTCCGTCAAATATTTCACGTTGAACAGCCCCTGCTTTGGACGGCTCGCCAATCTGCCTGCGCTCTTGTCACGAAAAGAGAATCTACGGAAGGCATGAACCACAGATCTGTGCGACGCCAGGACCGGAAGGGAAACTTCAACACGCGTCCGAAGAAATGCAAAACCATCCGGCACGCTCTGCAAAGATGCAGCCGGGCACGCTATTCGAACCTGGGTGTCCCCATTGGAGCCATCGTCGTCCGGGAAATGCATGACCAAGTCCAAGCCGTTCGCCATGGCGACGTGCATCGTGCCGTCGGTTTCGATGATGCCCCTGTGACCGCTTTCCATACTGCCTCGGCCGTGGTCACCGGCGATGATCCCTTGCCCCTGAAGCCATTGACCGTATCCAGCCGTGGTGAGCGCCGTATCGACGGCCCGTCCCATACCCAGGTTGGTGACCACCACCGTGTCGGGACGGGGAAAAGACCGCACCATCTGGGCATCTTGATACAGCGGACGGCAAAACAGCGCTCGACGAAACGACTCCCACCGACCGCACCTTGTGCCAAGCTCCAGGTATTGCCAGACCTGGCTCCCTTGCTTGTAGCGGCCCCAGGCGGCCTGGTTCCTCTGGCTTTGGGCCACAAATTCCTTGATCGGCTCATAGAGCTTGCAGCCACAGATGTCGCCAATGAGCAAATTTTCAAAAGCCTCGAAAAGCTTCTGGTCAAAAAGTTCGCTGTCCATGCGAACAATGATGGCCACGTCGGCTCGATTAGGCTTGCGGATTCTGGCCACCACATGGCGTACCATTCGCTCCACCCTCTTGCCGTTGTTGCTGTGGGCATCTCCGCGACGAAAAACCGCATCGATGATGTGGTTTTGCCGCGTCATCTGCAGCGGCTGAAATCCTTTGACACGCTTGGAGGTGGGCTTGACGCCGTGGACCCGGGCCTCGTCGTTGTCCATGACCATGGTGTCCATGCCCAAAACAATCAGATCGGGCTCTTGCAGTTTAAGACGCCACAAGAACAGCCGCTGCAAAAGGTGGCGGTACAAGTCAATGCGCGGCCACCAAAAAGAGCAGAAGAACCGTTTGACGGCGTGGGAGGAAAGCATGCGACCTGGCTCACACTCCATGGCGGCGGCATAGCCCGCGTCCTTGGCCAGGGCATCGAAGTCAACCAGGTGCCGGCTCGTGCCGTCCATAAAAAACACAGCAGCTGCTTGAAAATCTTAGTGATCGGCTGCCCCTTGCGGCGACGACGCATGGAGCCAAAGAAAGTATCGATCTGCTAGAAAATCTGGATGTTGCGAAGATAGCGAACAAACAAAATCAAACCGCCGCGGCCTGTGAGCGTATCGTGGGTCAGCTCAACGCCGTCAATCGTTGCTTTGCTTTTTGTCGCGGTTGTGGCACGTTCCATTGTGAAGTCCCCACCTTTTGGGTTATGGTTACGCGGTATGTGATGCGTCCGATCTCGCTACGATTCCACCTCATTAGCCCATGAGGTGGGATTTTTTTGCGCTTAAACCGCTTAGGTTAGGTATTGACATTTCGTCATGGAATAAGCCATTTGTAGAGGAGTAACGAAGGTTTATTATGGAGAAACCATATATCCCCCGTGGTCAGTGCAAAACATGGCCTAATCTTCTGAAAACGCAGGTCTTAAGAGATCATTGGAGGCGGGGTGTTATACCGCGATGTCGCGGTTTAAATGTATTCTAAAGAAGAGCCATTGTTTAGTTGCTAAACAAGAGGCCAGAATGAGCAACAGTTACTACGATATGGCACAAATTTGCCGTAATGGGCATGTCATTACTTCGATGGCACAGTCTTCGCCTCAGTCAAAGCAGAAATTCTTTTCAAAGTGCGGAGAAGAGACAGTAACTGCATGCGACTCGCGCGGGGCACCAATCAGAGGTTACTATCACGTTCCAGGCGTCATTGCCCCACTAGACTACCAGAAACCCGCATACTGTTACAACTGCGGAAGCCCATACTCGTGGACGGTAAAAGGCATTGAAGCCGCATCAGAACTTGCAGACGAGCTCGAGGGATTAACTGACGATGAAAAGGCGCAGCTAAAAAACAGCCTGCCCGATTTGGTAAATAACTCGGCTCGTAGAACGGTCGCGGAAATAAAATTTAAGAAAATCATGAAAAAAGCAGGTTCTCAAGCGATTGCCGCTATGAAGGAAATACTCTTCAACGTCGTCAACGAAACCGTGAAGAAGTCACTGTTCGGAGGGTAAGCAATCTAACCACCGCGTCCGCGGGACGGCGTCGTTAACCCGCCGCCTCCCATAAAGCGGGCCGCTAATAAGTCTTGACTTTTTCCTTAGGATATACTCAGCCTGGCGGCGCTGGCTGAGCATCGATCTGGTTTTAAGGGCATCGTGGGCGGAATCAAGCCCGAGAAGCAGCAGGGGGCTCTTGGTCAATACACTGGCCCGCGCCGGTGATTCGTACAAAAAGGGGATAAAGCTGTTCTGGCTCTGCTGGCTCCCCTCCCGAAACTCCAGGTTGAGACGCCAACCATCATCACCCAGGTCGGCGACGATGGGAACGTAACCATAATATCCTTTTTCTGCAAATGCCGGTGTGACGAAATCATTACAGGCGGGGTGTTGTTCCGCGATGTCGTGGCCCATAGGTGTTATGAAGAAACCATATAAACATTCTTAGCTCGTTGGAAAACAGATGCTCGAACTCGTATTACTTTTCATGGCTGCATTTGCGGCTGCGGCTATCTCAGGTGCAGCGGGTTTTGGTGGCGCGCTCTTGCTCCTGCCTCTGCTGGTGGCGACGGTGGGCGCAACGCATGCTGTTCCGTTGCTGACTATCGCGCAACTTGTCGGCAATCTCTCACGGGTTGGGTTTGGTTTCACGCAAATTCACTGGAAACCCGTCGGCTTGTTTCTCCTTGGGGCTATTCCGCTCAGCATCTTGGGCGCCATGTCTTTTGTGCAGCTACCGAAAGAATTGGTGATACGTGCGATTGGGCTTGCCATTCTGGTTTTTGTTGCGCTGAAATATTTCGGCCTTCTAAAAATCAAGAGCGGGCGCGCAGTGCTTATCGGTGGTGGAGGCGTCGTTGGGTTTCTGTCCGGGTTGGTTGGCAGCGCCGGACCGCTTGGGGCTGCCATATTTCTCTCTCTCGGGTTGCCTCCGGTGGCCTATATCGCTAGCGAGGCCACGACCGCTCTTGCAATGCATGGTGTGAAGATTGCGGTCTACCAGCACTACATCATCCTGGACCGAGAGTTCTGGTTTCTGGCCGCGCTGATGGGCGTCGCTATGGTTCTCGGAACGTGGTCGGCTAAGCGCATTATTGAGCGAATGCGTCGTGAGGCGTTTCAGCGCTTTGTGGCGATCTTGTTGGTGGCTATCGCAGGTTACATGGTGTTGCATGGGTAATAAGGGCATTATCGAGTCTAACAACGCCATCAAAACGACCGTGCAAAAGCGCCGCTTCGCCCTGCTTTGGCACCCCGGTTATGGCAAACGTTAACGAATCTTCAGTTTTTCCTTTTTAGCTGCTTCGAAGCTTCTCTTTTGACTTTTCCGCCAAGCTCCTCACCGACCGTCTTTTCCTGCGTTTTGACGAGCTGCTGCTCATTCTTGAGTGGGCCGATGTGGTGCTTCTTCTTGGCGTCGATCAGAGACGCACCTTTGAGCCCCCGCATGATCCACGCCTGTCTCCAATACATGCAGTAGGTCGATCACGTCCTGCGTGGTCATGGTGCGGGAGACGCCCTTGGTTTTGGCCATCTTCTGCAGATCGACCACGATGAGGTCATGCAGTCCGCCGCTCGGCGGAATTTTTTGAGCTGGTCCGCAAGCTGCTGCGATGGTCATCCATTCGAGCCTTCGAAGCTCGACTTGGTCGTGGAACTTAAGGTTAAAAAAGGCGGGTCGAAAAACGGAGAACGGGAGCATTCAAAAGGGACATTTCCGGTGAGCGCAGGCAATCCCCGGGGGGGGGTTGCACCGCCCCTCGGACGGCGGACTTCGAAACGGAAAATCAGGGTCAATGTGCGGGTGGGCGTAACTGGGCGTGGGCCGCCGGAAACGACAAAACCCCGTGGGGATCACTCCACGGGGTTTTGCGCTCTATGAAAAACCGCTAAATTCAGCGGACTGCATTCTGGCTCCCCGGGACGGACTCGAACCGCCAACCTAGTGGTTAACAGCCACCCGCTCTGCCGATTGAGCTACCGGGGAATAGGCACCTTGGTTCTGTTTTAGCTTCCGTCAGGCGCCGCGATTGCGTAGCAAAGGCCGGGACCTTTGTCAAGCACGAATCCGCATATTCTCCTTCCCATCAAGGGCTTTCGCCGGCAAAGGCGATGAGTCCATGAGCCACGAAGATCTTTAAGCCCCATGTCCTTTGGGAATTCGCGCCGCTTTCACAGCCCTGCACGCTCAGGCACGGCCCCTTAGGGCTCTTAGTCTCCCTGGGCTTCCTCGCCTTCCTTCTTTTCCGGTTCCCCCCCGCTCATGGCGCACCGACGCAGCAGGTCCTCGTATTCTTCGTCCACCCGGCGCTGAATGTCTTCAATGTCCTTTTCCGTAAGGTGCCGAAAGCGGCGCTGCACCTTTAAGTATTCGCTCACCGGCTTGGGTTTGGCCACCTTGCGCGAAAGAATCCACCGGCCGTCGATGACTTCGTAGAGCGGAAAGATCTTGGTCAGCACCGCGAGCCGAGCTACCTCCACGGCCAAATCCGTCTCATGACGCCATCCCGTCGGGCACGGCGAAAAAATATGCACATAGGCCGGACCCGGAATCATGGCCGCCTTTTTCACCTTGTTCATAAGATCCAGGGCAAAGGCAGGAGAAGCCGTGGCCACGTAAGGAATGCCGTGGGCCGCTGCAATGTAGGCCACGTTCTTCTTCCAGGTGCGCTGGCCGATGCTTTTCTTACCCGGTGGGGACGTGGTGGTCATGGCCCCGTAGGGGGTCGAAGACGAACGTTGAATGCCCGTGTTCATGTAGGCTTCGTTGTCCAGGCACACGTAGATGAAATTGTGCCCCCGTTCCAGCGCGCCGCTCAAAGCCTGCAAACCGATGTCTGCCGTCCCCCCGTCACCCCCATAGGCAAGAAAAACCACGTCGGGCTGGTCAATCTTACCCTTGCGATTGAGGGCCTTGTAAGCCGATTCGACACCGCTGATGACCGCCGCCGCGTTTTCAAAGGCCACATGAATCCACGGCACGCGCCACGCCGTCTGAGGGAACGGGGAGGTAACAATCTCCATGCACCCGGTGGCACTGGCCACGATGACGTTTTCCCCCAGAGCCTTAAGCACTTGGCGCAAGGCGAGAATTTCGCCGCACCCCTGGCAGGCGCGATGGCCGGAAGAAAGCGGTTCAACCTCGGGGAGCTTTTTTAGGTTGAAGCCCTTGAAATCCTTGAGTGCTTCCGCTGCGATACCCATTTATTCCCTCACATTCACGATTTCGTAAGTCATGGGAAGGCCCTTGGCGAGTCCGTCGCTCGTCTTGGCCACCATCATCTCGAAATCTTCCACGGTCACATCCCGGCCGCCCAAGCCGGCCACAAAGTTCTGCACATAGGTCGAGATGCCATGATCAAAGAGCGCGGCCTTGACTTCGACGCATACGGGACCACTTTGCGTGCTGAAAGCCATGGCTCGATCCACCACCACTATGGCCTTGGCCCCTTGCAACGCCTCAACCAACTCTTTCGCCGGGAAAGGACGCCACAGCCGCAGGTGCACCAATCCGACCTTCTTGCCTTCGGCGCGCATCTTGTCCACGGCCGTCATGGCCGTTTCGGAAACGCTGCCCATGGTCAAAAGAAGGATTTCGGCTCCGTCGGTCTTGTAAGTCTCCACAGGATGATAGGCGCGGCCGAAGTGCTTTTCAAATTCCTTCCAGGCCTCCACGATGACGGGCAAGGCGCCCTTCATGGCCTCGTCCTGGGCCTTTTTGGCTTCGGTGTAGACTTCCGGCATGCCCACGGGACCAAAGGTCATGGGATTTCGAGGATCCAGCCGAAGTGCCGGCTTGTAAGGTGGCAGATACCGCTGCACTTCCTCCTTGTCCGGCATGTAGATGGGTTCGATCATGTGCGACAGAATGAAGCCGTCCAGGTTCACCATGACGGGAAGAAGCACGCGAGGATCTTCGGCCACTCGGTAGGCGTGAAGCAGAAGATCCACCACCTCCTGGCCGTTTTCGGCCACCGTTTGAATCCAGCCCGTGTCCCGGGCCATCATCATGTCGGCATGGTCGTTCCAGATACTGATGGGAGCACTCAGCGCACGGTTGGCCACCGCCATGACAATGGGTAACCGAAGGCTCGAGGCGATGTAGCATATTTCCGCCATGAGGGCGTAGCCCTGGGAGCTTGTGGACGTGAAGGTGCGCGCTCCGGCCGCTGCCGCCCCCACGCAGGTGCTCATGGCACTGTGTTCCGATTCCACCGGTACAAATTCCGCGTCCAGATGTCCGTCCGCCACCAGTTCCGAGAGATGTTCCACAATGTGCGTTTGCGGCGTGATGGGATACGCCGCGATCACGTCCACATCGCACAACCCCACCACTTCGGCCGCGGCGATGGAGACTTCCATTCCCACTCTCTTGCCCATCTTACTTCTCCTCCTGCACCATTTGGATGGCGTCCTTGGGACATTCTCGCGCGCAAATGCCGCAGCCCTTGCAGTAGTAATAATTGGCCTCGTAATATCCCTCGGCCGTCCGCGAATAGACCATATCTGGGCAAAAGATGTAGCACTGGCCGCACTTGATGCACAGTTCACGGTTGGTCACGGGGCGCATGGAGCGCCAGTCGCCCGTTTTCAGCTCCGCTGCCGTCCCCGGTTCCATTAAGGTGCACCCCAGGGCCAGGTCCTTCCACCGTACAATTCCCGTTTCTTTGGCCACCGCTTATTCCTCCACTACCGTTTCTTCGTAGGCTCGCTGGCACGCTCTGAGGTTCTTTTCCGCTATGGGGCCGAAGCGCTTTTCCACGGGGCCGCGCAGCGCGTCCAAGGTGATGACGCCCGTGGCCTTGATAAGCGCCCCCAGCATGGTTGTATTGGTGATGGGCACTCGAAGGGTTTCCACCGCGATGGTGCTGGCGTCCACCACGGCTAAGCGCCGAGTCAATCCCATGGTCTTTCGCAGTTCGTTGGCGCTGAGCCGCGTGTTGACCACGACGATCCCATCTTGCGGAACCCCGGCTTCCACATTGACGATCTGCAGCAAGGTCGGATCCAACACGACCACAATGTTGGGGTTGTAGACCTTTTCCCGCGTTCGAATCTGTTGATCACTCACGCGCACAAAAGCCATGACGGGCGCACCCCGCCGTTCCGGGCCAAAACTGGGAAAAGCCTGGGCGAATTTGCCCTGTTCAATGGCAGCCAGGGCCGTCAGTTCCGCCGACGTCACCCCTCCCTGTCCGCCTCGACCGTGAAACCGAATCTCCACCATAGACCGACTCCATTATTTGTTCGCAGGTTCAGGGCAGGACCGCTCGCGCGGCGGGGTCTTGTGAGGCTGGGTCTTTCGCGTGTCTTTTCGATCCCATCAGACCCCATGATCACTCAGGGCTTTATATCGACTCCTTTCCTCAAGGGTCAAGCCATTTTGCGCCTCATTGCACATGTCGGCGCCCTTGCAGGGCTCTTTCCAAAGTGACCTTGTCGGCGTATTTCACATCGCCGCCCATGGGAATGCCCGAGGCGATGCGGGAGACGCGAACGGGTCGTTTTTCCAACAGCTTGGCCAAATAATTGGCCGTGGCTTCCCCGTCCCCGGTGGGGTTGGTGGCCAAAATGACTTCCCGAATCTTTTCCTGCTCCAGGCGTTTTAACAATTCGGGAATGCGTAGATCGTTGGGGCCGATGCCGTCCAGCGGGGCCAGGGCGCCCTGCAGCACATGGTAGCGCCCGCGATACGCGCCCGATTCTTCAATGGCCAAAAGGTCGGCGCTGGTTTCCACCACGCACAGTTCGCCCGTCTTACGGGACGGATCGGCACAGAGGCCGCACAGGGATCCGTCCGTGAAATGAAAGCACACGGGACAGGTGCGAATCTCCCTTTTCAAACGCTCCAGATTTTCCGCCAACCCGTGCACGTAGTCGTCGGGCGCTTTCAAAAGAAACATGGCCATCCTCGTGGCACTCTTTTCACCGATTCCCGGCAACTTGGTCAGCCTTTGCACGAGTTCCCGCAGCACGGGAGGATGGGCTTTGGTTACCATGAATGTGAAACCTTTCTTGCCGTCGGCTTTCCAGGCTTTCGACCTGTTAAAACAGGCCGGGAATATTCAGCCCCGGAGGAAGTTGGACACCCCCGGCCAGTTTACCGACTTCTTCGGCCATCATTTGCTGCGACCTTTTCAAGGCCTCGTTGACGGCCGCCGTGACCAGATCCTCAAGCATGTCCACATCGTTCGGGTCCACCACCTGAGGATCGATGGTGATTTTGAGGATTTCCTGGCGCCCATTGGCCACCGCCGTCACCATGCCACCTCCCGCAGACGCCTCCACCGTGCGATGGGACAGTTCCTCCTGAACCTCGGCCAATCGTTTCTGAAAATTCTTGAGCTGCTGAAGCGGATTGAATCCTTTCATCGTTTTCGTCGCCTCCTCATGTCGTCTTGTCGGTCCGCCCTGTGCGGCGCCGTGCGGGTTTTTGCGGCCGAACCGGCCGGATTTCCACCAGTTCCCCTCCCAGAATTTCCAGCGCCATCTGGACCGCCGGGTGCCGCAATACAGCACTCCTGGAGTGGACGGGGTCTTTGCGGGCCCGGGCGGAGGGCTGGGGTTCGATCTTCTTGACGGAAAAGGTGATGCGCCAGTTCGGTCGCTTGCCCTGAAAGTATTGCGTCAAATGCTGCAAAAGCGTCTTTTCGGTTTCTCCGTTTTTGATATTCTCCTCATAGATTTCCAAAATTTCTACATTCAGCCCATCGGGCGTCGCCGTTGCCGTACTTTTGTGGAGCTTGGCCGCGGTCACGGGATCCCGCTGCTCGAGCCACCGGCAAAAATTTTCCCACTGCTTAGCCCCATCTTCCGGGGCTGGACCGGTGCCGAAATCCGTCCTCGAGTCGCCGGCATCGAGAGACTTTTCCGGAACGCTTGCCTCCGCAACGGTCTGCCGGAAACTCCCTGCCGAGGCGGCGGCCTCAACGGGTGCCGACTTGGCCCCTGGCGCAGGCTCCAAACCCTGAGGTTCTCGCAAGGAGGGTAAGGCCGAGCCCTGTTCCAGCCTTGGCGACCATGGACCTTCTGCGCGTTGTTCCAATCGCTCCAAAATCTTTTCCACAGATTCGGCTCTGGGAAGGCAGGCCAGGCGAAGAAGCAGCATTTCCAAGGTCACTCGAGGCAGCGAAGCCCTTCGAATGTCTTCTTCGCCCGAGACTAAAATCTGAAAATACTGAAAGAGATCTTCCACCGTGGTTTGATTCACCAGACGCTGCAGCCTTTCCGCTTCTAGTCCCAGGGCATCCGGCGGAGTTTTCGCAGACGGCGCACGAAAGGCCATGACCATGAGGTCCCGAAAGAGTTCGCAGAGCCTTTGACAAAAGCGACGGCTGTCCATGCCTCGTCGATAGATGCGTTCCACCACGTCTAGACACGCCGCGGGGTCCCGCCGCACCACAGCCTCTGCTGCCGCCAAAACACTTTCTCGGTCCACGACCCCAAGAAGGTCCAAAAGCTCGCGGTCTTGCTGGTCGTCGCCTCGCAAGGCCAAAAGCTGCTCCATAAGGCTTTGGGCATCGCGCATGCTGCCGTCGGCTTCCCGGGCCACCGCATCCAAGACCGAGGCGGACAACGCCACCCCTTCCTGTTGGGCGATGCGTAGAAGCTGGGCTTGGATCTCCTCCGTGGGAATCCTTCGAAAGTCGTAGCGCTGGCAACGGCTGAGAATGGTTGCCGGTATCTTGTGCGGCTCGGTGGTGGCAAAGATGAAAACCACGTGGGCCGGCGGCTCCTCCAGGGTTTTCAGAAGGGCGTTAAAGGCCTCCGTGGTGAGCATGTGCACTTCATCAATAATGTAGACCTTGTAGGCGCTCTTGACCGGTCGGTATCGAATCGTTTCGCGCAACTCTCGAATACTGTCGATACCTCGATTGCTGGCCCCATCGATCTCCAGCACATCCACCGCCCGGCCTTGGCCAATCTCCGAGCAATTGGAACATCGATTGCATGGCACCGGCGTCACGCCCGTCTCGCAGTTCAATGCCTTGGCCAAAATGCGGGCCACGGACGTCTTGCCCACACCGCGCGCACCTGTAAACAGATAGGCGTGGGCGATGCGGCCGGATTGCACCGCATTTTTGAGCGTTCGGGTCACATGAGGCTGCCCGACCACTTCCTCAAAGGTTTGAGGACGATACTTTCGGGCCAGGACCAGATAGGACATGGGGGTGTCAAAGGCATGGGTTCGTGGAACATAAAAGTGGCGGAGAGAGAGGGATTCGAACCCTCGGTTCCGCTTTTGACGGAACACACGATTTCCAGTCGTGCCCCTTCGGCCAGCTCGGGCATCTCTCCGCAGCGCACTCCATCACGCCGGTGGCAAAGAACAATGAAACCTCTTTTGGGGCAAGGCTTGTGGCACGCCCCACGATTCGCGGACCACGCTTCACGGGGCGCCTCAAGCCGGAAGCCGCCTTTTTTAGCAACCTGAACTGGCGGAGAGGGTGGGATTCGAACCCACGTGCCCTGCTCTTCACAGGACAAGTCGATTTCGAGTCGACCCCGTTACGACCACTTCGGTACCTCTCCGCATCGCCGGTGCACGGGCTTGCGCCGATCTTGAAAAAACCGGGCCAGTCGTTGCGCGCATTCGTCGCGACGAACCCCGCCCAGAACCGCAACACTATGATGGAAACACCGGGGCCTTGTCAAGTCCACAACACTACCGGCCGCCCCCGCCTTGGGATCAAAAGCGCCAAAAACCACGCCGTCCACTCTCGCCTGAATCAAAGCCCCCAGGCACATGGGACAAGGCTCCAAAGTCACGTAGAGCACCGTGCCGGAAAGCCGGGCGTTGCGCAAGAGCGCCGAGGCGCGCCGAAGGGCCACTATTTCTGCATGGGCCGTGGCATCTCGCTGCGTCACGGTGAGGTTGTGGCCATGAGCCCACACCACGCCGTCCAAACCCACCAGAACGGCCCCCACCGGCACCTCTTCACAGGCCATGGCCCGGTCCGCCTCACGAAGGCTCAGCCCCATGAAATACTCGTGGTCCAGCACCTCCAGCACGCTCGGCGCCCTCTCTTGCCTTTCAGCGGCCTCAGCCCTCAACGACCGCCGTGATTCCCCCTTCGGGACCGTTGCACCGTTGCTTTGACGCGCCGTGCTTCTTAGTTTAATTCCATTAAACCCGCAACAGCAATGTGAGGAGGCTTCCATGACCATCAAAGACACCAATGAATCCCCTTTTTTTGTGAAGCGCTGTGGCATGGCGCGCGTTTATGCCCCCGCCGCGAATCGGGAAACACCCAAGAAAAACCCTTGTCCTGACTGCCATTTTTGCCTGCAGTGCTCGGAGGCTAGATGCCAAACCTGCCGCCGAACGGCGTGCGGGGGCAAGCGATTGAGCTTTGCCGAACAAATTGCCCTTTACGAACGCCTCAATGCTCGGGATCGTTCCGAAACGCCCCGCTAAATCCAGGTCCCCTTTGGAAACGGCCGGGAAAATGCCCTAATAAAAAGCCTTCTTCAAAATTGGACTTGTTATATTTTTCTCATGTCCTTGACACGACATGCATTTTTTCTTTGACAGATTTTTTTTGCTTCTTTAATAAGAGCATGTTTTCACGATCCTCGGCGCGCCACAGGATGTTCCATGGGACGGTGCGCCCATCGAGGTTTCACCGTGGCGGGCGTGGGCTCGCCATACGATAAGAGGCGACTCGATGCGTAGATGGTAAACCCCGAGCGAAGGAGGGACATCCTGGAACGGGCGAGCTACTTTTTCGGCAGAGGGAAAAGATTCGCCGGCCCACACCGTTTTCGGGCACCCCGGCGTCGGTTTGTGAACCTTATCGGCATCACGGCCACCTTCTGCACTTGCCTGGCGTGGTCAGCCGCAGCGCAAGCTCTGACCCTTTCCATCGGAAAACCCTACAAAGGCCGTTTGGTGAACGGTATCCAGTTCCCCACCCACATGGGGGGGTACACGGTTCGCAATCCGGAACTGGCCTACGCCACACCCGAATTGATCGGCAGCCTTTTGGAGGCCATCGAGGCGGTGCGGGATAAGTATCCCAACACCGTGGACCTGTTCATCGGGGATTTTTCTGCCCGGAACGGCGGTCGCCTCAAAGGCCACAAGTCCCATCAAAACGGGCGGGACGTGGACGTGGGCATGTACGCTCTCGGCAATAAACGGCTGGACCGTTTCGTTCCCATGCATGCGGGGAATCTGGACGTGGCCAAGACCTGGACGTTCATCGAAGCCTTGATCCGCACGGGACGGGTCCAGTACCTTTTTGTGGACCGCAAAATCCAGAAATTGCTCTTTGACTTCGCCCTGTCTCGTGGGTTTGACCGGGCACTATTGAACCGGCTGTTCAATGATGTGGGCAGCAGGTCTACCGATGCGGCCATTCGACACGAGCCACGCCACAACGATCACATTCACGTACGATTTTATGCGCCCTGGTCCACCTTGGCGGCCCAGGTCAATCCTTCGGACACCGAAAAAAGAGCCCTCATTGAATTGGCGCAAGCCGGGTTTCTTCCCAAAAAGGTCCTATACTATGTGGACAAGAATCAAACCGACCTGGCCAGCTTGGCCCAGAGCTTCGGTGTGCGTCTGGAAGACCTGGCGCGATGGAACCATCTCGACCCCCATGCGCCCCTGACCCCGGGTACCCCTTTGGTGTATTATCGGCGAGCCTTTGAACTGGAACCCGTGCACCTTGCAGAAAGCTTAAAACCTCGAAATCTTTTCCCTCTCGAACCTGTGCGGGTGGCCTCGGTGGCTTCCCTTCCTCCGGTGGACGTGAGTTCCTGGAAGCGCTCAGAGCCTCAGAAAGTGACAGCCAAAACGCACACGGTGCGCCGTGGCGATACTCTTTGGTCGTTGGCTCGTGCTTACGGTCTATCCGTCACGCAGCTGGCTCGCATGAACAATCTCAGCGTAAAGAAACCGCTTCCAGTGGGATTGAAGCTCATCGTGGGTTGGTCCCATGGGCAGGTTTCCGCCAAGCCGCCTCTCAAGGCATCGCCTCAATCCCATAATGCCCAGCAAATCATTCATAAGGTGGCTGCGGGGGAAAACCTGTGGGTCATCGGGCGCCGGTACCATGTGGATGTGCATAAAATTGTTTCGGCGAACAAGCTGAGCGACCCCAGCAAGATCAAGCCGGGAATGCGCCTTAAAATTCCTCCACCGTCGTAAAGCCAGACTTTCTTCTTTCCTTATCCGCGAATTTCTGTTAAGGACGACAACCCCGACGGGCACGGAGCTGCGAGTGCCCGTTTTTGTTTTGTTTGAGGCGGGCAACTTTTGCGCATCGTATCTGGAGACGATTTATGACGAAGGATTTGACCACCCTAAGAAACATTGGCATCAGCGCCCACATCGATTCGGGAAAAACCACGCTGACAGAGCGCATCCTTTATTACACGCAAAGGATTCATGCGATCCACGAAGTCAAGGGCAAAGACGGCGTGGGGGCCACCATGGATTCCATGGATTTGGAAAAGGAGCGCGGAATCACCATTCAGTCCGCGGCCACCCATTGTTTGTGGAAAGGGCATGCCATCAACATCATTGACACGCCGGGCCATGTGGATTTCACCATCGAGGTGGAACGGGCGTTGAGGGTTCTGGATGGCGCCATTTTGGTGCTGTGCGGTGTCGGTGGTGTGCAAAGTCAGTCGGTCACCGTGGACCGGCAAATGAGACGCTACAGTGTGCCACGGATCGCCTTTGTGAATAAATGCGATCGCGCCGGCGCCAATCCCCTGAAAGTGGCCGATCAGCTTCGGGAAAAGTTGGACCATGTGCCCGTGCTTCTGCAGATCCCCTTGGGCCTGGAAGCAGACCATCGAGGCGTTGTGGACCTGATTCGCATGAAGGCGCTGACCTTTGAAGGGCCCAACGGCGAAGACGTTCAAGAACACGAGATTCCTCAGGACCTTCAGGCCCTGGCCATGGAAAAGCGCGAAGAGATGCTGGACACGCTCTCCCTCTTTTCCGATGAACTCACCGAAGCGATTCTGGAAGAGACGGTCACCGAAGAGATCATTCATCGAGCCATTCGCCAAGCGACCCTGAATCTTCAAGTGACTCCCGTGCTGATGGGGTCCGCTTACAAGAACAAGGGCGTGCAACCTCTCTTGGATGCCGTGCTCCGTTATTTGCCCAGCCCGGCCGATGTGGTCACGACGGCCCTCGACGCCGATCTGAACAACGAGGAAGTCCCCTTAAAGTCCAGCCCCGATCTTCCATTGGTCATGCTGGCCTTTAAGCTCGAGGTCACCCGCTATGGGCAATTGACTTATGTGCGGCTTTATCAAGGATCCATCGAAAAAGGATCGACCATAGTCAACTCGCGCACCGGCAAGGTTGCAAAAATTGGGCGCCTGGGCCGCATGCATGCCGATAAGATGGAAGACATCGAATCCGCCGCCGCCGGCGATATCGTGGCCCTTTTCGGCATCGATTGCGCCTCAGGAGATACGTTCACCGACGGAAGCCGACGCCTGACCATGACCTCCATCTACGTGCCAGATCCGGTCATCTCCTTGGCCATCAAACCCAAGGACAAAAAAGCGGAGATAAACATGAGCAAGGCTCTGGCGCGCTTCACAAAGGAAGACCCCACCTTTCGCTCTTTTCTGGACGAGGAGACTGGAGAAACGCTCATTTGCGGCATGGGCGAACTGCACCTGGACGTTTATGTGGAGCGCATGAAAAGGGAGTACGGAGCGGAGGTGGTCACCGGCCAACCCAAAGTGGCTTATCGAGAAACCATCACACAAAGGGCCGATTTCGACTACACGCACAAGAAGCAAACCGGCGGCGCGGGCCAGTACGGCCGAGTGGCCGGATTCATCGAGCCTTTGGAAGAAGGAGACTACGCCTTCGTCAACCGCATCACCGGCGGCGTCATTCCTCAGGAATTCATTCCCTCATGCGACAAAGGGTTTCGCGCTTGCCTCAAGAAAGGCCCTCTTGGAGGCTTTCCCATCACGGGGGTGCGGGTCACCATTCATGACGGCACCACCCATCCCGTGGACTCCTCCGATTTGGCCTTTCAACAAGCCGCCATCGGCGCTTTTCGGCAGGCCTTTGAAAAGGCCAAGCCGCAGCTCATGGAACCGGTGATGCGCGTGGTGGTGGAAACGCCTTCCGAATTTCAAGGCGCCGTGCTGGGCACCTTGAACCAACGGCGCGGCATAATTATCAGCACGGCGGAAGACGGGGCCTTTACCAGCATCGAAGCCGAGGTGCCTCTGTCGGAAATGTTCGGCTACTCCACCGTACTTCGCTCCGCCACCCAGGGCAAAGCCGAATTCACCATGGAATTTGCGCGATACAGTCCAGTGCCCAAGGGTCTTGCCGAGGACATCATCAGAGCACGCAAAGAGGAATTGGGCTCAAAGAACTAGTCAGCTTTCTTGACTACCCTTTGCACCGGTTTGTGAGGTAGTATAGATTGACTGAGCAATCGGCATGGACGGACAGCGGACAGCCTCCTCAGACTTTCTCAAAGGAGCGTTTTTATGACAGCTTTTGATGGCTCATCGCCCTTTCCAACGACGTTTATTCATTCCTGCCTTGGAGACCCTCTGCGTTCCGGGCAGATGGGAGTGCTTTTGGCCCGTGCAGGCGTCGGCAAAACGGCCTGCCTGACCCTCATCGCTCTGGAAGGGCTCGCCCGCGACGAAAAAGTCCTTCACATCTGCATCGACGAATTGCCCGATAAGATCAAGATCTGGTATGAGGAATTGTACCGCAACTTCAAGAACGCCGTGAAAGACGAGGCGGTCCTCAAAGGCCTCAAGGAAAACATGGTGTCGTCTCGGTTCATCATGTCCTACCTACACCACACGTTCACTCCGGCCAAGTTGGAAGAGAACCTGAAGAGCTTGCGGGACCAGGTGCTGTTCACCCCGACCCTCATCGTCCTGGACGGCTTGGACTTTGAGCGAGTTTCACGCAAACAGCTGGAGGCGATTCAACAGACAGCCAAAAAATACGGCACCGCCGTCTGGTTTTCATGCCGCATTCATCGCCATATTGACATCACCAATGACAAAGGCGTGCCATATCCATGCCATGAAGTGGACGACCTTTTCCATGCCATTGTTCTTCTTAAACCAAAGGCGCAGGGCATTTCCATGGTCGTTTTAAAACACGGGGACATATACCCACCGGAACACGCGGCTCTGGTGCTCAATCCTCGCACATTTCTCGTAGCCCAACCGCAGGACAATCTGCCGGCACAACGCTCCCTGTAAACCCCGACAACCTGCGAGCTTTCCCGAACATTTGGACCCAGCCGGCACAGAATGGGTTGGGCACTCGAAGGCGCAAAAGGTGCGTTCCCGGGAGGTGGCTTTGTGGAAGACGATCTCATTACGTGTCTGACACGGCAGGTCAAAGAGGAAGTTCTCGAGAACTATCTGACTCAACGGCGCCTTATCGAGCTGGAAACCGAGGACGTGGAAACTCAAGCGAAAGCCGTGCGTGCCTTGGCTCAAAATGTCGGCAAGCGCTTCACCCGCCTGGGTTACTTGACCATGGACCCGGAAATGCTCAAGACATTGATCGCCATTCTAGACATTCCCCAGGACTCCTATTGGCGTGAATGCCTTGAAAAGCCATTTGCCCGCGGTGTGCGCTTTATCAAGGTCACGGCCCTGACACATAAAGGCAAGTTTCGCAAACTCCTTCTGGAATCCTATAACCGATTGCTCGCCTGGATGGCCAAATACAAGGATGCTTTTAAGGACTTGGAGTTGGAAGTTCGAGCGCTCAACGCGAACATTCAAGCTTTTCAATCCAACTTCGACCTCTTGACCATTTTGAACTTCCTTAAGAGTCTCGATGTGTGCGGCCTGGAACAAAAACATTTTTTAGGAAGCAACTTTACGGCGGAAGAAATCATGTCCATCGAAAAAAAACTCTATATTCACCCCCACAAATTTGAACGATTTCAGCTCCCGCCTCCCTTGGATCTTCCTGCACCGGCTTTGGTTCAGGATGCTTTGGGAAAACTTGCCGATGAGGTGTTTCGCAAGCACCACAATCAAATCAAACGCCTGATGCGCTGACGGGACTTTGCCTCAAGTCGGTTTCTTGGGGAAAACGGCTAAGGACCTCGTGGACGCTGATATAAAAGAACAGGGAAAACGCCCATGCCCCATCAAGATTCGGATCAATTGACCCTGCTGGGACGGCCCTCACCCCTTCCGAGCCACCCGGATGAAGCCGTTTTGGAGACTTTTGCCAACCCTCATCCCGACGTGGACTATGTGGTGCGGCTTACGGCCCCCGAATTTACGACCCTGTGCCCCATCACGGGACAGCCCGATTTTGCGGTCATCATCGTCGATTATGTTCCCAGAGCGCGGCTTGTGGAGAGCAAGTCCTATAAGCTATTTCTCGGCAGTTTTCGTAACCACGGCACCTTTCATGAAGCCTGCACGGTGGCGATTCTCAAACGCCTGCAACAAGCCATGGATCCCAAGTACTTGCGGGTGGTGGGGCTGTGGTATGCCCGTGGTGGCATACCCATCGACGTGGTGGTCGAAACGGGGCAGCTTCCCCCGGGATGTCACCCTCTGCCGCTGGAAAAAACCAGCTACAGGGGAGGGCGCGAGTAGTTTTTCGGCGGCATGCCCCGTTCCAGGATGTGAGCGTTTCCGACAAGCTGTTGAGCAGATGAAAAGCCCTCATCTCCAGGCAAGAAGCATCCTCGCGGGGCCTTTCTTACTTTGAAGTCTTTTCCTCCGAGGGGCTTTTCAAGACTTCCTGCAACTTTTTTTCAATTTTCTTTAATTTTTCTGTCTCAACAAGGTAAGCCTTGCCGGACCCGGAGCACAACCGCACGGTGTCGGTCTTTTGGTCTTCGGACGCCCCGGGCCATGAGAAAACCAGGGGATCGCCTTCTTTGCGGTACAAACTCATGCGGTGCCAACCCGCCTGCTGCCCGCATTGTCCCTCGGCATCTTCTGCCTCCTCGTATTCCAGGTCCTCCCATTCCCAAAATAGGGGACGAATGCGCCAGGATTCTTTGAACACGCGGCGGCTGCCATCGGCTTTCACTTGAACCCAGGTGCCATCGTCTTGAAGGATCATCTCACCCTTTTCCTCGCCCATGGCATATTCCATGCGGGTGATGTCCTTTGAGTCGAACCTTGCCACGGATCGGTCTTCCACATCGCGCACGGACTTTGGCAACTCCTTCAGGACCGCACCGTCCACGGTCACCGGCGTCTTCAGTTGTGAACTGAGGGCCACATAAGTTTCGGGCTCACCCTTCTTGCGCCCGATCTGCAGCGACAACTCCGATCCATCGAAGCCTTGCAACACCACCTGGGCTTCGGAAACCCCGCCTTCCAAGAGGGCAGAACCTTCCCCGGTCCCTTCCAAGAAGTTTTTGGCGCGCAACCAGCGGATCTGGTTCAGGACATTGTCCACTTTGGATTTTTTGACACGCCTTTCAGGTTCGTCGGCACAGCGCCACGCGTCCTTGTTCTTCGCCTCGCGAACCAGCTTCACCTGATGTCCGTCAGCCCAGGACACGACGAGATTTTGCACATTCTCGTCTTCAAAGTTCAAAAGATCCCGTCGCCGAAGATCCTCCGGGGCTTTGTTCAAGGCCTGCACCTGGCCGGAGGCGACAAGAAACACCACATTTTCATCTTCCCTGGCCGCGTAATGGCTTTCACCCGTGGGGTTCTTGGATCCCAACCGCAGTCGGTGCCAGGTGTTTTCAGAGAGAAACCGCACCTCCTGCCCGGGTTTGGCCAGGCCGTACAGCTCCATATCCTTGGCGTCAGTATCCACATCGCGGCTCTTTTCCAGTTCCACCAGGGAATGAACCAAGGTCTTCACAGCTCCTTGATCGGCTTCTGCAGACACGGGCTGATCCAAAACCCAGGCACCGTCTTTCTTGACCAGATGAACCGTGGGCTTGCCTTCCACCTCCAGATACACTTCCTCGACCGCTTCCGCGCTCACCGCAAAAACCTTCTTCTTGATCTGTTCCGCCTCGTCCCTTTCCCGTTTCATGACAATTTCGAAATAGTAATAGTAGCCTCCAAGAAGCACCAAAACGAGGAGGTAAAGGAGCGCATGACGCCACTTCATCGCTGCGACCTCCGAACCCGGTACACCCCGAATCCAACAAGCACAACGACCATGGGCACCCCGACCACGGACGTCCAAAAGACCATGCGGGCTTGGGGTGCCGTGAGCATCAAAGTCTGAGCTTTTTGCATTCTGGGTTCAATGCTGATGAGAGTCTCTTCTTCGGCAAGAAAATGAACCATATTAAGGAAAAGGTCACTGTTTCCCGAAACCCCGAAATGGGTATTGTCCACAAAATCGGAATCGCCAAAAACCACAAGGTATCCCAGAGCCGGCTTGGCGTCGGTCTTCTCCACGTCTTGGGCTTCCGCATCGGCGTCTTGAGCTCCATTCGAGCCCTGGGATACCGAAGGTTGCTCGGAAGCAACCTTTTTTGTGTCCACGGCCGCCAACACGCCCAACGACACAGGGCCGGGTTTGTCCTTGTCTTGTTCAAAAATGGCCTCACCGCGATAGAGTCGATCCAGGTCCGTTTCCGCCCAAGCATTTTCCGATGTGGACGCCAAGGTCACCAGGGTCACGCCGTCGGGAGGATCATCGACGGGAGTCACGGACCGCGCTTCGGAATAAAAGGTGGCCACATTGAACCCTTGGGTGATCTTGTGCGACCCGTACTGGGTCACCACGGGCATGAGGTAGCTGCCCCCAAAAACGCGACTCAACTTATCGATGATCATGTCATCGCCAAGAACAATTCCGTATTTTTGAAGAAAAGAGCGCACGCCGCCGTCTTTTTCGGGATCGAGGAAAAACACAAGCTTGCCACCCCGGAGCAGATACGTTTCAAGGGTCGCCACTTCTTCGGGAAAGAGGGGTTTTTGAGGACCCGCCACGATGACCACCGCCGCGTCCTGCGGCACCTCGGTTTGTTGCATCAAATTGAGAGACTTGATCTGCATGTTTTCCTTGACCAAGGCCGATCTGGCCGAAGAATATCCCGCCTTTGTCATGTCGTCAAAAGAACGCTCACCATGACCCGTAAGGAAATACACAGTCTTGTCTTCTTGGCGGCTGAGTTTGAAGAGCGCGTTGGTCAAAGCTTCTTCGTCGGCACGAAGCACGGTTTCCTTGCGGCCCAAGCCTTCAACCACCAAAACGCCGTAGTCCCGAATTTCATATTGGCGCGCCAGTTGGGGCTCTCGGTCCGGGTCGATGAATTCATAGTGAAGATTCTTATTATAGTATCGGTAGGTTTCCAAAAGGTCCTTGGCACGCGACGCCTCAGGAGCCCCTGAGGCAAAAAAGGCCTTGATCGTGATGGGCTCCTCAATGGACGCCACCACCTTTCGGCTCTGTTCGGACAAACTGAACGCGCCGGTTTCCGTGAAGTCCGCTCGAAGCGGGTGTCGTTCGGCAATAAGGGCCACCAGCACCAGAATGGCAAAAAAAACCACGGTGGAAAAAACCGCGCTGGATCCGTAATGCAGCCGTCGCGATTTCAATATTTTCGGCATCTTACCAGGCCTCCGTTGTATCTTTTGTCCCTTAGCCGCGCCAACGGTAGGATTCGATCTGGCGCACGGTCACGAAGAGGAAAAAGCTTATGAAAACCAGGTAATAGACCACATCTCTGGTGTCGAGGACGCCCTTGGAAAAATTATCGAAGTGGCGAATGATGGAAAGATATTCGGCCAGGCGCACGGACGTGGGCCCCATAATGGAACTCAGCCATCCGATGACCCAAAAGAGCAAGAGGGCCCCAAAAGACAGCACCGCCGCCACAATCTGGTTTCGCGTCAGTGCCGAGGAAAACATGCCCAAGGACATAAAAGAAGCCCCCATGAAAAACAAGCCGGCGTAGGCACAGAGCATGGCCTTCCAGTTGGGATCGGCCAAAGTTTCGAGGATGGCCATGGACGGCAGGGTTCCGGCAAGAAGAAGCGCCAGGGTGGTGAGCACCGCGGCAAACTTGGCCGCAAGCACGGCCTTGTCGGTTACGGGTAGCGTAAAAAGCAATTCCATGGTGCCCGAACGCCGCTCATCGGCGTAAGTTCTCATGGTGAGCAAAGGCGCCGTGAGCAGGAGCACCACCCCGAGGTCCATGAGGACAGGCCGAACGACCATGTCCATCAGGTTGATCTGCTGGGCCATAAAGGGATTTTGAGACGCCTGAAAGCTCACCATACTGTAGTAGGCCAAGGACGTATAAAAAAAGTAGCCGTGCAAGACGAGAAAGATGAAAGCCACCACGTAAAAGATCGGGGAGGCAAAAAGTGCATACAGCTCCTTGCGGTATACAGCCCAAAAACCTCTCATGATTTTACTCCCTCCCTATGGTTGGCTTTCTGAGCCACTTCGGCAGCCGCGGACTCCTCGTCGGGCTCTTCCGTGACCAAATGCATGAAGATCTCCTCCAGGCTCAGGTCCACGGTTTTCAACTCCAAAAGGTCCACACCATGTTGGACCGCCGCGCGGGCCAAGGCAGGTCGAAGGTCAGATTGGCGATCCGCTTCCACGATCAGCCGAGAAGGCTCGGTTCCTTCCACAACCACGTTCAAGACCCCGTCAAGGCGTCGTAGCGATTCGGCCAGCCCGGCCCCGTCCCCGGAAATCGTCAGGTGAATCTTTGCCGATTTTTGCAACTGGGCCGTCAAGGTTTGCGGGGCGTCCGTGGCCACGATGCGTCCTTTGTTGATAATGACCACTCTCTGGCAGATTTGGGCCACTTCGGGCAAAATGTGACTGCTCAAAAGCACCGTGTGGTCTTGCCTCAAGTCCTGTATAAGCTTTCGAATTTCCAAAATCTGTGTCGGGTCCAGCCCGATGGTGGGTTCATCCAGAATGAGCACCGGCGGATTGCCCACCAGAGCCTGCGCCACGCCCACCCTTTGACGATAGCCCTTGGAAAGGTTCCCGATGATGCGTTGGCGCACTCCGTCCAGGCCGCAGACGTCGATGACACGATCCACTTCCCTGGCCACTTCTTTCCAGGGAACGCCTTTGACCTGCGCCACAAAGGACAAGAAGCGCCGCACGGTCATCTCATTGTATAAAGGAACATTTTCCGGAAGATAGCCGATGCGTCGGCGCACTTCCAAAGAGTTTTCCAGGCAATCCAAGCCGTCCACTTTGGCGGATCCGGCCGTCGGTGGCATGTAGCAGGTGAGAATGCGAATGGTGGTGGACTTGCCGGCGCCGTTTGGGCCGAGAAATCCCACCACTTCCCCCTTGGCGATCTCAAAACTCACATCCTGTATGGCGGGTACCGTTCCATACCACTTGGTCAAACCGTGCGCTTCGATCATCCTTGTTCACCTCTGTTCGAACCCAGGCTTTTCATGCCCCTGTGTACGCGCGTTTTTCCACGTGCCCTGACTAGGCCATAAGGATGCGGGCTTCGCGCTCTTGTCTGACCGTCTTGGTGCCCACGGACGCGGCACACACGGCACACAGGTACTCGTGAAGTTCTCCATCCGGCAGAATCAACAAAAGCCGACTGCGTACCGGCATGGCTTGCCGGCAGCGCGGGCAGTACAATGCGGTGGCATGAAAATCTTGGTACTGGCCGGAATAGCGCTCAGCCCTCACGATCGACCCTCCTTGCCCAAGGAACGCGCCGCGAAAACCTTGTCCCCGGTCATCGAGCCAAATCGCGACTCCAAGGCGCGCTCGACCTAAGACCGCTCTTTGGGAAAGGTCACGTTCGCCTTTGATGCGCGCGAGCCGGTTTCACCCATTCTTAGCGAGCGGTCTCGCCCACGACGCGATCCTTGTCCTGATGCCGTTTGCTCCAGGGCCACTTGCGACCCCTCTTTTCGGCTTTTTCTTCCTCGATCGCCTGAAACTCCATAAGAAGCTCTTTTTGGCGGGGGGTGATTTTAGAAGGGATGGTGACATCGATTTGGACAAAGAGGTCGCCTCGGCCGTAGCCTCGCAACGAAGGCACACCTTCACCATGAAACTTGAGCACGGTTCCGGGCTGGGTGCCCGGTTCAATCTTGATGACCTTTTCCCCGTCCAGCGTATTCAAAAGGACTTCGTCGCCCAGGATGGCTTGAACAAAAGAAACGGAGATCTTGGCATAAAGGTCGTTGCCGTCCCGTTCAAAGATCTCGTGAGGCCGCACCTTCAGCCGCACGTACAAATCCCCTGCCACACCCCCGCGGTATCCGCTCTCACCTTCCCCGCGCAAGCGTAGCCGTGTTCCGGAATCCACACCCGGCGGCACCTTCACGTGCACCGTCTTGAGGCGTCGCAGCCGGCCCTGCCCCCCGCAATCCCGGCACGGGGTCGTGATCACACGGCCGGCACCATGGCAGCGCGTGCACGTCGTGGCGATGCGGAAAAAGCCTTGGCTCTGGACCACCTGTCCACGCCCTCGGCACAGAGGGCACATGCTCTCGGAAGACCCCGGCTCCGACCCGCTGCCTCCACAGCGTTCGCACTGCCGGTATGTGTTGATATCCAAGTCTTTTTCGGTGCCAAAGATGGCTTCTTCAAAGGAAATTTCCAGCTCGTAGAGCAGATCGTTTCCCGGCCGGGCATTGGTCCTGGACCTTTGGGATGTTCCAAAGTTAAAGGAAAAAAACTCCTGAAAAATGTCCCCAAATGAACTGAAAATGTCCTCAAAACCTCGAAACCCTTGAAAACCGGAACCTCGAAGCCCTTCGTGGCCGAACTGGTCGTACAGTTGGCGCTTCTGAGGATCTCGAAGCACCTCGTAGGCCTCCGCCGCCTCCTTGAAACGCTCCTCGGCTTCCTTGTCCCCTGGATTCCGATCAGGATGATACTTAAGGGCCAGCTTGCGGTAGGCTTTTTTAATTTCTTCATCGCTGGCGTTGCGGGAAACACCAAGGATCTCATAATAGTCCCGGTTCGTAGCCATAGTTCCCATCACCTGTACTTGAGAGGCTTTTCAAGGATTCTTTTTAGGACGGGCAGGCCGAAAGTCCTTTAAGCATGCCGAGGTGGCTTGTCAAGAAAGTTGCTGCCGTGCCCGCTGCGCGTAGAGGGTCTTGCCGAGGGTCTCAGCCCGCTGCGCCAAGGTTTTCCATTGCTCAGGTGAGGGGTCCGTTTTGAGGATCCCGTGCAGGCGTAGAAAAAGAAAGGCATCCCCTTCGTCCACGGCCAGGGACACCAGGCGCTCCAGTTCACGGCGGGCCTGCGCCTTTTCGTAAAAGTCCACGGCATCGTGAATCAAGCCCGCTTCCTCCAGAGCGCGCCCCCGGGCCATGAGCTCGTCCACAGCCACGGTCGGACGATTGAGCCATTCCCGCTTTTCCAGGCACGACAGGCCGTTCCGGTTCCCCATGTTCTCCTCACTTCGCGGGCCTTAACAGCAGCCGCTCAATCCACCTCTTCGCCCTCTGGCCCCTGCGCCTTTAACACCGCCTCTTCCATGGACCCTTCTATGGTTCCGCTCTGGGCCGATTCCTTCATCACCTCCTGAATCTCTTCTGAACTGGACGCAATGCGATGAGGCAAAGCCAACTCGCCGTTGTGGTCCTCTCGGGCTTCCAGTTCCAGAATATTTTCCGGGGTCACCTTGCCCGCCGCGATCTCCCGCAGGGCCACGACCACTTCCTTATTTTTCGGCGCGTCGATGAGGGGCGTCGCACCCTTTCTCAATTGAAGAACCCGGCGCACCGCCAGATGGACCAGAGCGAACCGATTTTCCACCTGCCTGAGGCAGTCTTCCACTGTGACGCGAGCCATAATGGCTCCTCCTTTCCCAATTGACTGCACGGATTTCGCCGTGAAACGCTCCGTGCTTAGCAAAATCGGCGCCGAAAGTGCAACAAAAAAGAACCCGGACAAGGTCCGGGTTCGTGCTGCGGCCCATCAGGCGCCCAGTTATTAATACATATCCTCCATGGGCGGCGTCGGCGAGCTTTCTTTCTTTTCCTTAGGTTTTTCCGCAATCATGGCTTCCGTGGTCAGCAGCAGGGACGCCACACTGGCCGCGTTCTGCAGCGCAAAACGCACCACTTTGGTGGGATCAATGACGCCGGCGGCGATCAAGTCTTCATAAACTTCTTTCTCGGCGTTGAAGCCAAAGGGTCCTTCGCCCGCGCGCACCTTTTCCACCACCACAGACCCTTCATGGCCCGCATTGTCAGCAATTTGGCGCAACGGCGCCTCCAACGCCCTGCGAACAATGTCCAAACCGAACTTTTCCTCGCCGTCCAGCTTCAGGTCTTCTAAGGCCTTCTGGCAGCGCAACAAGGCCACGCCACCACCCGGGACGATCCCTTCTTCCACCGCGGCTCGAGTGGCGTTCAGGGCATCTTCCACACGAGCCTTCTTTTCCTTCATTTCCGTTTCCGTGGCCGCTCCGACACGAATCACGGCCACGCCGCCCACCAGCTTGGCCAGCCGTTCCTGAAGTTTTTCTCGATCATAATCGCTGGTGGTTTCTTCGATCTGCACGCGAATCTGCTTGACCCGCGCCTCAATGGCTTCCTTGGATCCGGCGCCGTCCACTATGGTCGTGTTGTCCTTGTCCACCACCACACGTTTGGCAGACCCAAGATCGTTCAGGCTCACGTTTTCCAGCTTGACACCCAAGTCTTCCGAGACCACCTGACCACCGGTCAAGATGGCAATGTCCTGCAGCATGGCCTTGCGACGGTCACCAAAGCCCGGCGCCTTCACGGCACAGACCTTCAAGGTGCCCCGCAGCTTGTTCACCACCAGCGTCGCCAAGGCTTCCCCTTCAACATCCTCGGCAATGATGAGCAGCGGCTTGCCCATCTTGGCGATCTGCTCCAGAATCGGCAGCAGATCCTTCATGGCGCTGATCTTCTTTTCGTGGCACAGAATGTAGGCGTCTTCCAGAACCGCTTCCATCTTTTCCGGGTCGGTGACGAAGTACGGGGAAATGTAGCCCCGGTCAAACTGCATCCCTTCTACCACATCCAGGGTGGTTTCCATCCCCTTGGCTTCTTCCACCGTGATGACACCTTCTTTGCCCACCTTGTTCATGGCCTCGGCAATGATATCGCCGATGGTGGCGTCATTGTTGGCGGAGATGGTGCCGACCTGGGCGATCTCTTTTTGGTCTTTGGTAGGCTTGCTCATGGCCTTGAGGGCTTCCACGGCTTTGTCCACCGCCTTTTCAATGCCCCGCTTCAGAGCCATGGGATTGTGGCCCGCCGCCACCAGCTTGAAACCCTCATGGGCAATGGATTGCGCCAAAATGGTCGCCGTGGTGGTGCCGTCCCCGGCCACATCGCTGGTTTTGCTGGCCACTTCCTTGACCATTTGCGCGCCCATGTTGAGGAACTTGTCCTCAAGCTCGATTTCTTTGGCCACCGTCACACCGTCCTTGGTCACCGTCGGGGAACCAAAGGTCTTCTCGATGACCACGTTGCGACCCTTGGGTCCCAGAGTCACCTTGACCGCATCGGCCAGAATGTCCACACCATGCAAAATCTTGGAACGGGCTTCACTGTAATATTTGATTTCCTTGGCTGCCATGATGATTCCTCCTCACCTAGGCGATCATTCAAGAATGGCTAAGATGTCGTCTTCTCGCATAATGAGAAGCTCTTCTCCTTCCACCTTAACTTCCGTGCCGGCATACTTGGAAAAGAGCACTCGGTCTCCTTCCTTGACCATGAGAGGGACCACATCGCCCTTGTCCAAGAGTTTGCCTTTGCCCACCGCCAGAACCTTGCCCTGTTGAGGCTTTTCCTTGGCGGTGTCGGGAATGATGATACCGCCCTGAGTCCGTTCTTCCTCTTCCAACCGTTTGACAATCACTCGGTCGTGCAGTGGACGTAACTTCATGGCCTCTCACTCCTTGTGCATCGTGGTATGGTGTTAGCACTCAACTCACCTGAGTGCTAACACTTTCTAAAGGCCTTTAGGTTTCCTGGCAAGTCCGAAAATGAAAAAATAAGAGGAAGGAACCACCGTTTTGGGGCAAAGTCGACGGGAAAAGAAAACTGGCCATTGGCTTCTTTTAAATTTTTTTTCTTTTTTCTTCTTTTTTCATGGGCTACGGCCCGCCGGCCTACAAGACAAACGTGCGGCTCCTTCAGAGCTGAGCACGACGGGCTTCTCTTCAAAAAAGCCCAAAGATCGGGTCTCCTTGCGCCGGCAGCAATGACCTTTAACCTTGTGCAGCGGCCCTGCATGGCAAGGTCGCCTCCATGGAATTTTTGAGCGCCGCGCGTCCTTTTTCGTAAAAGCCTCCCCCGCGGCGCGATGCCAGGTTATCCAGCCCGCCCCGTCCTCCCCAAAAAGACAACTCAGAAGATCTTCTCGAACAAGCGGTCAGGGATGTTTTTCCGCGTACCGAGCCAAAGTAAACAGAAAATCGGCCAGGCGGTTGAGGTATGCCTGAACCAAAGGGTCTTCCAGCATACCGGCTTCCTTCATACCCGTGGCACGGCGTTCGGCACGCCGCACTACGGTTCGCGCCACATCCAACGACGCGCTGACGGGATTGGTTCCGGGAAGGACGAAATGGCGGGGCAGGGGCACTTCCCGTTGCAGGTTTTCGATCCATTGTTCCAGGCGATCGATGTGGTGACTTTCCACCCTCCATTCACAGCGTTTTTCAGTGCCGCAGGCCAGTTGTGCTGCGAGAAGTTGAAGATCTTCCTGAATGGTGCGCACCATTTGGCGCACCTTGTCATTATTTGAGAACGCCTTGGCCAGTCCCAAGACGGAACTGGCCTCGTCCAGCGTCCCGTAGGTCTCCGGCCTTAAACTGGCCTTGGAAACCCTCTCCCCGGTCAACAAGCTCGTTTCACCACTGTCACCTTTTTTGGAAAACGTAAAGACCGCCACCTGCCGTTTCCTCCCTTCCGAGAGCCTGTCACGGGCTTCATGAGCTTTGGCCATATACACGCCCCCTCTCTTTAACCCCTCTACGCGGGCACGCCTTCGCGTCCCTTGATCATTCCAAAAGGTTTAATCCACGGACAGCGCAACGTCGATCTCGGAATCCTCCATCACCGGAAACGTGATGGAGAAAACGCTGCCCACACCCACAGTGCTTTGCACATCCAACTCGGCGCCGTGCAGGTGCACCAGTTCCCGCACGACCGCCAGCCCGATTCCGGATCCTCGCACCGGAGTCCCGCTCATCCCCACACGGTAAAAATCGTCAAAAATGCGCCGCAGGTCTTCCTGGGGAATGCCAATGCCGGAATCTTCCACGGCCACGCGAAATCGTCGAGGGCTTTCCCAGGCCCCTCGAACCGTCACATGGCCTCCCGGTCGGTTGTACTTGACGGCATTGGAAAAGAGGTTGTGAAAGATGCGAAGAAGCTTGTTGTAGTCGCCGACAATGGGCACGGGGTCCAAGGGCAGGTCCACTGCAACGGTGAGCCGGTTGGTCTCCGCGAGGATCCTAAGTAGAAAAAGGCTGGCGCGAAGCACGTCCTGAAGGTCTACATTTTCCTTGCGCAGGGTAAGACTTCCCGATTTCAGCCGCGTATAATCCAGCAGTTCTTCCACGAGAATCATTTCTCGGCTCACGCCGATCAAGCAGTAACGAAGGAATTCTTCCTGCCTTGCCGTGAGTGGTCCCCATTTGCCCTGAAGGAGTTTTTCCAAAAAAGCCCGCACGGGAATGAGCGGCGTGCGCAGATCGTGGCTGACTCCAGCTAAGAACTTGTCTTTCAACTCATCCAAGCTCTTGAGTTCCTGATTGGTCTGCTCCAGTCTTTCCAAAAGAGCTTCGCGTTCGCTCACATCGCGAATGACGCGAACAGAGCCTCGCCACACATCCTTGGCGTCCTTGAGGGCACCCTGAGTGGCTTCGCCCAGAAAAACGGAGCCGTCCTTACGGCGCCACTTGACGGTGATGCGTCCGGATCCTTTGAGCGCCGAAAGAAGGGAGGCGGTGCCGTCTATCTCTTCCGCCAGAAGATCGCCGATAGGTCGACCAAGAATTTCGTGGCGTTCATAGCCGAAAACATTTGGAAAGCCCGGTTCGTTGACATCCACGATGACTTCCGAGGGATTGGTGACCACAATGGCGTCCGGGCTGGTGCGAAACACCGTGCGATAGTATTCCTCGGCATTCCGAAGCGCCTCTTCGGCCGCCTTGCGATCGGAAATATCGCGAATAATGGCGTAGACAAAGGGAGCATTCCCCGCTTCATCGGACACGCTGCCGCCACGAAGCCACCCCAATTGAACCTTGCCATCCTGACGACAGAAGTGAATTTCCCCTTCCCATGGGCCCTCAAGCATGCTGGGCCACACGGTCTGGTCAAAGCGCTCTCGATCCACAGCACAGACCCTGTCGTGAAGTCGTGCAAGGACCGTGTCCTCCCGGCGCTGAAAGCCGAAAAAAGCATACGCCGACGGATTGGCATAGACCAAACTGCCTTTGGACGAGCACAGCACCACGGCGTCCTGTGTCTGATGCACGAGCGTTTGAAGGCGTTTGAGCTTTCGGTGCTGCGTGGTGACAAACACCACGCCCTGGTTGAATCCATCGGTCAGTTCGGCGATTTCGTCGCCTGAAGTCACCGGCACCTGAACGTTCCAGTTCCCTTGGCTGAATTCTCGAAACGCTTCCTGTAAGCGTCGAAGAGGGCGAATAAGATGCGAAGCGACAAACCAGGACACCCCCAGGGACAAGACGATCCCCAAGCCACAGGCCCACAGGGCCGTCTTTAACAAGGCCGAAGCCGACATGCCGGCACTCTTTTCCGGCACGGCCATAACCAGCGGCCAGCGCAATTTCGGCAAGAAACTGGACGCCACCAGAATCTTCTGACCTTCCACCGCCATAGGGCCCGGCTCCACATCTCGACTCTCGAGAAACATCTGGCCGAGCTTCGACGTGAGCTGCTCTCGAAGCCGTGTGTCCGCCCAGCGGGCCTCTTTGACGACCGAAGCCTCGGCTTGGCCCGACCTGCCCAGCACCACCATCATCTCGTTCAGGAGTCTCGAGGGCACAGGGGCCGACGTGGCCAGGGCAGACACGTCCACGACAAAGGTCCAGGCGAGGGACCTGGGGTGGGCCTCACGAATTCGGCTCAGCCCCAACTCCACATAGACCCTTCGCGTGCTCTTCGTTTCAGGACCTCGAAGCAAACAACCTTTGGGAAGTAGAGCAATGGGATCGCACGGGCCAAGGGATGGACTCAGTAAGTTCTCTTCGCCATGGCATAAGAGGATTTTTCCGATTTCATTTCGAAGCGCCACGGCCGCAATCCAGGGAAAGTCTCGGAAAAGCTGGCTTGCGTATTCCGAAAAAGATTCCTTGATCGCGGTCTCCTTGTCTGGCCATGAGCCCCCTCGAGCACCTTCACGTTGTTGAGCCCAGGAAAAGGGGCAAGCTTCCAGCTGACGAAGCACGTCCTCCAGGTTGTGCTCCATGTAATAGGCGATAGCATTCGATGCCGTGAAGAGCTCTTCGGTGCTCTTGAGTCGAAGCAGGGCGGTTCCATGCCAGTAAAGAAAGCCGCCCGTGATCACCAAAGTCGCGGCGCTCACGCCCACAATGGCCACAAAGATTTTTGTCCCGAAGGATGACTTGAGCATGGGTTCGCTCTTCACTTCTTGAACGGCTGTGCTAAAGTGGCGCGCGCCGAGGTTTATTTTTTTCGGCAATACATAGCCTACAGCATTCACAGACGAGGAGACAATGAAAATAGCGGTGATCGGCACCGGCTACGTGGGGTTGGTCAGCGGGACCTGTTTTGCGGAATTCGGTCACCAGGTTGCGTGTATCGATATCGACACGCAAAAGATTCAGCGACTGCGCGAAGGCCTCGTTCCCATTTACGAACCTGGGCTTCAACCCATGGTGGAAAAGAACTGCGCCGCCGGCAGGTTGTCGTTTTCTTCGGATTTCGACCCTTTTGTCGGGGAAGCTGACGTGATTTTCATCGCCGTGGGCACACCGGCGTCTCGCCGCGGAGACGGCTATGCGGATCTCTCCTACGTGTTTGACGCGGCTCGAGCCATTGCGCCGCGGCTGAGGGACTACACTGTGGTGGTCAACAAGAGCACCGTGCCGGTGGGCACAGCCAGACAAGTGGCCCGCATCATTGCCCAGGAAAACCCTCACGCCCATTTCGATGTGGCCAGTAACCCCGAGTTCTTGCGGGAAGGTGCGGCCATTGCCGATTTCATGCGCCCCGACCGGGTCGTTCTCGGGGTGGAAAGCCCTCAAGCAGAAGAGCGCCTTCGAGCCATTTACAGGCCTCTTTATCTGATCGAAACCCCTTTTGTGGTCACCACCATCGAAACGGCGGAACTGATCAAATATGCCTCCAATGCCTTTTTGGCCACCAAGATCAGTTTCATCAACGAAATGGCGAACCTTTGCGAAGAAGTGGGAGCCGACGTGCATGCGGTCGCCAAGGGCATGGGCTTGGACGGGCGCATCGGGCGAAAGTTTCTGCATCCGGGTCCAGGCTACGGGGGATCCTGCTTTCCCAAAGACACCTTGGCCCTGCTGAGAATCGCTCAGGAACACGGGGTCGCCTGTCGAATTGTGGAAGCGGTCGTGGAAGTCAACGCCGCCCAAAAGGCTCGCATGGTTCGAAAGATTCGCGCCGCCCTCGGCGGTACGGAAGCGGGAAAGATCATCGCGGTCCTTGGGTTGGCCTTTAAACCCGAAACCGATGACATGCGGGAAGCCCCCGCCTTGACCATCATTCCGGCACTTACGGAACACGGAGCCATCGTGCGGGCCCACGATCCTCAGGCCATGAAAGAAGCCGCTAAACTGCTTCCGGAAGTGCAGTACTGCTCGTCGCCCTACGAAGCCTGCGAGGGCGCGCACTGTGTTGTGCTCGTCACCGAATGGAACGAATACCGAGCCTTGGATCTTCCGCGCATCAAGAGCCTTTTGGCCGAACCCGTTTTCGTGGACTTGCGCAATGTGTACGAACCCCACCAGATGAAGGCCTTGGGTTTTCGCTACGAGTGTGTGGGCCGAAAGGGACCGATCAAGAACGTTCCCGGCTGATTTTCTAAGAACGGCTATGAGGGGCCTTTATCGAATCTTGAGCGTCGAAAGGGCCACGAACGCCAACAGGCCGGAGATGATCCAGAGGCGAATGACCACCTTGGTTTCCGCGATACCGCGATGTTGTAAATCGTGGTGCAGGGGCGCTCGGTAAAAAAGGCGGCGTCCCAACCATCGAACCCCGATCTTATCCTGAATCTGGCTGGTCAAGGCTTCGACTACGAAAAGCCCTCCCAGGATGGGAAAGAGAAATTCCTGTTTCAAGAGAACAGAAACGACCGCGATGGTACCGCCGATGGCCAAAGAGCCCGTATCGCCCATGAAAATCTGTGCTGGGTAGGCATTGTACCATAGAAACCCCAATCCGGCCCCCACAAAAGCCGCCCCAAAAACCGTCAGTTCCCCCGCCCCTTTGAGGTAGGGGTAGAAAAGGTAGGCCGAATAAATGGTGTTGCCCTGCACATAGGCAAACACTCCAAGCACCCCCATGACGAACAAAGACGGTGTGATGGCCAATCCGTCCAGTCCATCGGTGATGTTGACGGCATTGGAAACAAAGATGACGAAAAGAAAAATGAAAAGGGCATAAATGAAGGGGTGCAGGGTAAAGAGGGGAACCTTGACAAAGGGGACATAGACGCGCACGGCCATATCGGGACCCACCGGAGAAAGGGGTCCCACCATGATCCAGGCAAAACCTGCACTGAAAAGGCTTTGCAGGGCCAATTTGGTCGGTTCCGACAGCCCCTTGTTGCCGCTCTTTCGAACGATCTTGAAATAATCGTCCGCAAAACCCATGAGGGCATGCCAAAGCATGGCTATCATGGGCCATTGCAAAAAGGGATTGCGCCAATTTCCCCATAGGCCCATGGAAAACACCACGGCACTGACAATCAAAACCCCGCCCATGGTGGGCGTGCCGCTCTTGTCATGGGTGGAAAGGCCCGTCTCTCGACTCTGATCCTGAAACCCCCTTCGGTGCATGTAGAGAATAAAGGGTCGGCTGAAAATGAACATAAAAGCCGCAGCGGTCAGGGCCGCCATAATGGCCCGAAAGGTGAGGTAATTGATCAGCCTCAAAAACGAAAAGGCGGGCCATGAGTCCAGGATAAGGTTCGCCAGCTCGTAAATCATGTCTTTTTTCCCACAGCGACGTCGGGTTTGGCCTGTGCGGTAGCAGAACGCGCCGAGCCGAAACGGTGGCACAGGCGCATGACCGCATTGTAGTTTTCACGAATGACAAAGTGGGGACGAAAGTCAGGGGCGGTCAAAATAAATCGACCGAGCTTTTCAGATAGTTCTTCGCATGGCCAAATCACCTGCCTTTCCAGAAGGCGGCGCACTCCCATGAGAGCCGCATTGCGCACCTGCCAGTGAAAGGCTTCGCCGAGATTCAAGAGCGCTTCCATGGCTCGGCCGTCGGTCCCCACTTCGCCAAGGGCCCGTGCCGCCTCCACCTTGACCTCGAAACATCGATCCTCAAGTTTTTCCAAAACAGCTTTGAGCCACGATTCCTTGCCCGCCAAATATTTGCCGAAGTGAGACACAGCGCGGCATGCCTGAGCCCTCACCTCGTAATAAGGGTCTTCCATGGCGGCCATGATCGCCTCCTCCACCAAAGGATCCATACGATTCATGACCATCAAGGCATGAACGGCATTGCGACGAATAAAGCCCACCTGCCGAAAGTCTCCGCCAAACCAACGCTCCAGGCGCGAAGCCGGCGTCCGATCCAAGAGCATGTGCACTAGGGTGGCCGTCTTTTCCTGGTATCGCGTCAGGCCGATGAGCTTGACGCCAAGGTTTCGCAAAGCCCACGAGGGATTCACCAGAAGCGCCGCAGCCCTATACCGATAATAGGCCAAGTCTTCTGAAATCCCCTGAATCTGTTCGGGATCGTACCCCAAGGGGTCCGCATTGTAGGCCTCTTGCAAGCGGCGTAAAAGCTGCTGATGACTGAGAAGAGGAGAAAAGGATTCCAGGGCTTGACAATTCCAGCCGTTGTCAAAAGACCGATCGCCGTACAATTCGCTCACGATTCGGGCCGCCGCTTGTTTTCTGAAAAACCGGCGGCATCGTTCGGACATTTCCTTGAGTTTGGCCTCGTCGGCCAGGAGCTCCAAAATTTTCGCCGCGAGAACTTCCCCGTCGAGACGATCGCGAAGTTCTCCCTTTTCAAATACCGTATCTTCAAACAGCACCTCGGCCGCTCCAGCCCTTTTCATGGCCCTCGCATTCATGACCTGGTGGTCGCCGGGTAGGTTGGCTTTGGGAATGAGCAAGGACGGCTTACCCAGCCGGGCCAGTTCGTTCAGGCTTCCGGCCCCGCTGCGGCACACGACCAGGTCGCTGACCGCATAGATTTCGGCGATGCGATGAAAGTAGTCTTGACGGTAATAAAAATCGCTGAAAGACGCCACGGTGTCCTCGCCGTAGCGGGCCTTGAGCAAGGCTTCCGTATCCTTCACGGCATGGTAGTCTTCCGAGGCGGCCAGGCCCATGCTGTGAATGACAAAAATCCGGTCGCGATGCGGCGCCAGCGCGGACAGGGCCTCCACCACAGCCCGGTTGATGGTTCGAGCCCCTTGAGAGCCGCCAAAAACAAAGACCACGCGGCGTCTTTCGGGAAGGGAAAAAGACAACTTTTGGCGAGCTTCCTCCCTGGGAATCTCCAGAATGGAGTGGCGAACGGGGTATCCTACGACGGAACCGTTCTTGGGAAAGTCGGCGAGGGTTTGAGGAAAGGTAAGCAGCACACGGTCCGCGTAGCGCCCCAAAAGGAGATTCATTTGACCAGGTACACTGTTTTGTTCGTGAAGAAAGATTTTCACCGGGCCAATGCCGAGGGCTTTGAGCACAAAACCGGCCATGACCATGGGAGCGCTCACGTAGCCTCCCGTGGCAATAATCCAATGGGGCCGAAACCGCATCAGTATTCCTAAGGACTGCAGAGTCCCCCACGTGATGGCGACCCCAAAGTGCACCAAAGCCAGGGACGGTCGAAATCCCGGAAATCCTCGAGAGGACACAAACCGCAAGGGCAAACCCGCCCTTTTCACGATGACGGCTTCGGCCTTGCCGGCCACACCCACGTAGAGAAATCGCGTTTCCGGTTCTCGCTTCTTGATGGCTTCCGCGATGGCCAAAGCCGGGTTCACGTGCCCTCCCGTGCCTCCACCCGTGAGCACAACCCGCCTGGGCCCTGACCATTCTTTTCGCCACCGTCGAGCACACCACCACCCCGAGGCGCAAAGCCCCGTCATGAGCCCCAGAACTGGAATCAGCCAATAAATCAAAGGTCCTCCATTGTCGCGGCGACGTTTTCGCCCTGAAAAAACAGGGCGAGCGTTTCCGCGGACACCGCGCCTTGACGCAGAACTTTCCAGGAAAATCCTTCTTCGTGAAAGGTCACGGCCACCAATGTGGACGGAGGGGAAGGGGGCAAGGTCCCGCCATCCACCAGCCCGTCCACCGCATCCAACAGGGCACGGGAGAGTTCGGCGGGGCTTGAAACCGGGGGTTCTCCGGAAAGATTGGCGCTGGTTGCCACCAGAGCACCGCCACAAGCTTTGGCCATCAGGGTCGCCACAGGATGCGCACTCACGCGAACGGCCACGGTGCCTTCCGCCGACTGCAAGCCTTGCGGGACATTGGAAGCAGCTTGCAACACCAAGGTCAAAGGACCGGGCCAAAAGCGTTCCGCAATGCGATCCAGAGGATCGCGGTGCCACTGCACCCAGTGCCGCACCGCCTCCCGATCCGCCACGATGAGGGGAAAGGGTTTGTGCACAGGCCGGCCCTTGAGGTTTTGGATTCTTTCAATGACGGCGGCATGTTGAGGGTCCCCGCCCAGGCCGTAGACCGTTTCTGTGGGATAGATCACCACCCCACCACGGCGCAGCACCTCCTCCAGTTCCTTCGGTATCCGGGCAAAGGGGGATATCCATCGCCGAGGGGACGCCATCATAGCCCCTCAACCCTCACCGACGCGTCCACCTTGGCGTTCTTGGCCAAAACCTCCGCGGCCATGTCCGCCCTGTAACGCTTCAAGGCTTTCGTCAGGTCGTCATGGCAAAGGGCCAGAATTTGCACGGCAAACAAAGCAGCATTGCGCGCCCCCCCTTGCCCGATGGCCATGGTGGCCACGGGAATGCCCGGCGGCATCTGCACGGTGGACAACAAGGCGTCCATACCGTGAAGGGGTGAGGAATCTACAGGAACGCCGATCACAGGGAGGATGGTCTTAGAGGCCAGCACGCCTGCCAGATGAGCCGCCCAGCCCGCGGCGGCGATGATCACTTGGAGGCCCCTTTCCGCCGCCGTGGCTGCATACTGCGCCGCCTGTTCTGGAGTTCGATGCGCTGAAAGAATGGCCGCTTCAAAGGGAACCCCAAACTTTCGAAGTACCTCAAAAGCTCCTTCCATCACAGGAAGATCCGAGTCGCTTCCCATCAAAACGCCGACCAAAGGTTTCTTTGCCGTCGTCATGGTCACCATCTCTCTGAAAGGCTCTTTTATCGCATTTTGCAAAGCCTTTGAGGGAGTCGCCTTCTTTTTTGTTCTAGCCCACGAAATAGGTCGTGGGGGCGCTGCAAGCTGCAACGGCTCATGGCGCTTGGCGGCCTTTGCCCCACGAAGGCATGATTTTTTCAATCCTTGCCAATGTCTTTTCGGTAATACATGCCTTCAAAAGAGACTTTTTCCATCTCTCGATAGGCCACGGCTCGCGCTTCGGCCAAGGTCTCACCTGAACTCACAATCCCAAAGACTCGGCCTCCCGTGGTCACCAACGTTCCGTTGTTACCCCAGCCCGTGCCCGAATGGAACACCAAACATTGGGGATCTACGGCATCTAAACCGTGAATGGGCACACCGATTTTGTAACGATCCGGATAGCCTTTATACCAGCCTTTTTTGCCCTTGGTTCGACCACTGACAGCAATCAAGCACAAGCGGTACCGTGAATCCCAGGACAAGGGCACATCCTGAAGGCGACCGGCCAGGATGGCTTCGCAGATGTCCACGAGGTCGGTTTTCAGTCGAGGCAGAATGACCTGAGCCTCCGGGTCCCCCAAGCGAATGTTGATCTCCAGCACGTAGGGCGTGATGCCAGCGGGTTCCTGCACGAGCATGAGGCCGAGGTAGAGGACGCCGCGGTAGAGCAGGCCGTGCTTCTCTCGAATGCCGTCAATTAAGGGCCTGGCAACCCGGCTCATGATGGTTTCCACCAGGGCGTCATCCAACCAGGGGTGAGGGGAATAGGATCCCATACCACCGGTGTTTTTTCCCTCGTCGTTGTCGCGGGCGCGCTTGTAGTCCTGGGCGGCCACCATGGGCACCAGAGTATAGCCGTCAGAAAAGCAGAAAAAGGACAGTTCACGGCCGTAGAGGCGCTTTTCGATGTCCACGCGCGATCCGGCGTCACCGAAAATTCGCGCCTCCATGATGTCGTGAATGGCCGCTTCCGCTGCGGCCACATCATCGCACACCAAAGAACCCTTACCCGCCGCCAATCCGTCGGCCTTGACCACCACGGGATAACCCACGGAACGCACATAGGCTCGGGCGGCGTCGGGGTCTGAAAACACGGCAAATTCCGGCACCGGAATCCCCAAAGCCTTTAGCATCAGCTTGGTGTCACATTTGCTCGATTCCAGCCGGCTGGCTTGACGATTGGGCCCGATAATCGGCAAGCCGTGGCGCTCAAACAGATCCACAATGCCCGCCGAAAGAGGTTTTTCCGGTCCCACGAAGGTCAAATCGATGCTTTCCCTTTGGGCAAAGGCCACAATTTCTTCCGGGGTTTTTGCATCCACGCACTGGGCTGTTTGCGAGATGCCGGCGTTGCCATGGGCCACATAAACCTTTTTCACCCGATCACTTTGTGCGAATTTCCATGCAATGGCATGATCCCTGCCGCCGCTGCCCACAACAAGTATCTTCATGAATTCTTCCCCATACGCCAAGACACCAAGAACACGAAAGCGGGGAAATCCCCGCTTGTCACTCCATGATTGTGCTGCTGCGATCCCCTACCGGCCTTCAAGATAACGGCAGATGGCCCCGTCGTATCGATGGGTGAGGCAAAAAGCCTTGGCGGCCAAGCGCAAGCGCGTCGCCGCTGAAACCTTTCCACCATGGGCATCCATCTCCTGAAGCACCGCCGCGTAGTCCTCAGGGTCCGTGACCACCACCACATGGGCATGGTTCTTTGCGGCGGCGCGAATGAGCGCCGGACCCCCGATGTCGATGTTTTCAATGGCATCTTCAAAGCGGCACTTGGGGTCCGAAACGGTCTCTTCAAAGGCGTAGAGATTCACCACCACCATGTCGATGGGTTCAATGCCGTGCGCTGCCAAAGTCTCCATGTGCTCGGGCCGATCCCTCATGGCCAAAATGCCCCCGTGAATCTTGGGTTGCAGCGTCTTCACGCGACCGTCCAGCATCTCGGGAAACCCCG
This sequence comes from Desulfosoma caldarium, assembly GCF_003751385.1. NCBI lineage: Bacteria > Pseudomonadati > Thermodesulfobacteriota > Syntrophobacteria > Syntrophobacterales > Syntrophobacteraceae > Desulfosoma > Desulfosoma caldarium. The sequence continues at coordinate 47,615 of NZ_RJVA01000013.1, read as the reverse complement.
TGTAATCCGAAACCTCCCGAAGAGGAATTCCGGCTTCTTTGAGTACCCTGGCCGTACCGCCCGTGGACAACAGCCGCACCCCATGCCTCACCAAACCTTGGGCGAAGGGCACCAGGCCCGTCTTGTCCGTGACACTGAGCAATGCCTGTCTAACGGCCTCCATGGCTTTCCCTCCCCGTGAACGCCTTCATGGAACCGCGATCAGAACATGTTTGGAAACGGCTAGCAGGCCGTCCCTGTCTGTCGACCTTACCCCGCCTTGATTTCTTGCAAAATCTTGTCAAAAAGGGCCCAGGCCGCATGCACCACTTGGGAATCGCTGGGCAATTGACTTGTGGGTTTGCCCTGCATGTCGAACTGCGCCAAAAGGGGATCCGCGGGCACGGTGTAAATATTCCCGTTGGAAAACACCTTCACCACCTCTTCGGGCCAGGAAAGCGGCTCCTGGACCTGGTTGACCACCAGAACCTTCTTGCCTACCCTCATGGGCAAGGAACTCACCAGTTCCGAAATGCGGCAGGCCGCCGTCAAGCCTCGACGGCTGGGATCGGAAACCAGCACGAGCACGTCCACGTCCTTTTGCGTGAGGCGGCTGAAGTGTTCCATGCCGGCTTCGTTGTCAATGACCAGGTATTGGTAATTTTTCATTAATCGATCAAGAAGACCGGCCAACAAATTGTTGGCCGCACAATAACACCCCGGCCCTTCGGGCTGGCCCATGGCGATCAGATCGAAACCGTCCCCTTCCACCAGAGCCTGCTCCATTTTCATTTCCATGAAGATGTCTTTGGTCATGCCCGTGGGGACATCCTTTTTCATCATCTCTCGAGCTTGGGAAAGGGTTTCATTCAAAGAGACACCCAGAACCTCGTTGAGGTTCGCGTTGGAATCAGCATCCACCGCCAAGACCGGCTTCATGCCCTTTTCAATCATGTAGCGAATCAATAGGCCAGCAAGGGTCGTCTTGCCCGTGCCGCCCTTGCCTCCAAAAGCCACCGTCAAACTCATGGAAAAACCCTCCTTGTGCGCGCCCGCCACGCCTTCATTGCCAAAGGCGCGTTATCCTATTCGTCACGACACCTTCCTGTCAACCACACCTCCCGACGCATGCTTAAAGGCCCGTGCTTTTGCATACTTTTCGGGCACCGCAGCAAAAAAAAGAGGCGGAACTTTCGTTCCACCTCTTGATGCGTGGGCCACCTGGGGTCGATCAGTTGACGGACGGTCTCGGCAGTAACCCGGCCGCTTCCAAAATCTCCGGCACCTTGTGTTCCCATTCGATAGCCATCAAATGAATGCCCCTGACCCCTGGAATTTCTCGCACTTCTTGAATTTGCTCCACGGCGATCTTGATCCCCTCATCGGCTTGTTTCTTTTTTTCCACGCCTTTGAGCCGATCGATGTAGTAGTCCGGCACGTCCAGACCCGGGACGAATTTGGCCATATATCTCGCCATGCCCACCGACTTCAGGGGCGTGATGCCCGCCATGATATAGCATTTTTCGGTCAGCCCCTCTTCGTGAGCGATGTGCATGTATTTTCGAAATTTTTCCATGTTGTAAATGCACTGGGTCTGAATGAAGTCCGCGCCGGCATCGATTTTCTTGGCCAGCCGAGTGACGCGAAATTCAAAGGGATCCCCAAAGGGATTGGCGGCCGCTCCGATGAAAAACTTGGGCACCCCTTCCAGTTCCTGGCCGCTGAGCATTTTGCCTTCGTCGCGAAGCTTTTTCACGATGCCGATGAGCTGCATGGAATCCACGTCATAGACGTTCTTGGACTGGGGATGATCCCCAAAGCGGTTGTGGTCTCCGGAAAGGCATAAGACATTGCGAATGCCCAGAGCATATGCGCCGAGAAGATCGCTTTGCATGGCAATGCGGTTGCGATCCCGACACACCATCTGAAGGTTAGGCTCCAGGCCCATGTCCACCAGCAGCTTGCACACAGCCACACTGGACATGCGCACCACCGAGGTTTGGTTGTCCGTCACGTTGATGGAATCCACCACACCGCGCAGATATCCGGCTTTCTTTTCGATGACTTCCACGGATGCGCCGCGAGGAGGACCCAATTCACCAGTGACTGCGAAATGCCCTTGCGTAAACACCTTCTCCAGGTTGCTTCCGGCTTTCATAGCTTCAAATCCTCCCTGACGATCTTTCGAGGACCACCATCGCGGCTCGTGGACCAATCCTTGATGGGAAACACCGGGCGCAGCTTTTCCAATTGCCCCAGCTCTACCATGCGGTCATAGATTAAATGCCAAATGCAGTCGATTTCCGGGCTTACTTCACACTTCTTGTTGGCGGATCCCCCACATGGCCCGTTCATGAGGCTCTTGGAACAGCGCGCGATGGGGCACAAACCACCGAAATGGTGAATGAGACAATTGCCGCAGGATTGGCAGAATTCGGCCCACACGCCGTGTTCCAAGGCGCCGCCGATGAAGGTGGTGTTCAGCATAGGGTACACGGGAATGGTGTACTTCTTGGCGATGAACTGGGGCCCAACACTGCAGGCCATGGACAAAACCGCATCAAAGCTATTGTCATTGAGCATGGGGGCCAATTGATCCACATACTCGGGATCGCACTGGCGTTCCAGCGTATGCTCCACGACCTCCAACGGGTTGCCCTGCTTTTTCCTGGCGATACGGAGCGCGGAACCCAAGATGCCCACTTCCTTGGTGCCTCCGGCACAACAGACCGTCACGCACCCCTTGCAGCCGACCAGCAACACCTTCTTAAAGTCGGCCACCATCGCAAGGATTTCCTCGATGGGTTTTCTTTCGGCAACAACCATAAATCCTTCCCTCCCTTGGCGCGTCCTCGGATGCCGCACACCCGCGGACTGGTCTGTCACCCGTGATGCGGGCCGAATACGTCCGCACCCCCAATGCGCGTTGGCTTACAGCCTTCCCAAAACGTCAGCCGATCAACCGGCCTCCATCCACGCAACACATTCCTCGGATCCCCGCAAAGGGCTGGGACCCAGGGCTCGAATCCGCTCCGTCATCTCCCGCGCGATGGCCGCAAATCGAGGGCCGTCGGAGGCCGACACGTTGAACATTTCCACTCGTTCCGGCTCCAACCCCACGTCCTGCAAAATTCTCTTGACCGCCATGACCCGCCGCTTGGCCTTGATGTTGCCATTGCGAAAATGGCATTCTCCTTCCATGCAGCCGGCCACATAGACCCCGTCTGCGCCCGTCTCAATGGCTTTCAACAGGTGAATCATGTCCACTCGGCCCGTGCAGGGCACGCTGACAATGCGCACGTTGGGGGGATAGTTGAGCCTCATGGAACCTGCCAGGTCCGCTGCCGTGTAGGCTCAATACATGCAGCAAAAAGCCACAATTTTCGGTTCAAAGTCGGTCATCGATCACTCACTGTGGGATGCGGCCACGGACGCTCTGGGCCGTCACAAAGGTGCCCATGGCGTGTGGGGCGTGGGTAATGCAATATTTTTCACAGATACACCTATATCTAATGGGCTTTTTGTTGTCAAGGTGCCTGAGGGGTCATGCCGCGTTTTCCCAAAACCGGCTCCAAGGCCAGAGATTTGCGAGTTTCTTTCCACAAAAAATCACAGCGAGAACAAAAAAAGAGGCGAATCCGGTCCAGGTGCTGCACGCTCGGGGCAAAATGCATCAGGCATCGGGGATCGTCGCAATGAAAAAGCGAAAAGGTGTGTCCCGTTTCGTGAAGGGCTACTTTGGCCAATCTTTCGTAGGAATGTTCCAGTCCCACATCCGTGCCGTCTGGGTTGCGGCGCAGACGAAAGCTCGAGACCACGGCGCAGCGCCCACCCAGTTGCGCTTCTCCGAACACGAAGCGCAAAATGGGAACACCCATGTCCAAGGCCAGCAGGGCCAGAATTTTCAAGTGCGGCAACCCGGCGCTCCAGCTCTGAAGGTAAGCGATAATTCTGGCCGCGTCGTATTGACGCCTTTCCGGCACATAGCACGTCTCAGGTACAGGAATCCGAGGCAATCTATCCGTCGGCAAGCCCAGCACCGTCTGCACATTGGCCGCTACGACGCGCACGGCCGCTTCCCCCACATCCCCCATGGGGAGCACGGCGATGGCGGCCCCATGCCGTCTTTGGGCTATACCCTCAACGTCTTCGGCGCCGGCTTTCACGCGGTCCCCTGCAGTCCGTACTTTTTAATCTTATTGTGAAGGGTCGTGCGGTTGATCTTGAGCATACGTGCCGCCTGGCTGATGTTGCCACGGCATCGGTTGAGAATACGCTGAATGTGCAGCTTTTCCATATCTTCCAGGGATTGGGGTTCCACAGCCCCATAGGTCTTTCGCAAAAAAGCGAAATCGTCCTCGGTCAAGATTCTTCCCTGGGCCAGCACGACGGCTCTTTCCACGGCATTTTCCAATTCCCGCACATTGCCGGGCCAATCGTACGCACACAGAAGCTCCACGGCCTTCTTGTCCAAGCCTTCCACGGGCTTGTTGGTCTCCCTTCGAAAACGGCGCAGAAAAAAGTCCGCCAACAGAGGAATATCCTCTCGGCGGGCTCGCAGCGGCGGTACTTCCAGCTCCACCACATTGAGTCTGAAGTAAAAATCCCGCCGAAAGTAGCCTTCCTCCATGGCTTTGCCCAAGTCTCGATGGGTTGCGGAAATAAGGCGAAAATCCACGGGTATGTCGCGAGTCCCTCCGACCCGATGCATTCTGTGTTCTTCCAAAACGCGCAGCAGATCCACTTGCATCTTCATGGGAATCTCGCCGACTTCGTCAAGAAACAGGGTGCCGCCGCGCACCAGTTCCAGTCGCCCTTTCTTGGCCTTGACCGCGCCCGTAAAAGAACCCACTTCATGGCCGAAGAGTTCGCTCTCCAAAAGGCTTTCCGTAAAGGCGCCGCAGTTGATGGCAATGAAGGGTCCATAGCGGCGAGGGCTACGCGCATGAATGGCCTTGGCCACCAATTCCTTGCCTGTACCCGTTTCGCCCTTGATGAGCACCGGAGAATCCACGGCGGCCACTTTTTCCACCATTTCAAAAAGGGCCTGCATGGCCGAGGACACACCGATCATGTCCTGATACCGTTCCACCACCGCCGTAGCCATCTGTTCTCGAAGCAAAATGTTTTCGTCGATGAGTCTCTTGTGCTGGAGCAGTTTTTCCACCAAAAGGCTCAGTTGCTCCGGCTCAAAGGGTTTCATCAGGTAATCATTGGCGCCCAACTTCATGGCTTCCACGGCGCTTTCCACAGAGCCGTAGGCGGTGATCATGACCACCATGGTGCCGGGATACCGTTGCTTGATCTCCTTAAGTACATCAATGCCGTTCATATCCGGCATTTTGATGTCCAAAAAAATTAAATCATATCCAACTCGTTCCAGTCCTTCGAGGGCTTCGCGGCCTCCTGAGGCAGCCGTCACTTCATAGCCCCCCTTCTTGAGCCAGCCCACCAAGGATTCTCGCACGATGAGCTCGTCGTCAACCACGAGGATCTTGAAGCGCCCGGTCATTGAGGTTCCCGCCCGTGACATGAGGTTTTTGATGGAATGGGAAAGCGCATAATGAAACACGAGCCCTTTCCCACTTTACTCTTTACGTAAATGCTGCCGCGATGTTCCTTCACAATACCGTACACCACAGAGAGTCCCAGCCCCACCCCTTTGTCCTGATTCTTGGTGCTGAAAAAGGGCTCAAAAATCTGCGACATGAGCTCGTTGGGAATGCCCACGCCCGTATCTTCCACTTCCACGCGCACCTCTCGGCGCTTGGCATCCAGAGCCGTGCGCACCGTCAACCGCCCTCCCTCCGGCATGGCTTCCAGCGCATTGAAAATAAGGTTGATGAAACACTGTTGAATTTGCCCGGCATCCCCTTCGATTTCCGGCAATGCCTGCTCCAACTCCAGCCCCAGCGACACGTGCTGCAATTCCATGCGGTGACGGCTCAGCAGCACCACGTCGTGGATCACCTTGTTCACATCAAAAAGGCGCCGCTCCAGTTTGTGCTGCCGGGAAAAGGAAAGCAGATTGGACACAATGGTGCTGCACCGAGCCGATTCCGTGTCGATGAGCTGCAGGTAGTATTTGAACTGTTCTAGATCAGCCGGCAATAAGCCTTCCTCCAATTGACGCCGCATGAGCCGTGCCAGGGCGTGGATTCCGGACAAGGGGTTGTTGATTTCATGAACCGCACTGGCCACCAGTTTTCCAAGGGCGATCATCTTGTCTTCATGAATGAGGCGGGCCAGGTTCCTCTTGAAGGCCTGCGTTTTCTGTTCCAGCTTTTTTTCCAGTTCGTCCGTGATGTCCCGTTGCACCTCCAAGATGAGTTCTATCGAACCATTCGGACTTTTGAGCGGCACGGTGGTGATCTCACAGAAGCGCACCTCATCGTTTCGATCGTAATGCTCATGAATGGCATGACCGATGCTCCCCGTTTGCAGGCATTCCTCCAAGGGGCAATGGGAAGAGGGATGAGGGCAGGGTTCTAAAGATCGATGGGAAATCTGGTGGCAAAACTTGCCGAGAATTTCTTCCTTACTGAGACCCGCCCAATCGAGAAAGGCTCGATTGGCATCGACGATCTTTCGGTCCGGTTGCAAAATGGCCACTCGGTCTCGAATGCTGGAAAACATGCTTTCCACAATCCCTTCCACCAGTTCCAGCTGACGTTCGTGCAAAAGGGATTCTTCCTGAAACCGAATGATGTCCCCAAACAGCCGTGAAATGGCCGACTCCAGCACGCGCACCTTGGCCGGGCTGTGTTTGATAAAATCCTCCAGCAGCTCTTCCTTGCCCGTGAGCTGAATGACCAGATCCAAATCGGGAATCTTGTAGAAATCTTTGTAGTCCGTCGTGACCATGATGCCCATGGCCTTGGCCCGCTGCACCCCCACGGCGTCCTGATTGGGATCGGCCACGGCAACGATCTGCGCCCTGAGGCCCGGAAAGCGCCGCTGGTCCATCATTTCCAAGAGCGCCTTGCACCGGCGCCCCCCACCAATGACCGCAATGCGCATCGGCCGATCCGTGCCATCGACCGTCATTGTTGTGCCTCCTCGGCGCCCGTGAAACGTCTTCGCCATCGCGGCCATCAGGCCGCGGGAGATCTTTGTCGAAAAAAACAACAGGGTGTTGTTTTTTTCAGCATAACCCGCCGTGCCTTTGGGCCCAAGAGGTCCCAGTGCGTTGAAGTGATGGAGCTAGAATCGGCATTTTTTCAGGGCACAGCGTTCTTCTTTGGTGTCCCCAGGTTTGGCACGCTCTGTGCTCCCCTTAGGGGTAACCGACGACCCACACAAGGAGGTTATCATCATGAAGGTGCAATCCATTCACGACAAAAAGGCCAGGGTTCGCGTTTTCGGTCTCGAGGGAGACCATCCCTGTGTGTGGATGAAGGCCGGTGTCATCAACTTCAAATTGTGCGACAATGCCTACGATTGCCTCACGTGCGCCTTTGACAAGGCCATGGCCCAAAGGCTGGAAACCGGTGACCATCATTTTCAGGCATGGCGCTCCGCGTATCAAGAAAAAACCTACACGCAAAAGGAATGCCGGCACATGATCACGGGGCGCGTGCCTGTGCGCTACTGCGGCAACGCCTATGCATGCGCCACCTGCGAATTTGATCAGGAGCTGGAACACCGCTCCATGACCGAGGTCCTTGGCACGCCAAGGCTTCAGAACATCTCGGGATTTTTGCTGGCCGACGGCTATTATTACCATCCTCGGCACACTTGGGCTCGAGTGGATCATGGCGGATTGGTGCGTTTTGGAGTTGATGATTTCACCATGCACTTGTTAGGATACATCACTCATGTTCGGCTACCCAAGTTGGGCGTTCACCTGGAAAGGGGCGCTGCGGCATGGTCGTTTCGACGCGAAGAAAAGATCGCCCCGCTCGTGGCCCCCGTGGACGGTGTGGTGGTGGCATGGAACCACAAGGCCGTCGAGAACCCTCAAATCATCAAGGAGGATCCTTACGGCGAGGGGTGGCTCGTCGTGGTCGAGCCCCGTCATCTCAAAAAAGATCTGGCGGAACTCCACGCCGACCAGGCCGCGCGAACCTGGCTCAGCGCTGAAGTGCATCGGCTGGAAGCCTTGGTGGCTCCGGACACCGAGCTTCCTCTGGCGGCAACCGGTGGTGAGGTGGTTGAGGACATCTATGGCAGTGTGCCGCACCTCAAGTGGGATCAGCTGGTGGCAGAGTTTCTTGCGCCTTAGGAAGGGTTTCTTCTCGGGCCAAGGCGCCATCGAAAAGCTTACGCCTTTTACCTAAGGAGAACGGGACGGAGGTCTCGTTCTCTTTTTTTGCCTGGAGGTGGCTATGAACGAGGTGATGGATGAAGTCGTGCTGGAGCCCAACTACGACGCCACAAAGCGGATTTTGGCCTTGAGCGGCATACAGCCGGAGTTGTGCTACCAGTGCCGCAAGTGCACCAGTGGGTGTCCTTTGACCTTTGCCATGGACTATTACCCAGACCAGATCGTGCGCTACCTTTTGTTGGGCCTGGAAGACAAGGTGCTTTCCAGTGCCACCATCTGGGTGTGTTCGTCCTGTGAGACGTGCACAACGCGATGCCCCAACGACATCGACATCGCGGGCCTGATGGACTACCTCAAACAGCAGGCCCACGCCAAAGGTCTGGTGGATCCTCGCCAAAACCTGACCTATGCCTTTCACAAAGCTTTCCTTGAAGATATCGCTCGACGAGGTCGTGTGTTTGAAACGGGCCTCATGCAGCGCTACATGCTTTCCAGCGGCGCCTGGAAGGCCAAGCTCGCGGATGGAACTCTCTGGGACGAGATTCGCCTTGGTGTGGCGTTGTGGAGCCGAGGCCGACTGCCTTTGAGACCTCGAGGCGTTCGCCACCTTGCCGAGGTACAGCGCCTCTTTGCCAAGCCAACACAATGCCGAGAAAAAAAGGACACGTCGGCGTCTTTATGATGGGGCGCAAGGGAGGAAGGGGTATGTTTTCGGTGGGTTACTATCCCGGATGTTCTTTGGAAGGAACGGCGCGCGACTACGCAGCCTCCATTGAAGGGGTGTGTCGGCTGCTGGACATTGAGCTTGTGGAGCTGGACGATTGGAACTGCTGTGGCGCCACGGCCGCGCACAGTCTGGACCATGACCTGTCGGTGGCCTTGCCGGCCCGCAACCTTCATCTCGCCCGCCAGCAGGGGCTCAAGGACCTGACAGCGCCCTGCGCCCTTTGCTACAATCGTTTAAAATCCGCAGAAAAAGCCTTGAAGAAAAAGGCAGCCCAGGCAGCGGGGGCTGACGAGGATCCTCAGGTTCGTGTTTGGGATCTGGTGGACTATTTCAGTCAGCCATCCATTGTGCGAGAAATTGAACGTCGTCTCGTTCGGCCTTTACACGGTCTTCGGGCGGTGTGCTACTATGGATGCATGGTCAATCGGCCTCCGAAAATCACCGATGCTTTGGCGTGGGAAAACCCCACCACCATGGATCGCCTTTTAGAAGCGGTGGGTGCGGAAGTTCTAGACTGGCCTTTCAAGACCGACTGCTGTGGTGCCAGTCACGCCGTCGCTCGCCCGGACTTGGTGTCGGCTCTCGTGGGCAAGCTTCTGAAAAGGGCTCTGGATCAGGGCGCGCACGCCGTGGTGGTCTCCTGCCAAATGTGCCATGCCAATCTGGACCTGTACCAACCCCGCATTGTTCAGCAACAGGGACTCGCTTCATCCCTTCCCGTTTTTTATTTCACCGACCTCATCGGCCTCGCCCTTGGAGAAACCAAAGCGCGAGACTGGATGAAACGGCATAGGGTGAACGGCGAGCCCGTCCTGACTTCCGTAGGTCTTTGACCGAAAGAAAGCCATCGACTCCACGTGCAAGACTGCACCTGAGACGACGATAAGGAGGCGTCATGAGCGCGCAACCGGCATCCACAGGGTCCGTGAACGGTTCGGTCATGGTCATTGGAGGCGGCATTGCGGGAATGCAAGCGAGCCTGGATTTGGCCAACAGCGGCTTTCGCGTCCTGCTGGTGGAAAAGGACATCAGCATCGGTGGAAACATGGCCAAGCTGGACAAGACCTTTCCCACCAACGACTGCTCCACCTGCATGATTTCGCCCAAACTCATCGAAGTGGCCAGCCATCCCAACATCGAGATTCTCACACGAACGACGGTCGCGGAGCTGGCCGGCGAACCGGGGCGATTTCAGGTGACGCTGCGCCGCGAACCGCGCTATGTGCTGGAAGACCGCTGCACCGCGTGCGGTGAATGTGAGCGCGTGTGTCCCGTGGAAATGCCGGCCGATTTCAACCAGGGGCTCAACACCCGCAAGGCCATCTACCGTCATTTTCCTCAGGCTATTCCATCCACCTTTGCCATCGACAAAAAGGGCATGGCCCCGTGCAAGGCGGCATGTCCTGCGGGCATCAGTGTGCAGGGCTACATCGCTCTCATCGCGCAGGGCCGGTACCGAGAGGCCTTGGAGCTCATTCGCAAGGTCAATCCCCTGCCTGCCGTGTGTGGCCGCGTGTGCCATCATCCCTGTGAGACCGTGTGCAGCCGTGGCGCAGTGGACGAGCCTGTAGCCATTGATTTTCTAAAGAGGTTTGTGTCCGACTGGGAAGCCCAGAACGGCCCGGGGCCCTTGCCTCCCAAAAAGGAATTCAACGGCCGTCGCGTGGCCATTGTGGGGGCGGGCCCTGCCGGCTTGACGGCCGCCTACTACCTGGCTCTGGAAGGCTACAGCGTGACCATTTTTGAAGCCATGCCCGAGCCCGGCGGATGGTTACGCTACGGCATTCCCGAATACCGTTTGCCCCGCCATGTGCTCAAGGCCGAGATCGATTTCATTCAAAGGCTTGGCGTGGAAATTCGCACCAACACCGCTTTGGGTAAAGATTTTCAATTGGAAGACCTTCGCCAACAAGGCTATGAAGCCTTCTTTCTGGCTATTGGCACCCAAAAGGATCTCAAACTCAACATTCCCGGAGAAACCCTGCAGGAAGTCTACACAGGAACCAGTTTTCTCAAACTCTTGAACACCGGCCAAAGGCCCCCCGTCGGCCGCAAAGTCGCGGTGATCGGCGGCGGCAACTGCGCCATGGACGTGGCTCGATCCTGTGTGCGCCTGGGAGTCGACGAAGTGCACCTTTTTTACCGCAGAAGTCGGGAAGAAATGCCGGCCAATCCGGAAGAAGTGGAAGAAGCGTTGCACGAAGGGGTTCAGATGCATTTTCTGGCAGCTCCGGTGGCCATTCACGGCAATGCCGAAGGGCATGTGACAGCCCTCGAATGCATTCGCATGGAATTGGGGGAAGCCGACGAAAGCGGCCGACGCCGGCCCATTCCCGTGGCGGGATCCGAATACCAGGTGCCCATTGACAGCGTCATCGCCGCCGTAGGCCTCATGACCGACCCAGCGGTTCTCGATGCCATGGACCCGGAAAGTCGCCCCACGGTCAGTCGCTGGGGGACTTTTGTCGTTGATCCGGTGACCTATGAAACGGACCGACCGGGCGTTTTTGCGGGCGGGGATGTGACCTCAGGGCCTGCCACCGTGGTGCAAGCCATCGCGGCCGGCAAGGAAGTGGCCATCTCCATCGATCGCTATCTGCGGGGCCTGGATCTTCGGGAAGGGCGCTTCGTTCCAAGCCGCACGGCACCACGCCCGGACAAACCCGTTCCCAGAGCGCCTCGGGCCTCCATGCCGCGGCTGGACGCAAAAGTACGCATCCATTCCTTCGAAGAAGTGCAGTTGGGGTTCGATGAAGAAACGGCTCGAGCCGAGGCGCAAAGGTGCCTGCAGTGCGGCGTGTGCAGCGAGTGTTACCGTTGCGTGGAAGCGTGCCTGCCTCAAGCCATTGATCATCATATGATGCCACGAGAGGACACGGTGGAAGTGGGGGCCATCATCTACGCTTGCGGGTACCGTCCCTTCGATGCCGCGCTGAAACCCGAATACGGCTACGGCCGCTACGCCAATGTCATTACCAGCCTGGAATATGAACGAATTCTCGCCGCTTCGGGTCCCACGAGCGGGCATGTGCAACGACCCAGCGACGGCGCCGTTCCCAAAAAAATAGCGTGGATTCAATGCGTGGGATCCCGGGACACTTCCATCGGAAGGGATTATTGCTCAAGTGTTTGCTGTATGTACGCCACGAAACAGGCCATCGTCACCAAAGACCATGAACCCGATGTGGAAACCACCATTTTCTACATCGACTTGAGAGCCATGGGAAAGGGCTTTGAAAGGTATTGGCAAAGGGCGGAATCCCAGCACGGCGTGCGCTACGTGCGGAGCCAGATCAGCCGTGTGGTCCAGACCGTGGACGGCCATGGGCTGGAGATTTCCTATGTGGACGAGAACAACACGCTGCAAAGGGAAATCTTTGACATGGTGGTGCTGTCCGTGGGACTCGCCGCAACGGAGGCCACCAAAGAAACGGCGCAATGCCTTGGAGCGGCCCTTGATCGGTTCGGTTTTATCGTCTCCGACCCCATGGATCCCGTGCAGACCTCGCGGCCGGGGGTTTTTTCCTGCGGCGTGAGCACCGATCCTAAGGACATTCCGGAAACCGTGGCCCAGGCCAGCGCGGCGGCCGCATCGGCCCAATGCCTGCTGGCGTCGGCCCGCCACAGCCGCACCACGCCGCCTATGACCGTTGAGGAACGTTCCATGCCGGGAGACATTCCTCGCATCGGGGTTTTCGTCTGCCATTGCGGTATTAACATCGCCGGCGTCGTGGACGTCAAGGCAGTAGCCGACTACGCCGCGACGCTGCCCAACGTGGTCCATGCCGAAAACCTGCTCTTTACCTGTTCCACAGATTCCACGGAAAAAATCAAGAGAATCATTCAGGAAAAAAACCTGAATCGTGTGGTGGTGGCTTCCTGCTCCCCTCGAACTCATGAACCCCTTTTCCAGGAATGCCTGCGCGAGGCCGGTATCAACAAGTATCTGTTTGAGATGGCCAATATTCGAGACCAGTGTTCCTGGGTGCATGGAACAACACCTGAGGAGGCCACAAAGAAATCCAAAGACCTGGTGCGCATGGCCGTCGCCAAGGCACTCTTTCTAGAGCCGCTCCATGAAATGCCCGTCTCCGTGATACAAAAAGCTCTGGTGATTGGAGGGGGCATGGCCGGCATGACGGCGGCCCGCTATATCGCGGATCAGGGGTTTTACACCTACTTGGTGGAACGGGAGGCAGAGCTGGGAGGTCAAGCGCGGGCGTGGATCCGTTTCCATCCAAGCGGTGTCGATGTCACTCAAGCCGTTTCCCAAACCATAGAAACAGTGCGCCATCATCCCAACATCGAAGTGCTCACCGCTTCGGAAATTCTTTCCTTTGAAGGCCATACGGGGCATTTCATCAGCCGGGTTAAAACCCCGCAAGGCGAAAGGATTCTCGAATACGGCGCCATGGTGGTGGCCACGGGCGGCGAAGAATACCGGCCGAAAGAGTATGGCTACGGGGAGGATCCGCGCGTGGTCACGCAACTGCAACTGCAAAAAAGGCTTGCCGACGAAGCTCACGGACTGGACAACCTCTCCCACGTGGTCATGATTCAGTGCGTGGGCTCGAGAGACGAGGAGCGGCCCTACTGTAGCCGAGTCTGCTGCACGGCCGCCGTTGTGAACGCGCTGCGCATCAAGGAAAAATATCCCACGGCCCACGTCACGATTCTCTATCGCGATATTCGAACCTTTGGCACTCGGGAGCTCTACTACCGACAGGCGCGCGAAGCAGGAGTTCGGTTCCTTCGGTACCGGCCCGAACGTAAGCCCCAGGTCAGTTTTGGGCAAGACGGCGTGCACGTGCAGGTCTTTGATCAGAACCTGAGGGAAAAGATTCATCTGCGTTGTGATCTGGTGGTCCTCAGCGCGGCCATTGTACCTCGAGCTTCCCATGGTGATCTGGCCGCACTATTCAAGCTCAGCACCGATGCGGATGGTTTTTTCATGGAAGCCCATGTGAAACTTCGGCCCTTGGACTTTGCCAGCCCGGGCCTTTATCTCTGTGGTCTGGCTCACAGCCCCAAGTTCCTGGAAGAGTCCATCGCTCAGGCCAAGGGAGCGGCAGCTCGAGCCGCTACGGTGCTGAGTCAAAAACAGTTGTTCGTGGGCGGGCGTGTTGCCGTGGTCGATCCGGCCAAATGCGCCGTGTGCCTCACCTGCGTGCGCACCTGCCCCTATGAAGTCCCTGTCGTGGTGACCGCGACCCATTCCGTGCGGCGCTCCGCCTACATCGACCCAGCCAAATGCCAAGGTTGCGGTGCTTGCGTTGCTGAATGCCCCGGAAAGGCCATTCAACTGCAACACTTCACGGATGTTCAACTGCTTCACAAAGCCGAGGCCGCGGTCTGCCAGGATATCACGCAGCGCGCATAGGCCGAAAAAGCTTGCGGACGTTCTTGGGCCACCCGTGAAAACTCTTGGACCGGAGATTCCAATTGCACCTTGACGTTGCCTTTTTTTTCACATAGAAGGAACGTGTCTTGTGAATTACCAACGCGAGGCAGAGAGCCCCGAACCTTTAACCATAGACCGGCACAAGAACCTTTTCCTCAAAAGCCGTTGAAAAAAGTGATGGGCACCGCAGGAGTTTGCCGCCACGCAGTGGGGCAGCTTATTGTCCGTTGAGCCATCAAAGAGTTGAGGGAATCCTATGACACAATCACAGGAAAAGAAGAACAAAGGCAATGTCTTGGTCGTTGGAGGCGGTGTCGCCGGAATGAACGCCGCATTGGATCTGGCGGCTCAGGGCTACCTCGTGGACCTGGTGGAAAAGGAAAGCGAACTGGGAGGTACGGTTACCAAACTCCATCGGCTTTATCCCCTGTGCAGCTGTTGTAAAGCCGCAAACCGGGCGACGCTTTGCAAACTCCATCCCAATATTCGCGCCTGGACCGAATCCAGCGTAGTTCGTATTTCTGGCTCAGCAGGGGCCTTTCAGGCGGTGATCGCGGGGCCGGCCGGTGAGGCGTCTGTGGAGGCTCAGGCTGTGATTTTGGCCCTGGGTGTGGAGCCTTTCGATGCTCAGGCCTATGATACGTACGCCTACGCGGCCTTTCAAAATGTTGTGACCAGCATCGAGCTGGAATGGCTTCAAAAACCCGTGGGGCCCTTTCAGGGCGTTCCCAAAAGGCCCTCCGACGGCCAGCCACCCAAAAGGGTCGCGTGGCTGCAGTGTGTGGGATCCCGTGAAATCAACAAGTGCGACGCGCCCTATTGCTCGTCCGTTTGCTGCATGTATGCGTTGAAGGAAGCCGTGCAGCTCAAGGACGTGCTGCCCGAAGTCGAGACCGCCATCTTTTACATGGACATGCGCACACACGGCAAAGGCTACGAACGGTACTTCGACCAGGCCAAAGAAAAGGGGGTGCGCCTGGTGCGCAGCCGCATTCATAGCATTGAAAAGGCGGCCGGAACCGAAGATCTGGTCCTGGAATACGTGGACGAAAACGGAGCCAAGCAGACCGAGACCTTTGACCTCGTGGTGCTTTCCGTGGGCCTCAGGCCTTCTGCCGAACTGGAGACCGTGGCCAAAATGCTGGGCGTGGCCCTTTCCGAGGACCATTACGTGGCTACGGACAACTTCAAACCCTGCGAAACCAACGTGCCCGGGGTCTTTGTCTGCGGCGGCGCGGCGGGACCTCGAGACGTCCATCAAAGTGTGGTGGAAGCAGCGGCCGCGGCGGGCAAAGTGGCCGCCATGGTCAAGGGGGCTTCTGGAAACGGGGCCACAGCGCCGTTTCGGGATGTGAGCGGGGAGGCTCCGTCGGTCGGCGTGGTGCTGAGCCTTTGCCCGTCCAAGCTGCCCGAATTTGAAGCCTTGCTGAATCCTTTGGCCGACTTTGTCAAGGGTCTTCCCGGCGTCTCCTTTGTGGAACGGCTGGATCTTCAGGACGGCAGCGCCTTGGGTCGGCTCGCCGAACGCATCAAAGCGGGCGGAGTCAACCGCCTCGTCTACGCCAGCTGTACCCCTATCATGCACCAGGAACTCATCGAAAGCGCCATGAAGGATGCTGGGTTGAACCCCAGCCTCTACGAATTCGTGGACTTGCGCACCCTTGGAAGCACTCCGGTGGAATTGCCTCGCCTGGAAAATCTATTCCGCACGGCCGTGCTTAAGGCCCGCATGCTGGAGCCTTTGAACTACACAAAGGTTCCGGTCAAGAAGTCCGCCTTGGTCATCGGCGGTGGCTTAGCCGGTATGCAGGCGGCCTTGGCTTTCGCCGAAATGGATGTGCCCGTGACCCTGGTGGAAAAGAAGGATCGCCTGGGAGGGCACGCGCACAAGGTGCGATCGGCGTGGAAAGGGGAATCGGTCCAGGATCTTCTCAAAGCGACCATCGACAAGGTCACGAAAAACCCCAAAATCACGGTCATGACCTCGGCCGAAGTGGTAGGGGCTCGAGGTTTTGCCGGCAACTACATAAGCACCGTGCTGCAGGGAGGCGAGAGAAAAGAAGTGGAACACGGCGTCGTGGTGCTGGCTACGGGTGCCCATTCCCTAAAGCCTCAAGAATACGCCTACGGCCAGCACCCGGAAATCTATCGCTGGAGTGATTTTACGAAGAAAATGATCGACGATCCCAACGCCTTTAGTTCCGCCCAGTGCGGCGTTTTCATTCAGTGCGTGGGCAGTCGAGAACCCCAGCGCCCCTATTGCAGCCGATTGTGCTGCACCTTTGCGGTGCGGTCCGCCATCGATTTGAAAACCAAAAACCCAGATATGGATGTGTATGTGCTCTACCGTGAGGTGCGCACCTTTGGCGAACGAGAGCGCATTTACAAGGAAGCTCGAGAGAAGGGCGTGTTTTTCATTCGATACGACCTGGACTCCAAACCACAGGTGACGGTGGAAAACGGGCGCCTCAAGGTCGTGGTCACGGATCCTATTCTCGGCCGTCCCATTGCCCTGACGCCGGATTTCATTTCTTTGCAGACGGCCATTATTCCCGCTGAGGTCGCTGATTTGGCAACCCATTACAAAGTGTCTTTGGATGAGGATGGCTTCTTTGCCGAATCCCCCGCCAAGATGCGCCCCGTGGACGGAGAAACGGAGGGCGTGTTCTTCGCCGGGCTCGCGCTGGCTCCCAAGCCTGTGGAAGAAAGCCTGGCCGAAGGCTGGGCCGTGGCCGGCCGCGCCATGCGCCTTCTCAGCCAAGATGTGATGCTCGTGGGGGGTGCCGTGGCGGAAGTGGATCCCGATAAGTGTGCCGTGTGCCTCACCTGCGTGCGCACCTGCCCGTTTCAAATCCCCTTCATTGACAGCCCTCAGGGCCATGCGTTCATCGACCCGGGGCTCTGCCAGGGGTGTGGCATGTGTGTGAGTGAATGTCCGGGTAAGGCCATTTCCTATCGACGCCTGAGTGATGATCACATCGCCGCCATGGCGCAAAGCCTAATGGGATCCGCCGTGCAGTGAGGCCCCGTGGCACGGCTTAAAGAGACTCGAGAGAAGGAGTGGTCCAATGAGCACCTTTGAACCGCAAATCATCGCCTACTGCTGTGCCAATTGCGCCTCTTCGGCCGCACAGATTTCCGAGAAGATGGGGCTGAACCTTCCGGAAAACGTTAAGGTGATTCAATTGCCATGTACGGGTCGACTGGACAGTTTGCATTTGCTGAAAGCTTTGGAAGCTGGAGCCGACGGCGTGTACGTGGCAGGCTGCCAACCCGACAGTTGCCAATACAAACACGGCGTGGAGAAGGCGCAAAAGAAGGTCAAATACGTCCAAGAACTGATCAGTCAGCTCGGGGTGGAAGCCGATCGCGTGGCGCTCTTTCACATGATGGCGGGAAAAGGCCAAGGTTTTGTGGACGCGGCCAAGACCATGGTGGACAAGGTTCGTGCCCTGGGCCCGAGCCCACTGAAAGCATAGGCAAGCATCCTTTTCGCCAATTCGTTGGCTAAGCTCTTTAAAGAAGAAGGGGGACGATGCGCCGAAGCGCATCGCCCCCCTTCTCTTTATGTTGGCGTTTTTAACCTTAGTCCTTGATCTTGTGATGGACTTTGCAGGCCCTCACGGTATTTTTCATGAGCATGGTGATGGTCATCGGGCCCACGCCGCCGGGAACCGGCGTGATGGCGCTGGCCACTTCCTTGGCTTCGTCAAAGGCCACATCGCCCTTGAGGATTCTCTTGCCGTCGGCGGTCTGTCCCACTTCATTGACACCCACATCAATGACTACAGCCCCCGGTTTGATCCAATCCCCTTTGACATATTCTGTCACACCGGCGGCCACGATAAGAATATCGGCCCGTTTTGTGTGGAACTGCACATCCTTGGTGCGGGTGTGGCAGACCGTCACCGTGGCGTTGGCGCCCTTACCCTTTTGCATCATCATGACCGCAATGGGTTTGCCCACAATGTTGGAGCGGCCCACAACCACCACTTCCGCCCCGGACGTTTCCGTGCCCGAACGGATCAAGAGCTCCTGAATGCCGGCGGGCGTACAAGGCAGATAATCCGGCTGGCCAATCATGAGCTTGCCCACATTAAAGGGATGAAAGGCGTCCACATCCTTGCCCGGGTCGATGGCGTAGAGCACCTTGTTTTCATTAATATGCTTGGGCAAAGGCAACTGGACCAAAATGCCGTCGATTTTTGGATCCTTGTTGTATTTGTCGATCAGGGCCAAAAGGTTGTCTTCCGAAATATCCGCCGGCTGATTGTCCTGAACCGAATAGAACCCCAGTTCATGGGCGGCTTTTTGTTTGGCCCGCACATAGCTTTGGGACGCCGGGTTTTCCCCCACCAAAATGGTCACCAGGCCCGGTTCCACACCATACTTTTCCTTGATGCTTTTGACTTCTGCCGCCAATTCTTCCCGAATCTGCTTGGCGACTTCCGCCCCTTTGATCAGTTTTGCCGACATACCGCCCTCCTTTTACGCTGCCAAAAGCACAGCGGGGGGCTCAGCACCCCCCGCCGCCATCAATTCA
Organism: Desulfosoma caldarium; assembly: GCF_003751385.1. Taxonomy (NCBI): domain Bacteria; kingdom Pseudomonadati; phylum Thermodesulfobacteriota; class Syntrophobacteria; order Syntrophobacterales; family Syntrophobacteraceae; genus Desulfosoma; species Desulfosoma caldarium. The sequence goes on along the minus strand of NZ_RJVA01000013.1, from coordinate 28,699 downwards.
CCTGCCGCTAGAAAAGACCGGTGACCTTGCCGGTCTTGACGTCCACGTCGACGCGGCGGAACGCAGGATCGGACGAAGTGCCCGGCATGAGGCTGATGGTGCCGGCGCACGGGCAGAGGAACTTGGCGCCAGAGTAAATCAACACATCGCGGATCGGCAGAACCCAGCCTTTAGGAACCCCCTTGATCGAGGGATCATGCGTGAGGCTCAGATGGGTCTTGACCATCATGGTGGCAAAGTCGGCGTACTTGGGATCGGATTCCAACATCTTGGCCTTGGCCTCCGCATCAGGCTGCCAGGCCACGCCGTCGGCGCCGTAAACTTCCTTGGCGATCAGTTCCACGCGATCACGCAACTTCATCTCCAACGGATAGAGGAACTTGAACTCGCTCGATTGTTCACAGGCCTCGATGACCGCATCGGCCAATTCCAGAGCGCCTTCGCCACCCTTCAGCCAATGCTCCGAGACCGCGCAGCGAGCTCCAGCTGCTTCCGCGGCCTTGCGCACCACGGCGATCTCGTCCTTGGTGTCGGTGTGGAACGCATTGATACACACCACAGGGTTCATGCCCGATTTGCGAATCGTGTTGATATGGTGCACCATGTTGGCCACGCCTTTTTCCACCAGGGCCACATCTTCCTTGGTGTACTCTTCGGGCAGGGGAAGCCCGGCCACGACTTTGGGGCCACCGCCGTGCATCTTGAGGGCACGCACGGTGGTGGTCAGCACGGACACATGAGGCTTCAGCCCACTGAAGCGGCACTTGACGTTCCAGAACTTTTCGAAACCGATATCCGCCCCGAAGCCGCTTTCCGTCACGTGGTAGTCGAAAAGCTTCAGACCCACACGGTCCCCGATGATGGACGACTGGCCTACGGCAATGTTGGCAAAAGGCCCGGCATGGACCATACACGGCTGGTACTCGGCCGTGCTGCAAAGGGTCGGATTGATGGAATCGACCATCCACGCGGTCATGGCCCCAGCCACTTCCAAATCCCCGGTCGTGACGGGATTGCCTCGCTTGTCAAAGGCCACTGTGATCTTGCTCATTCTGTCGCGAAGGTCGGCCAGGTCTCTCACAATGGACAAAATGGCCATAATCTCCGAGCTCACAGCGATACCGAACTTGGATTGCATAGTGTAGCCGTCGTAGCGGCCACCCAAACCGATGACAATATTGCGCAGCGATTGAGCACAGAAATCGATGACCCAGCCCATTTCCACCCGTGTTGGGTCAATGTCCAGGCGGCGCATGCGAGTCAGTCGCTGCAATTGCTCATCCGTGTAGTTGCGTTCATGCTGCATGCGCGCCGTCAAGGCCACCATGGCCAGGTTGTGGGCGTTCACAATGTTGTTGATGTCGCCCGTGAGCCCCATGGAAAATTCGGTCATGGGAATGAGCAAGGCGTTACCACCGCCCGCCGCCGTGCCCTTGATGTTCATGGTGGGACCGCCCGAAGGTTGCCTTAAACACCCGCCCACATTCTTGCCGCGCTTTCCCAGACCTTCCATCAGGCCTAAGGACGTGGTGCTCTTGCCTTCTCCCAAAGGCGTGGGTGTGATGGCCGTCACCTCAATGTATTTGCCGTCCGGTTTGTCTTTGAGCCGCTCCATGATCTTCATGAAATTAAGTCGGCACAGCCGCCCGATGGGAATCACCTCATCTTTTTCCAAGCCTAACTTGTCCCGCCATTGGTCCGGCGTGGGCATGTTCTTTTCCGCTTCTTCCGAAATCTGCCAATCTGCCATTTTGGTCGGATCGTACGGCATAGCTTCCTCCTACAGTTGAGCGTTAAAGATCAGGCTTTGGGCTTGCCCTTGCAGGCGCACGTGCCCTTCAAGGGGCCCTCTTTCATCACGGGCCTCACAGGAAACATACCTGTTGACACGGCTTCAACAATCGGCCTATTCGAACATAGGCTATGATGAGAACGGTTATGGGGAATGGGCATCACCACAAGAACTATTTTTCACATTCCACGGCACGGTACTGAACCCTGGAATGGTTGTCAAGCGGAAAAGTCACGAGAAGCTTTGGCCTCTAAGTTAGTTGGCCTTGAAAGGCACCGGTTTAAGACCCGGAAGAAAAAGTGTTTGAAAAGCCCGGAGTGTGATCGAGAAGTTGTTTAAAAGTGTGCATTCTTTCCAAAAGGTCGAGAAAGGGGCTCGAATGCGGGCTCAAAAATTTGAAAACGTGTGCAGAATTCTTTGAAAGAGAATAAACGGCTTAGGGCACTTTTTGACAATTCAACAGGTTCTAATTATTCTTACGATGTTTTTCAAATTCTAAGACGTAAAAACTTTAAAAAATCAACAAACGCTGTGGGTGATGGCCATGAAGTTTACGGTGAATCGGGAAGTGCTGCAATCGGGCTTGCAGAAAGTGGTTGGCATTACGGACCAGAAGCGCGCCAGCATGCAGGTGCTCACGCATGTGTTAGTGGAAGCCGCGGTCAATGAAAATCGACTCTCGCTTTCAGCCACAGATCTTAACCTGAGCGTGCAAACCAGCGTTGAAGCAGATGTGGTGTCTCCCGGACAAACCACGGTTTCGGCGCGAAAGTTTTTGGAAAGTGTCAAAGAACTTCGCCATGAAGCGCTGCACTGTGAATTGCTGGATAATGCTCGCTTGAGTGTGAAAGCGGGCACGGTGAACTATGCCTTGGCCACCATTCCTGCGGCGGACTTTCCTTATTTGGAAACCATCACGCCGGAAAAGACGTGCCCCTTGGATGTGGAAACCCTACGCCGGGGTTTGGAAAGCACCGTGTATGCGGTGCCTCAGGACGAGGATGCCATCAGCGTTTCGGGCATGTTTTGGCACCCTGTGGCGGAGGACCGGCTGCGTCTGGTTAGCTCCGATGGGCATCGCTTGGCTATGAACGAAATTTCTTTTCCTTCAAAGGCCTTTTTTGGTGATGTTCAGGGCGTTGTGGTGCCTCGCAAGGGGGTTCAGGAAATCATTCGGCTTTTGGAAAAAACCGACGCCGTTCAGGGCGCTTTGCATGAAAACCGCCTCATTGTGCAAACGCCGGACACGCACCTCATGGTGCTTCTTCTCGAGGAAGCCTTTCCCAAATACGAAGCGATCATTCCCGAGGCGGTGGAAGGGTTCGTGGAAGTACCTAGGGCGGATCTGCAAGCCGCTCTGCGTCGCATGGCCGTGGTCAGTGATGCCTCGTCGATGCACGTCCGCTTCATGATGTCGCGGGACCTGCTGGGGTTAGAAGCCGGCAGTGTGGAGCATGGAACGGCCTATGAAGAGATCTCTGTGGAGTATTCCGGAAAAAACTTCGCCATTGCCTTTAACATTCGCTACGTCATGGACGTGATTCAAAGCTTTACGGGGCCCACGGTGCGTGTGGAATGGGTGGACGAATACCACGGAGGCATCTTTCGAGATCCGGACGATCCCGGAATTTTCGCCCTCATCATGCCCATGATGGTCTAGATTAAGGGACGATTCTAACCCACTATAATCCCTCATAGAATTTCTTTTCTCTAAGCCATCCTTTGATTGCATTCGGAAGCAAAGAAGAGTATAAAGAAACGTTTTGAATTATTGCCTTTGAACCCAAGACACCGGAGGGGGTGTCTTGGGTTCAAAGGACACTCGATGCTGTGAGGAAGAGGCTCGCTATGGAGCAAAACCTGGAACGGTGGCTGGACGTGCCTCAGAGCACGGTGGATGGCGCAGTGGCCGAACACTACACGGGAGACCGCATCACGGTTTTGGAAGGGTTGGAGCCTGTGCGCAAGCGCCCTTCCATGTACATCGGCAATGTGTCCACGGAAGGCCTGCACCAGTTGGTCTACGAAGTGGTGGACAACAGCGTTGACGAAGCCTTGGCAGGCTATTGCGATCACATTCAGGTGACGGTGCATCTGGATGGGAGTGTGACCGTGGAGGACAACGGCCGGGGCATTCCTGTGGATATTCACGAAAAGGAAGGCCTGCCTGCGGTGGAAGTGGTCATGACCCGGTTGCATGCCGGAGGTAAGTTCGACGATGGGGTCTATAAGGTCTCTGGAGGCCTTCACGGTGTAGGGGTTTCCGTGGTCAACGCGCTCAGTGAATTCCTGGAGGTGGAAATTCGTCGTGAAGGGCGTGTCTATTTTCAGCGCTATGAACGTGGTCAGACCAAGACGCCCCTGGAACAGATCGGTGAAACGCGCCGACGGGGCACTCGGGTAACCTTTAAGGCCGATCCGGAAATTTTCACCGACACGAATCTGAGCTTTGACATTCTGTCGCAAAGAATGCGCGAATTGGCCTTTCTCAATAAAGGCTTGCGCATCGATCTCATCGATGAACGCACGTCCAAGGAAAAAATTTTTCACTACGAAGGCGGTCTCATTCAGTTCGTGGAATATCTGAACCGCAACAAGGAACCGTTGCATTCGGAAGTGGTTTTCATCGAGGGCAAGCGCCAGGATGTGATCATCGAGATCGCTTTACAATACAACCGTACCTATAAAGAAAAGATTTTTACCTTTGCCAATAACATCAACACGCGGGAAGGCGGCTCTCACCTTGTGGGATTCAAGGCAGGTCTAACCCGCAGTATCAAGCAGTACGCCCTGCAGAACAAGGTGCCCAAGGCGGACGTGGAACGCATGACGGGCGATGACGTTCGTGAAGGCCTTTCGGCGGTGGTAAGTGTCAAGCTTCGTGAGCCGCAGTTTGAAGGCCAAACCAAGACCAAGCTGGGCAACAGTGATGTCAAGGGCATGGTGGAAACCCTGACCTACGAAAAGTTGAGCGCTTACTTTGAGGAAAACCCCAAAATCATTCGGGTGATTTTGGACAAAGTGCTGGAGGCCATGCGGGCCCGGGAAGCGGCTCGAAAGGCCAAAGAGCTGACGCGACGCAAGGGCCTTCTCAGTGATCACTCGCTGCCGGGAAAGCTGGCCGACTGTCAGGAAAGGGATCCGGAAAAGAGTGAAATTTTTATTGTGGAGGGGGATTCTGCCGGAGGTTCGGCTAAGCAGGGGCGGGATCGACGGTTTCAAGCGGTGCTTCCCTTGAGAGGTAAGATTCTCAATGTGGAAAAGGCCCGGTTTGACAAGATGCTGGAAAACCAGGAGATCCGCACCATGATTTCGGCCTTGGGTACCGGTATCGGTCAGGATGAATTCGATCCGGCAAAACTTCGCTACCACAAGATTATCATCATGACCGACGCCGATGTGGATGGCGCCCACATTCGCACGCTGTTGCTTACCTTCTTCTTTCGCATGATGCCTGACCTCATCGAGCGAGGCCACCTCTACATTGCGCAACCGCCTTTGTATCGAGTCGCCGTGGGCAAGAAGGAGCTCTACCTAAAGGACGATGTGGAATTGGAAGCCTATCTGATGGCCCGTGCGGCGGAGAAACACCTCGTGTATTTGGGGCACCGTGAGGAGCCTCTCAGTGCGGATTGGCTTGTGAAACTTCGAAAGACCCATGCGCAGTATGAAGACTGGCTGGAGCGGCTCGCGCGCAAGGGAATTCGCCGCGATCTGCTTCGATTTCTTGCTCGCACTTTGGCCCACGAAGATTTTGTTCCGGAAGACCACTCCAGCATGGAGAGGCTGAGGGAAGCTTTGGAGGCTGCCGGCTACGCCGTATCGCAGATCGAGATGGAAGAGGAGCAGCGAGGTTACGACGTGGAAATTTGGCAGCCCACCAATGGTCAGGAAAAGTTTCGGCTGAGTTACGCGTTTTTGAAATCGGTGGAGTTTCGAAAGCTCGTGGAGCTTTCCAAGGAACTGGCCGTGTTGGATGATCGGCCCTATCGTGTGGTGAGCGCTGGCGCCGAGATGGCCGTGCAGGACCCCGAGACGCTATTTCAGTACCTGAAAGACGAGGCGATCAAGGGCCTCACCGTCCAGCGATACAAAGGCCTTGGAGAAATGAACCCGGAGCAGCTTTGGGAAACGACCATGAACCCCGAAAGCCGCACTTTGCTTCGCGTGCGCATTGACGATGAGTACATGGCCGACGAACTGTTCACCACCCTCATGGGGGATCGAGTGGAGCCGCGCCGGGAATTCATCCGGGTCAACGCCCTGGACTTTCGAGAACTGGACATATGACGATTCGACCGTGAGGTCGTAAGGGTTCTAAAAAAGCCTTCGAAAAGGTGACGTGGCGTCGCGTGGCGAACATCTCAAGACGTTCCCGCGCACCGCATCGCTTTACACTGCATGAGTAAGGGTGCCTGCACAGTTTTGCAAAAGAGGTCTTCCCGGAGTGGAGCCTTGAGAACAAGGTCAGGTGAGCGGCCAAGGACAGCAAAAGAGGGTTCTCATGAGTTTACCCACTGTCAATATCGAGGATGAAATCAAGCTCTCGTACCTCGATTACGCCATGAGCGTCATCATCGGGCGGGCTTTGCCCGATGTGCGTGACGGCTTAAAGCCCGTGCATCGGCGCGTGCTTTACGCCATGTACGAACTGAAAAACGATTACAACAAACCTTACAAGAAATCTGCGCGTATCGTGGGGGATGTCATCGGTAAGTATCACCCTCACGGCGATGCCGCCGTTTATGATACCATCGTGCGCATGGCCCAGGACTTTTCCATGCGTTATCCCCTGGTAGATGGACAGGGAAATTTCGGCTCCATTGACGGAGACCCACCGGCGGCCATGCGTTACACCGAAATTCGCATGGCGCGGCTGGCCCACGAGTTTCTGCAGGACATTGAAAAAGAAACCGTGGATTTTCTGCCCAACTATGACAACTCCCTCATGGAACCCTCCGTCCTTCCCACTCGAGTACCCAATCTGCTATTGAACGGAGCGTCCGGCATTGCTGTGGGCATGGCCACCAACATTCCGCCCCATAACATCAAGGAACTGTGCCTCGGCCTTCAGTGGCTGCTTCGAAAACCGGAAACCAGTCTCAAGGAACTGATGCGCCACATTCCGGGACCCGACTTTCCCACAGGAGGATTTATTGTGGGCATAGAAGGGATTCAGGAAGCCTACGCCACAGGTCGAGGGCTCATTCGCGTGCGGGGTCGCGTGGAAATCGAAGAGACGGCAAGGCGCCGCCAGATCCTCATCACGGAACTGCCCTTTCAGGTCAACAAGGCCAGACTTTTGGAGCGCATTGCCGAACTGGTGAAGGAAAAAAAGATTCAGGGCATACAGGACATTCGGGATGAATCCAGCCGGGAAGGGATGCGCATCGTGCTGTCCCTCAAGTCTGGAGCAAACCCCCAGGTGGTCGAAAACCAGCTCTACAAGTTCACGGCCGTGGAATCCACGTTTGGCGTCACTTTGTTGGCGGTGGTCAATAACCGGCCGGAACTGCTGGACCTCAAAGCCCTTCTGCAGCATTTTCTGGATTTTCGTCGCCAGGTGGTGGAGCGGCGCACGCGCTACGATTTGCAGCAGGCGGAAAAAAGGGCCCATATTTTAGAAGGTCTGAAAAAGGCTCTGGAACACCTGGATGATGTCATTCAATGGATTCGCACGTCGCCCAGTCCAGCAGTGGCCAAGGAAAGATTGATGAATTTTCTGGAGCTGAGCGAGGTGCAGGCGCAGGCCATTCTAGACATGCGTCTGCAGAGGCTCACGGCTCTGGAGAGGGAAAAAATCCTCAACGAATACGAAGAGCTTTTGAAGGCGATCGAACGCTATCGAGCCATTTTGGCGTCCCCTGCCTTGGTGGATGAATTGATCCATCAGGAACTTCAAGAAATCATCGAAACTTACGGCGACGGGCGACGCACTGTGATCCTTTCCGAGACCCAGGATGTTTCTCTCGAAGATCTCATCGACGAAAAGGAGGTGGTGGTAACCATTTCCCATGCGGGCTACGTGAAAAGGACACCCGTGGACACCTATCGCAGTCAGAGGCGAGGGGGCAAGGGACGCACGGCCATGAGTATTCGAGAAGAAGACTTTGTGCGGGCCCTTTTCACGGCTTCTACCCATGACCACCTGTTGGTGTTCACCTCCCAAGGCCGCGTCTATTGGCTCAAGGTCTATGCCATTCCCGAAGTGGGTCCCGCTTCCATGGGCAAGGCCATTGTGAACCTGCTGCCTTTGCAGGATGGCGAAAAGGTGGCCACGGTCATGCCGGTGAAGAAATTCGACCAAGACGGTTTTGTGGTCATGGCCACGAAAAAGGGTGTGGTTAAAAAAACAGAACTGAGAGCCTTTGGCAATCCTCGCAGCAACGGCATCCGCGCCATCGGTATCAATGAAGGCGACGAACTCATTGCCGCCTGCTTGACGGACGGGTCCAAGGACTTGTTCTTTATGAGTCGAAGCGGAAAGTGTATTCGCATTCGCGAAGAAACCGTGCGGCCTATGGGCAGGGACGCTCGAGGCGTCAAGGCCATGAAATTGGCGGGCAGCACCCTTGTGGGCATGGACACCATTGAGGAAGGCTCGTCCATGCTGGTGGTGACGCGCAAGGGATTTGGCAAGAGAACCGCCTCTTCGGAATACAGGGTTCAGGGCCGAGGTGGCCAGGGCGTTTTGAACCTGCGCGTGACAGACAAGAACGGAGAGGTGGTGGCTTTTCGCCAGGTTCACCACGACGATGAAGTGCTTTTGATCACCAACACAGGGCGACTTATTCGCCTCAAAGTGCAAGACATTCGGGAAATGGGACGATCCACGCAGGGCGTCAAGCTTATGGATCTGGGCGCCTCGGAAGAGATTGTCGATGTGGCCGTGGTGGCGGAATTGGATGAAGGGGAGTCGGGCCAGTGAGGCACATAGAGGAGCACATTGGAGTGATCGGCGCCGGCAGTTGGGGAACCACGCTGGCGCATCTTCTTGCCGAAAAGGGCTTTTCGGTGTCTTTATGGGTCTATGAAAAGGATCTGGCTGAAACCATTCAAAAAACCAAGGAAAATACACTTTATCTTCCGGGTTTTTCTCTGAGCGAACGGATCATGCCGTCAGGGAACATCGAGGAGGTGATCCGACATCGGTCCCTGCTGGTGATGGTGGTCCCTTCCCACGTCTACCGCTCTGTGGCCCTGCAAATGGTCCCTCACCTTCAGGAAAACGCCGTCATTGTTTCCGCCACCAAAGGCATCGAAAACGAAACCTTGCTCACCATGTCCGGAATCTGGAAAGAAATTCTTCCCGAATCCTTGGGCATTCGCGTGGTAACGCTGGCCGGGCCTTCCTTTGCTCGAGAAGTGATGCAAAAAACGCCCACGGCGGTTACGGTGGCCGCAGAAGATCGGGAGACGGCTCGGAAGGTTCAGCATGTTTTTCACACGCCCTATTTTCGGGTGTACACGAGCCCGGACAAGGTGGGCGTGGAACTGGCGGGTGCTCTAAAAAACGTGATCGCCATTGCGGCGGGCGTCTGCGACGGCCTGGGTTACGGCCTCAATACTCGAGCCGCTCTCATCACGCGAGGCCTTGCGGAAATCACCCGCTTGGGGGTTCGCATGGGAGCGCATCCCCTGACCTTTGCCGGGCTTTCGGGCATCGGGGATCTTTTGCTGACTTGCACCGGAGACCTGAGCCGCAACCGCACGGTGGGTTTTCGCCTTGGACGCGGCGAAACGCTGCAGGAAATTCTGGCCGACATGCGAATGGTGGCCGAGGGCATTCGCACATGCACCTCCGTCTATGAATTGGCCAAAAAGCTTCACGTGGATATGCCCATCTGCGAGCAGATGTATCAAATTCTGCATGAAAACAAGAATCCCCGCCAGGCCGTTTGGGACCTCATGGAAAGAGATCTCAAATCGGAACTGGAGTTTCCATTGCCGTGACACCCGATGTCGACACAAAAAAGGAGCGGCGATGACAATGAATAGGGAGGCCCTTGAGCACATGGGGGCGCGGGTGCGCGAAAAAAAAGCGGCCTATGAGCGCTACAACTTTGAACGCCTTCAGGAAGAGGCCTTTGCCACCTTTTTTGACCTGGCCCAGGAATACACCAGCCTGGAAAACCTTTACCTGATCTGCGTCACGGTGCCCAAAGAGTTCTTCCGTCTCGAAAGCCGCCTCTATGTACTGGACAACAAAACAGGTCGACTGGTAATGGTCTGCACCAGCACGGACGGGGTGGTCCAAGCCCAGGATTCCTCCCAAACCGTGCCGGCCCTGTCTGACAGAATTGCAGAAACGGACCATTCCTATCTTCTTCCCATACGAGGCAACGTCGCTTTGACCCAGTGGCTTCCCTTTGGCGGCCAAAGCCCCATTCTCGGACTTTTTGAAATCTACCCCAAAGAACAGGTGGACGAAAAAGGCCTTTTTTTTCTGGAAAAGTTCAGCAATCGCATCGGGTACAATCTCCATCAAAAGTTACTTCTTCAACAAAATATTCAACACATCAAATTTATCAATCAGCTGGTTTCTGATATTGAGCACAACGTCATATCCCCGAACCTCTACTACAAGTTGTTCCTTATTAGGTTGAAAAAATCCATCGACGAGTACAGAAAACTTCAGGAAGACCTTCGTGACCTCATCATGTTCACGCAGACCAAGGACAGTAACCTGTGTCGAGAGTTGTGCGAATTGTATCACGGCTTGGCCACTCGCAACGACGCACTGGAAGAAGAGTACCAATCCCTTAAAAAGCATTACGAGCACACGAGCCTTTTCCTGGAAACCTTGTTGCGGCGAGATCATTTTGAAAAGGGCACGTATGTTTTGCGGCGTCAGCCGTGCAATTTTCGAACAGAGATCATTCAGCCCATTTTGGATCGTTACAAGGCTGTGTTGGCCAAAACCGGCATTCATGTAGACAATCGGTTGGAGGATATACCGGACGAAGAAGTGACGCTTTTTGTGGACAAGGGGCTGATTTCCCAAGTGTTTGACAATCTCTTTTCCAACGCCGTCAAGTACACGCGCGAGGTGGAGGATGCGCGGGGGCAAAAGATCAAATTTATTTCCTATCATCGAAAGATTCTGAAGAATTACTTTGGAGAGGGTGTGCATGGGGTTCAGTTTAGCATCTTTACCACCGGGCAACCCCTTTCCAAGGAAGAGGCCAAAAGGCTTTTTGACGAAGGGTTTCGCGCCTCCAACGTGGGTCGAGAGAAAGGCACGGGTCACGGTTTGCATTTTGTCAAAAACGTGGTGGAAATTCACGGTGGCGAAGTGGGGTGCGAACCTAAGAAGTATGGGAACACCATCTATTTCATTCTTCCCATTAAAGAACCCCACCAGGTTTCTGCGCCCGAGACGGCCTAGGCCGAGCCTTTCCCACGGGAGCGGACTGTCGAGGCCGCGCGCAAGAGTCGATCACCTGACGAAGAATCTGCATTGTTGCTTTTCCACGGATAACGGTAAAGAAATCGGGCACCCTACTCAAGGACCGGGTTCAAGAGAAGAGCCCTGCAGCTGCGTGTCGATATACGAGGCGATCATGGCTTCGTATTCTTTGCCAATGTAGGAACGGAATCGAAAGAGTTCGGCTTTGACAGAGTTCCAGTAGGCTGTGAGAGCTTCTCGGTCTTTGAACGCGTAGACTTTTTCCGCCACCTTGGTCAGAAATTCGTCTCGAAGCCGGCTTCGATGATGATCCAGCAGGTCTTCAATGAGGAAGTAATCGTCCTCCGAGAGAACGGCGCGGGAGAGGGATTCGAACAAGCGTGTGCGAAAGAGGTCCAGTTCGTCAAAGGAGGTGAGGCGGGCCAAAGCGTTTTGAATCTCGTGAAGCAGTTCACGGCTGATTTCTTCCATACGCCGGTGGTAGACGACTTTGATGTGTTCCATTTGTTCCGGTGTCACGAAGGGAAGCATGTGCAGTTTTTTCAATTGTTCCCGGTACACATGGCGCAATTCTTCGTGGGTTTTCGCTTCCGAGATGGCGTGCAGAAGAGCTTCGACCTGAAGGCTTTCGGGCAGGCGCAATTGAACGCCGGGTCCAAAGGGGCTGGTTTCGACCATGAGAAAGCTCTGAACGGTGTTCCAGGGTTCCGTGCCGAGGATCCAGGAAGACGGGTCGTGCAGGGCAAGGTCATGCAGATATTCTTCCAGGATTTCGTGGCGATGGCGTACGACACGGCTCAGCGGACGAAAACTCACAAGACCTTGACGAGGCATACCGGCCCAGTGGCGATGATAGGCCATAAGACCCAGGGCCAGCAGGTTCAGGCAGGCTTGGACCGAGAGAAATGGTGGAAAATGGTGAAAGTCATAGATGCGAAAAGCACCGCCTAGCGGGTCCAGGCCATAGAGAAGGTAGGTTCGAAGAGATGCATCCATGCGCTGGACCTCCGCCAAGATTTGCAGGGCTTTGGTCACGTTCTGACGGAAATGGTGCAGCCCCACACTTCGCAGTCCTTTTTGGTGATGAATAAAAGCGACGGGCACGTTCATGGAGGCCATCTGCAGGTCGTGAAAATCCACCCAGGGAACCCCCATAAGGCGCAGAAGCCGTTCAAAAGCTTCGATCTGGCGTCCGCGCCATAGCATCTCGTCGTCTTCATTCCCGTCCTGAGAATCCATGTAGGCAGAAACTTTGGCGGGGGGTGTCAGAGGCAGCAGTTGAGGAGCGGATTCCGAGGCGTGAAGAGAGGCCTGTCCTTTGTGGCGCATTTTCTCGCGACAGTGAGCATACCAGGAACCACCCGTTTTCATCACATGGAGGCATCCGTGGCGGTATTCCAAAAAGAGGTCCAGAAGATCTTCCGTCATGAGCCCCTCTTCAACGGAAGCAGCCGCCAGGATGGCGTGCAAGACAAAGGTGTCCAGCAGATCCTTATCGTTGGCTTGCGTTAGAAGCTCGATGGCGGTGATGGGTTCCGAGCCTTGAATGACATGGCCGATGAGGCCGTGATGGCGAATGAGTTCCAGCGTAAGGTCCTGCACCTCCTTGGAAAGATTGTATTGGCTCAAAGTGCGGTGTTGTTGAAGAATGCGGACGCTGCGCTCGGCGTGGGTCCAGATGCGTTCAAGGATTTTCGACTCTTCCGTGTAGGTTTCCAGTTTGCCGAGATCCTGAAAAAGCAAAGCCAGCGTCAGGGCTTGGGTCAGAGCCGGCCGTTCCTGGTCGATGCGTTCTAGAAAGTGTTCCAAGATTTCCAACTGATGGTGTTTGGCGCCGTTGTCTTCCGTCGCCAAGGGGCCGAATTCGTTTTTGGCCATTTGGTAGTAGGTAGTAACATCCTGAAAATTCTCTCTGTCCTTGAGGATGAGCGCTTGAAATTTCTCCAGGCAGCGCATGATGTAGGAGCCAACCGACTGGCGCTTACGTGTGGGGCGATTTTCCATGAGCTGTCCCAGGTGGTGCAAGTCGGGCATGACAAACCGCAGCACATTGGGGCAGTGTTCCACCAGCAGACTCACGGTATCAAAGATTTCTTCGGGGACGAGAATCTGCGACAGAAACACGTGCCGAATTCGGTTTTCGATGCTTGAGAGCCGCAACCCCATGAAGGACGGACTGGGGGGCCCTTCCTGGTGCACATCGGCTTCGCTTCGCCCTTCCTCGTAAAGGTATTGCTTGTAACTGGAGATTTCTGAAAAGAGGCGCTCCAGCTGGGTGACCTCTTGCAGGCTCACTTCCTTGAGTTTGCAGGATTCAAACTTGCTCAGCAGCTTTTCTATGAGTTCCACGTTCTCCTGTACGTCCACGTAGGACACGTCGATGGCTTTGGTGGCGGCATTGTAGGTGAGTCGTAAGCCCGAGTTATGGAGAAAAATGGGCTTTCCTTTGAGCAGGGTTTTTCGAAGACCGTCCAATTCTTTCCAGGGCATGGTTTCAACGGGCAGCTTTTCCAAAGCCTGTCGAATCTTTTCGAGGCGAAGGGCCATTTTTCCCGGGGGCACGGCGGCCAGAAGAGGATTGAAATTGACGATGCGATGGGGGCTCACTTGCACCGTCACCCAGAGCAGTTTCAAGCCGCATTTGGGGCCCAGCGACGGAAAGAGATGGCCTGTGCCGTGAAATTCCGTTTGCAGAAACTGGCGAAAGAAAAAAGTTTGACGGGGAATGGAACTGTCGTGAAGGTGGGATCGAAAGCGATCTACCATGCTGGCCAGTTGAAGCACCTGTTCCACTTGACGGAGCTTGTCCGGATCGTAGTCGCAGAACACTTCTCGTTCAAAGGGACCTTTATCCAGAAGTTCGTACCAGGTGTTGAGGTATTCAAAGAGGTTAAAGAATTTGAGCATTTCTCGAAGGGCCTTGTATTGTACGCCGCCCATTTCACTGATGCGCTGGTCTTCCAGCGCGTGCCAGTCCATCTGAGGATTTGTGGCGACGCGCACGGCGTCGTGATAGATGCGAAACACCTCGTCGATCTGCACGGAGGTCAGCGGATGGCCAAAGGACGCGGCGATTTCAGCGACGCTCATGAGGCGGCAGATGCGCAGTTTGTCCACGACGGTGTGGGCTGGTGAGTCGGTGGCCGCGTCGGTGAGAGGTTTCAGGTTGCGGGCGGGCATTTTGCCAAGCACGATGCGGCTCATGGCACTGTGCCCCGTGACGATCAGAACCATCTCGGTGAGTTGGGCGGGTGTGAAGCCATGCAGGGCCAGTTTTTCTAGGTTTTCTAGAACAGGTGTGGAAGGGCCTTCCAGGTGGTCCGGGTTCAGGGTTTCTTCGATAGCCTGCAATTTGTCCAGCTGCCGAAGGAGTTGTCGAACCGGCAGGAATGCCTGCTCGCTCAATTCCTTGCGCCGAAAAGGATTGATCAGGCGGTCCCGTTCCACTTCCCCTACTGGTCCAAACCGGCCGTCGCGAATCTGGATGAGCGCGCGCAAAACGTCGGCCACGTAACGAAAAGAATTTCGGTAAGATGCAGTCAATGTGGGATGGCATCCCATCATGCCGCTTTTCTTGGCGCGTTCTTCGACCTCTTGTCGAGACACCGAAACGGGGCGAGGCGTGCCGGTGAAGACGCCGACGTTATTGGGCCAGGCCTTGTCGGGCACGCGCAGCCGTTTGAGCCAGTCTTGGGAAGGCATCCTGGTGGTGACGGCATCCACAAGGTGCATGTCAAAGTAGGGTGCGAAGGCCTTTTCCCAGGCCAGGGCTCTCCTTTTTCGATAAGGGTGCGGGAGGGGATGGTCCAAGTGCGGCAAGCGGTCGATGTCTTTTGGGGCAAGATCAAAGGGGTGCGGCACGCCGAGCGTTTCTCGAGCAAAGTCGATGTTGATGGGATCGTTGTGCACATAGAAATGAAAATCCAAAGGGTGGACGGAAACGGGATGTTTCTGCGAAGAATAGCGTTGATGCGTCTTGTAGATGTGGCTGAAAAGCAAGAATTTTTTGAATTCCTCCTCCGAAAGGAATTCCACAAGGTACTGGCCGGCCTTGGCCACACACCAAGGGCTGTCCGCAAGAACCAAAACCCTTCCGCTGGATTCTAGAAGATCGTAAACTTTTCCCGCCACATAGCCCGCGTACCGGAAAAGACGTCTTTTTTTACGTGCGGATTGTTTCGGCTTTGGAAGGGGTTGTCCGATGAGGTACTCACAGGGATCGCGAGGAAAAACGGCCACGTCAAAAGGAGAGCGCCATGCCCGCAGTTTTCGAATGTCGTCGACTATGGCAAGCCGGTGATGGGAAAGGCGAGCCGCCAGATCATGGGCAATCAGGTCCTGGCTGGTCGTAAAAAGGGCCACATCGAGCCGTTCCGACCCTGTGGCCCGCGCATGGTCGGCGATGACTTTTTCAACCGCCTCTGCCTTGGCGCGCACGTCCTGAACCGATTGGGCCACGAGATTGATGGGGATTAGGTAGTAGCGTGTGCCTCGGCGGGAAAACCGCATGAGAAGGCCCAGCTTCTTGTAGATATCGTTCAAACGATCCGCATGGCGAATGATGCTCTGACGGTCGTTCAAGTCGATGCGTTCAAGAAAGTCGTAGTCGTCGGGGCTGAGCTTGTTTTGTTCCACGAGCCCAAAGCCGTAGGCGTTGCCGCCATAGCGGCTCATGAGAAAGGACGGATGGTCGTGGGCGGCAAAAGTTCCTATGGGAATGTCTTGCGGGTCGATGCCGTAAAAGGCATACTCTTCTGGACGAATGATTTGAAAGGGGGACCCACAGTTCTTTTGTTCTGGATGCTGGTTCTCGTTCATCAAAGACCTCGAGCAAAAAAAGGCCTTGGCGCAGCACATGGATTCTTGGGCACTTTCCCCAAGGCTGATGTTTCCCGGCTGAATAAGGAGCCCCCATGAGTTTGGCAGACACACACCAATCGAAACCGCCCATAGCCGTGAGGATCGCTCGGTTGGGTGTGTTGGGCACGGCCCCTGTGGCTCCAGGGACCGTGGCCACCATAGCCGCGGGAATTCCCGTCGCGTCGGTTCTGTCGGCGTTGCCGCACGGGTGGGCGTGCCTGCTCTTGGGGCTTTTGTTTGTCGGGTCTTGCTGGGTTGCCGAGGAGGCGCAAAACAGCCTGGGACATCAGGATCCACAAGATGTGGTGATCGATGAGCTTATCGGGTTCTTGTTCACCACCACGGGCATGCCGGCCACACCCCTGACCATGGTACTTGGAGTCTTGTACTTTCGGGCCATGGACATCTTGAAACCCTGGCCTGTCTGTGTCCTGGATCGACAATTGAAGGGGGGCTTGGGCATCGTGGCCGATGATGTGGCTGCCGGACTCTATGCTCATGGGCTTCTCGCGGTAACCCTGATGTTTGTGCATTCTTGATCGAGCTCCGGCCAAAGGGCAGGATTCCACGGGGGCGCCCAGCGGGACAGCGTCACCACGGCAGCCGCTCCGGCACAAAGCCCGATGGCATCGAGAACAACATCCCACGGGCTGCTGAACCTTCCGGGAACCCAGCTCTGATGCCATTCATCGCTGAGGGCAAAAAGAATGCCGGGCACAAAAACCCACCCCGCAAAGGCCAAGGATCCGTGCCGTGAAAGCACCGGAAGGCAAAACCAACCCCACAACACGGCCAGGCACGCATATTCCACGGGATGAAAGAGGTTCGCCGAGACGGGAAGTCGAACACCGGTCAACGGTTGATGGGACATGGCGGCGATAAAGAAGCTGTAGATCAAGGCTGGGCCTAAGCGCATCCAACCCTTTGTGTGGGCTTTCGTGGTGGGCCTTTGTGCCCAAAGGCAAAACCCCAAGCCCAGGGCCAGGGCCGACATAGGCACCAGCCGTTCCACACGATGCAAACTGAGAAACCCTTTGACAAGAATTCCTGCCGCAAGGTGCAGAGCGAACAAGGTCGCCATGAGGTTCCAAGGACTGGCAGTGTGAACTCGGCGAACGCCTGAGCGAAAGAAATCCATGGCGACCCCCACGAGGGATCGACGCACGCAACCCTTTGGCGTTTGCCTAAGGACGGTGTTTTTGTTAGTTAGCAAACGAATTATTGGCATGGGAAAATATCCATCACAAGACAAGCCCTGGACGCTAAAGGATACCCTTGTCGACCCACGGGAGCAAAGAATTTATGACGGCTTGGGATCGGCCGTCTAGAGGGGTTCCATTGGGATTGGGTTTCCCTTGGCGTGAGGGTGTGGATAAGCGAGGTCTTCGAGGGTGCTGATTTCGGATACGGCCATCGAAAGCCGAAGCGCTGCAGACACTGGAGGTGAACAAGGATGGGACAGCGATTCTGGAAGGCGTGGGTTGTGGGGTTGTGCGTGATGGTGGTGATCATACCCCGCATGGCGTGGAGTCTTACGGATGACGAAAAGAACAACATCGAACTCTACGAAAGGCTTTCTCGGGGAGTGGTGAACATCACCAGCACGGTGCTCGAACGGGACTTCTTTTTCAATATCGTGCCACGCCAAGGGGCAGGTTCCGGGTCGGTGATTGATAAGCGAGGCCATATTGTCACCAACCATCATGTCATTGAAGATGCGAGAAAGCTGGAGGTCACTCTTTTCAACGGCAAGAAGTATACGGCCAAATTCATCGGGTCTGATCCCAACAGTGACATCGCCGTGTTGAAAATTGATGCACCCAAAAAAGATTTGACCGTCATTCCCATGGGCACTTCAAAAGGTTTAAAAGTGGGACAGAAAGTGTTAGCCATAGGCAACCCCTTTGGATTGGGCCAAACCCTCACCAGGGGCGTGATCAGTTCTGTGGGAAGAACCTTGAGAGCGCCGGGGGGTGCGCTGGTTGAAGACATTATTCAAACGGATGCCTCCATTAATCCCGGCAATTCCGGCGGCCCGCTCATCGATTCGTCGGGGTTCATGATCGGTGTCAATACGGCCATTTTCAGCCCCACGGGGGCCAATGTGGGGATCGGTTTTGCCATTCCCGTGGACACGGTCAAGGCGGTGGTTCGGGAACTCATTGACAAGGGCTACTACAGCTACCCGTGGATTGGAGCCACCCTGATGACGATGTTTCCCGATTTTGCTGAGGCTCTTCAACTGCGGGTGTCTCGAGGGGCCATGATCATGGAGCTCGTTCCTGGTGGCCCGGCGGACAAGGCAGGATTGCGCGGTGGAAAGACGCGAGCCCAAGTGGGTAATTACATAATCGTCGTGGGTGGAGACATTGTGGTGGCGATTGATGGGCACGCGGTGGAGAGCGTGGAAGATTTCATGAGGATTTTGCGGCGCTATCGGCCGGGAGACAAGGTGATCTTGGATGTGGTTCATTGGGAAGGAGACCGTGACAGAGTGGCCGTGGTTCTGGGGGAAAGACCTCAGGGCTATCGCATGAGATAAGGAGACCTGCGCCGCGGTTTGGGAATGGCTCATGGTGTAGAAGCGCGAACGTCGATACGCCTTAACGGAGAGTCGGCGTGCGCAAGGGTTTTGCAGGGATCGTTTAACGCAAAGGGAGGAGACGACCATGACCTATGAGACCCTGCTGGTGGAAATGGGTGCAGACTACGTCGCGACCATCACACTGAACCGACCCAATCAATTGAACACGTTCACGACGCCCCTGGCCGAAGAGCTGTCGCGGGCTTTGAAGACACTGGACGCCGACCCTGCGGTGCGTGTGGTGATCATCAAAGGGGCGGGCAAGCACTTTTGTGCGGGCATCGATGTCGGTGAGTTGGACGGCAAGTCCCCCATGGAACTGCAGGCATGGATTCAGCGCATGGAAACCCCTTTGGTAACGATAAGCGAGATGAAAAAGCCTGTGATCGCGCAAGTGCACGGAGTGGCCGCCGCCAACGGCGCGGGTCTTGTGGCGGCCTGCGACTTGGCCATTGCCGCGGAAACGGCTCGATTGGGACTGACGGCCATTAACGTGGGCTTGAACTGTGTTGGCCCCGTAATTCCCGTGTCCAAGTCTGTGGGGCGAAAGACCGCGCTCGAGATGCTTCTCTACGGAGAATTGATGGATGCCAGGGAAGCCCAGGCCAGAGGGCTTATCAATCGCGTGGTGCCTGCAGAGGATCTGGACAGGGCGGCCCACGATTGGGCGGCCGTGCTGGCCCAAAAGAGCCCCATTGCCGTGCAGATTGCCAAGAGGGGTTTTTACGTGGCGGCGGACATGGAGTATCATAAAGCCTTTGAGTACATGAACGAGGTGTTTGCTCGATTGTGCACCACCGAAGATGCCAAGGAAGGTGTGAAGGCTTTTATGGAAAAGCGCACCCCCGTCTGGAGGGAACGCTAGCCGCTGATTCAAGAAGGGACCGTGCCAAAGCGGCGCGAGCCGTGAAGCCGTTTCGCGCCGTGTGTCGGTCTCTCAGTGTGATCAAAGGCGCGGCCACACCACAAAACCGCAACGACCCCTTGAGAGGCGTCTTTGAGGATGCCATGCAGTGACGCCCACAGCCTAAGGAAGAAACCCATGAAAGTGAAGCGTCTTTTGCCCAGAAACGGCCCTCGCCCGCTGGTGTTGGTTATCATGGACGGCATTGGCTGCGCGTCCAACACGGAAGGAAACGCGGTGTCCCATGCCTACACTCCTCACTTGGACTGGCTCCTGGCCCATTGCCCCTTTACATTGCTCAAGGCCCACGGAACCGCCGTGGGACTACCCAGTGATGGGGACATGGGCAATTCGGAAGTGGGCCACAATGCCATAGGGGCCGGCAGAGTCTATGCACAAGGGGCTCGGCTGGTGAACGAAGCCCTGGCCACAGGGCGGCTGTTTGAGGGTAAGACCTGGCAACGGCTCA
The DNA here is from genome assembly GCF_003751385.1 of Desulfosoma caldarium. Lineage (NCBI taxonomy): Bacteria > Pseudomonadati > Thermodesulfobacteriota > Syntrophobacteria > Syntrophobacterales > Syntrophobacteraceae > Desulfosoma > Desulfosoma caldarium. The sequence goes on along the minus strand of NZ_RJVA01000013.1, from coordinate 8,681 downwards.
TGAACTACTGTCGACAAAACCAGGGGACCCTTCACTTTATTGGACTCTTTTCGGACGGCAACGTGCACAGTCATCTAGATCATGTGAAAAAAATGTTGGAGCAGGCCGCCTTTGTGGAAAAGATCGAACGCTGCCGTGTGCACATTCTCTTAGACGGACGTGATGTGGGAGAAACCTCGGCCCTGGAGTACGTGGTGCCTTTTGAGGCCTTTCTTGCCTCACTGAATCAGCAGGCCGGTGTGGATTATCGCATCGCCAGCGGCGGCGGCCGCATGGTCATCACCATGGACCGATACGAGGCCAATTGGGACATGGTGGCACGAGGCTGGAAGACCCATGTGGCCGGGGAAGGCCGTTTTTTTGCCTCGGCCGTGGAAGCCATCGAGACGTACCGCAAGGAAATTCCCGGTGTCATCGACCAGGACATCCCGCCGTTCGTCATTGCGGATGCCCATGGTCCGGTGGGACCCATACGGGATGGCGATGCTGTGATTTTCTTCAATTTTCGAGGGGACCGGGCCATTGAAATCAGCCGGGCCTTTGAAGAGGAGGATTTTGACAAGTTTCCTCGAGAGCCCTACCCTAAAGTGGCGTACGCGGGAATGATGGAATACGATGGGGACCTGCACATTCCCAAGAGCTATCTGGTGGAACCGCCGCATATCGAGAACACGGTGAGCGCATTTCTCTGCGCCGAGGAATACAAACAGCTCGCCATCAGTGAAACGCAAAAATTCGGGCATGTCACCTATTTCTGGAATGGAAATCGGTCGGGAAAATTCGACGAAAGCTTAGAAACCTACGTGGAAATTCCTTCGGATCGCGTGCCTTTTGAACAAAGACCCTGGATGAAGGCGGCGGAAATCACCGACCGCGTGGTCAATGAGATCGCATCCAGGAACTATGATTTCATACGCCTGAACTTTGCCAACGGCGATATGGTGGGGCACTCGGGCGTCTATCAGGCGGCGATCGTGGCCGTGGAAGCGGTGGACCTTTGCCTCGGAAGGATTATCAAAGCAGTGCAGGACACCCAGGGCGTTCTACTGGTCACGGCCGATCACGGCAATGCCGAGGAAATGTATGAAGTGGACAAAAAGACGGGTCGAGTCAAGCGCCATCCCAACGGGGAACCCAAAGCCAAGACGGCCCATACCCTGAACCCCGTATGGTTCATCGCTTACAGTGCGTCGCAAGTGGTGAAGATGCGCATCGACCCTTCGGTGAAAGATCCGGGGCTTACCAACATTGCGGCCACACTGATGCAGCTTCTGGGAGTGGAGCCTCCGACATTTTACGACCCACCACTGCTGCTCTTTGAATTCTGAAACCGAGTGCCCTGATCTGAAAAATGGGACAGTGGGTCAATGGATAGGGCCAATGGAGGTGCCTTTGGATAACACGTTAAACGGAGAGCGAGCACTCTTGAGACGCGTTGCCGCCCTGTGCGGAATTGAGCCGCGGTATGAGGACGGCTGGGGACGAGAACAGGACGTGGAAGACGACACGCTCAAGGCCCTCCTTTCCGCTCTTGGCTATTGGGCGGAAACTCCAAAAGACCTGCTGAACATTCTTGACGAGCTTGCCGAACGGTCGTGTCGGAACGCGGTGGACCCTGTACACGTGGTGCCCGAAGGAACATACCCCGTGGCCGTGGTGCTCACCCTTCCGGAGCCCTTAGCTTACGGCCAATACCGTTGGCACCTGCGGCGTGAAGATGGGTCGGAGAGCCAGGGCGAAGGATTCCTGGCGGCGCTTCCCGGCCTGGAAGCCATGGATCACGGGGGAAGGTCATATCTTCGGCGCCTTCTTTATCTTTGGGTGCGAGTGAGCTGTGGGTACCATGATCTGGAAGTGCATCTGCAAGGGCCTCATGGGGAGTCCGTGGCTCGACAGCGCCTCATCATCGTGCCTCATCGGGCCTACCTGCCGGAAGCCTTGCGAGGGGACAGAAAGCTATGGGGCCTTACGGGGCAGCTTTACAGTGTGCGGTCCGAAAGAAACTGGGGAATCGGGTCCTTTTCCGATCTCAAGGCGCTGATCGATTGGGCTGCGGATCTTGGCGCCGCCTTTGTGGGCATCAATCCCCTAGGGCTTCTGTTTCCCGAAGATCCGTCCAAGGTCAGTCCTTATGGGCCATCCAGCCGACGATTCCTGCAGCCGTGGTATATCGACGTGGAAGCGGTGCCGGAATTTGAGGAATGCGAGGAGGTGCGCCGCTGGTGCGGGGAAAAGGACTTTCAGGAAGCGTGCTGTGTGGCCCGGGAGTCTTCCTTGGTGGACTACGATCGCGTATGGGCCATGCAGCGCCGGGCTTTACAGAGGCTTTTCCACCATTTTTGTGAGCATCACCTGAAAACAGCATCGGAACGGGCCCAAAAGTTTCTGCGCTTTGTGGCCATGGAAGGAAAAGATCTTGAGGACTACGGAGTATTTCACGCTCTGGACGCCCATTTTCGTGCCCTGAATGCGGCCGTGTGGGGGTGGCCTCTGTGGCCAAAGGCCTACCAGGACAAGGCAAGCGACGCGGTGTCTCGGTTTGCGTCGGAACACAGGGACGCGGTAACCTTTCATCAATATCTGGCGTGGATCGCTCGAGAACAACTGGCTTCCTGCGGGCACCGGTCATGGGAACGAGGCTTGGCCGTCGGTCTATATGGGGATTTACCCGTGGGCGTGGACCCGGCCGGGCTGGACACCTGGCTGGACCCTGACAGCTATGCTCGAGACGTGCGCGTTGGAGCTCCGCCAGACGACTTCAACCCCAACGGTCAGGAATGGGGGGTTTGCCCTTGGATACCACAAAGACTCAGGCAGCGAGCGTATGAACCGTTTGTCGCCATGCTGCGCGCCAATATGAGGGAATTCGGGGCCTTGCGCATGGATCATGTCATGGGGCTCATGCGCCAATATTGGATTCCGGCCGGAAAGGACCCGCGCAGCGGAGCCTATGTGCGCTATCCGTTGCAGGAGCTATTGGGGATCGTGCTTCTGGAAAGTGAAAGAAACCAGTGCGTCATTGTGGGCGAAGACTTGGGAACCGTGCCTCAACGTATTCGAGAGGCGATGAAAGAGGCCGGCCTGTTTGGATGCCGACTGTGTTTTTTTGAAAGAATGGAAGACGGCACCTTTCCTCCACCAAGCCACTATCCAACCCAATCCATGGCCTCGTTTGCCACCCATGATCTCCCCACGCTGGAAGGCTTTTGGCAGGGAACAGACCTTCGGCTTCGAAGGCGCCTGCAGCTTTACCCCAGTGCTCAGGTTCGAAGGGCGTTGGCGCGACGGCGGGTTGCTGACAAGAAGGCGTTGCGTGTTCTCTTGCGTTCCTGGGGATACCACGAAGAACCTGGACCCACGCAAAAGGAACGGAAGAAAGAGGAACAACGGCTCGCCCCTTTACGAGCGGCGGCGCTCTATCGTTATCTTGCAGCCTCCGGATCCAAATTGCTGGCCGTGTCTTTGGAAGACCTATGCGGCATGATCGACCAGGTGAATGTGCCGGGAACGGTTCATGAACATCCCAATTGGCGTCGCAAATTGCCTCTCCCCTTAAAGACCCTGCAGGAGCACCCGCGAGTTCGAGCTATTGTTGAGGCCGTCGTCGAGCAAAGGCCCTGAGCGCCGAAAGACGCGGGCGTTGCCCGAAGGCGCCGTTGGGGCGCAGCCGCCGTGCCTTGTCGTCGAAGAGCGAAGTGAAAATCCCGCCGAAGAATTCGCCGAAGCAGGCGGCCTTTTTGACTTCTGAGAAATCCATGTCACAATACGAGAAAATTCCCAAACGCTTGGGGTGCACCATGAAACTTCACGTGCAGGACGAGACGGATAAGGAATCGCGAAAACTTCCGGTGCCATTGGTCGTGGAGGTCCTACCGGGTCAGGCGGCCGAAGGGCTATTGGAAGTGTTCGAGCCGGGCACCTACGAAGGCCGGACGTTGCAGGAATTGGTAAATGCCGTGCTGTCACGCCAGGATCTTTCCGTGGAAGAGCGGGAAATTTTGGAGGAAATCCTGTTTCAGATGGAAGACGGTGTCCTGCTCTGCGCCGGACGGCCCGCAGAAGGTGACCCTTTGGAAAAGGCCCGAGTGGAACAGACGGAGGAAGGCGAAAAATATTATTACGTGGCCGTAAGGGTGTTGAGACCTCAAGAAGGGGGAACCCCAAGGGGGTAGTGGCCGTGCCTGGCCGGCGGCGAGCGAGCCAAAAGTCGCGCTTTTTTCAGAAAATCCATGAGGCTCTGATGGACCAGGGGAGAATGTACCTTCCCTGTCCCCTGGATCCCCAGATTGTTGAAGAGCTTCAGGGGTTCGAGCCATTGTCTGCGGAAGCCGAGGGGTTGAGCGGCCTTGAGGTCAAGCCGCGAATCCTCTTGCGTGAAGGGACGGCCTACGTGGAGACGGTGTCGTGGCAGGATGTGGTGCGACACGCCTCTGAGCTTTTTCCTCACATGGCCCAGAAGCGGCGAAAAACATGGTTTCGAGACCTGAGTTCCGCTCAAAGGCCCCGGCTTCTGCGTTTTGGGTTAAAGCCTGTGGAGATGGTTCTCTTTGAGGTGCTTCCTCGGTTCGTGCGTGTCCCGCTAAAGATCAAGGCCGCACAAAACAGGCGAGCGGCCCTGGCGGCGTGGTTGGCGGACAAGGTGCGGGTCCCGACGCGTTACGTCCGCGGGGTGGAAGAGATGGAGGCGTCGCCGCGGTTTGTTGAGGCCCCGGAAATGCCGGCCGCGGACCGTGTCTTTCAAAGCAAGGGTGTTCAGAGGGTTACCAGGCGAGATCTACTGGAAGCTGTGGAGACGGCCTTGATCGGGAAGGCTCGAGAGGCGGTTCTTGCCGAAGAGAGTTGGATTCGCGAGACCTTGGATGGGTTTGCATCGTGGCCGAAGCTAGGGCGCGCCTTGATGCTGTATGTGCTGACACGGGGGGCGCTGGAAGTGAACGGATTCGGTTTCTTTCACAGACCCTTCGATGGTGCTCTGGTGGTCTACAAAAGAACGGGCCGTTACGCGCTCATGGACTACTACCAGCGCCTCTACCTTTTTCCGGATTGCCGCGTGGCAGTATCCTCGGTGGATTTGTGGCCGGTGGTGGTGGAAAAGTACAAGCATCCACTTTTGGCGCGCTATCAGCCGTGGCAGAGGATCTGCCTGGGGCATGCGCCGCGGGGACGAACATTTAACGCCCGGGATATCTTTCGGTCCATCGAGGACGGTCTGAATGCCCTGTATCACGGCTACGACGCCAGAAAAAGAAACGGCTATCACAGTCTGGAAGGGCTGAGCGCCATAGAGCGCGAGATTAATTTCGACGATTTGAGGGTTTCTGCGCAGGATGCACGGCGGCTTTCAGAAAACATTCCCGTCACCAATGCCTGGACCTAGGCACAAAAGGGATCGAATCAAGCGCCACAGGGCCCAGGACAAAGGCCAAGAGTCTTTCCAGCCGGACCGCTTCAGTCGCGTCGCCCTGATCTTAGAACGTGATCACCTGCAGCCTAGGGATCTGTTGATCGCGCTGGATCGAGAACCGGTGGAACACACGGTGTCCCAGGCTTTGATGCAGGGCGAAATTCGAAAGGCCGGGGCGTGCGGTGCGCTTTTTGGCCTCGTGGATCCACAATTCTTTGGCGGAGTCATGGAAATCCTCAGGCGCGTCGACAGCCCCTACCTGCCATGGGCCGCTTCGCGGGCGGACCTTTTGCTGAGCCGTCCGCTCTATGCCTTGAAATCCACCATTCCGCCATGGATTCTTTCTCGATACAGTTTTGCTTTCCTATACCGTTACTATGCCGCCAAGCGCTGAGGTAAGGAGATGCTCCGTGGCTGAACCGTTGGCGCCTGAAAGTCGGTGGAAAATTCAAGAGAAGATGGATGGTGTGCGGGAGCGCAAGACCATTCAGACCGTGGAGCACATCACCGGCTTTAACAAGACGCCTTCGCAGCTTAAAGCGGAAATGGATCGTTTTGTCATCGGGCAGGAGCGGGGCAAGAAGATTCTGGCGACGGCCATTGCCTACCACTACCGTCGATTGGGAGCGGCCTTGCGGGAAGCGGCGGGCCAGGTGGGGGGCGATGTGGAAAAGGCTCTGCAAAGGGTCAAGACGCCCAAAGCCAATATCTTGATCGTTGGCCCGACGGGCTGCGGCAAGACCTATTCGTGCGAAGTGGCATCTCGATTGGTGGGTGTTCCCTTTGTGGTGGAAGACCTGACCAAGTTTAGCGAAACCGGCTACGTGGGTCAAAGTGCCTCGGACATTTTGGTGGACCTTTTGATTTCGGCGGGCGGGCACACGTTGACGGCCCAAACAGGCATGGTGTACCTGGACGAGATCGACAAGATCGCCTCGGAAAAGACGCTGACCAAGGATGTGTCCGGCAAAGGCGTGCAAAAAGGCCTGCTCAAGATTCTTGAAGGCATGGAAAACACCATTGAATGGGGCCGGGATCGCCTGACTCTCTCCACTCGCCACGTGCTCTTCATTGCCGGTGGCGCTTTTGAAAGCCTTCAGGAAATGGTCCAGCAGCGTATGGAGCGACAGGGCTTGAAGGGCCTGTGGCGGGAATTTCTTGTGCCGGACGATTTGGTGCGCTACGGCATGGAAAGGCAGCTCATGGCCCGATTGCCCGTGCGCGTGGTGTTCAATTCCCTGACCACGTCCAACTTAAGAGACATCTTGATCAAGAGCGAGGACAGTCCCCTGCAGGCCTTTATCAAGGATTTTGAGGCGTGGGGAATTCGGCTTAGGTTAACGGAAGAAGCGGTGCTGGAGGTGGCCCGGCGCGCCGAGCAGGAAGGGGTGGGAGCGCGAGGGCTCACGAGCATTCTTCATCGTGTGCTTTTGGAGCCCATGTTTTCCTTGCCGGGAACACATACGGGAGACTACGAAGTGAACGCCATGCAGGTCAAGGCGGCTCTGGCCTGAGGAAGGACGGGGGCATGCGAATCAAAAAGCTTTCGACGCTTCAAAGGCCCACCGTGCTGGAAGTGCCGCTGGGCAGCCTGCCCGAGTGCGTGCGAATGACGGGGTATGCGCGAAACAAGGCCTACGCCATTTCCGCGGCGGTGCGGGAACTTTACGGAGAAAGTTATGAATGGTACGGATTCACCTTGGGTGAAGAAGAACGCCCCGAGGTGATCACGGACATCGGGCTGCCTCGCAATGCCGCAAATTTACTTCAGTACGCGCGCCTGGACACGGCGGATCTTTTGGCCTTTCAGGAGAATCTGAGAGCGGGACGCCTGATCAACGGATGGATTCATTCCCACGGAGACCTTCAATACCATGGATTTTCTCCCGTGGACGAAACCAACCATCGTACGGTGCTCGAATATGTGGCCTCAAAGGTCCGGCGCCCGGTGCTAAAAAGGGAAATCCGCATCGATGGCCTGACGGTCCTTTGGGACACGGTCTGGGACCCGGAAGAGCTGAAGAAAGGTACCGTGACCGTGCTGACGGACGCACCGGTGGGCCGAGCCCGAATTCTTGAGACGGTGTACGGCTCCTTTTGTTTTGCTTTGGTCATCGGGGATGCGGGATGGATGCAGTCACAAATCGTGACCAAAAGGCGCGGCATTCTGACGGGTTGGACGATTTACGGGACCACAGAGGCGCCCCTTGAAGTGCTAGAGCCCTCGCGAGGGCTCACGGACGTGGAAAAAGAAAACCTGATGGGCGAGGTGCAACGAAAGATTCGTCCGCCCGGCGCGGACCCTCCCGAAGCCATGGAACGGCTCTGAGGGAGTTATGGAGCGCACGGAGTGCCGAAACAGGCGCGTCCAAAGGGCACGGACCTGCCGCAACAGCGCTTTCAGACGCCGAGGATCTTGATGAGGACGCGCTTTCGACGTCTTCCGTCAAATTCGCCGTAAAAGATTTGTTCCCAGGGTCCCAGATCCAGGCGGCCGTCGGTGATGGCCACCACCACTTCTCGGCCCATGATCTGCCGCTTAAGGTGGGCGTCGCCGTTGTCTTCGCCGGTGCGATTGTGGCGGTAGCGGCTCACGGGTTCATGGGGCGCGAGCTGTTCCAGCCACTGTTCGTAGTCCTGGTGCAGGCCGGGTTCGTCGTCGTTAATAAAGACCGAAGCGGTGATGTGCATGGCGTTAACCAGAACCAAACCGTCCTGAACGCCACTGGATCGGACGGCGTCTTCCACCTGATGGGTGATGTTTACAAAACCCCTTCGGGACGGGACGTGCATCCAGAGTTCCTGTCGGTAGGTTTTCATGATAAGGACCCTCCTGAGCGATGCTTATTGTTGAAGGCGGATGGGGAATCAACGCGTCCCCAAAAGGCTAGCATGGAAGGCGAGGGGAAGAAAAGCTCGCCGATATTGCCTCGGTGTTCCACGTGGAACATGAGCGACATGGGGTCAGACCTTTAGTTTTTAGCCACAGGTTCAAAAAGTGGTCTTCCGCTTTCGCGGTCGCGACGAGAAACGTGCCGCGGTGTGGACTGGCGCTTACGCAGGAGTGAGCGGGGGGTGGGGCTGGCTGAAGACCGGCGCCGCGACCCAAAACTTTACCTGGCACGCGTGTGCCGATCAAAGAACGTCGTGGACTGGAGGTCCCAACCACCCTGTTGATGACCTACCTGTCAGGTCCCGCAAAGTCATGAACCGATTTCACAAAAAGTTGAGGTCTTTTTTGTTGCCAATTTTTGAGTGCCTGAATCGGGGTTATATG